>NZ_LR130778.1:1340000-1651268 GCF_900538275.1 Petrocella atlantisensis | reverse complement strand
GAAAATTCAAGCGTATCAAACACTTGAACAGGTACCCGAAATAAAGACCTATTATAACCCGTCGGAAGATTATTCTTACCCGGCTAGGAGTAGATTTGTTATGCAACTCCTTGAAGGTTATGAACTTGCCATGTTAGGAGAAAGATTTGGCAATGAAAATTATGCCAAAGCTTTTATGGTGGATGTGACCAATGATGAAAGTGAAGTTATGGATGAGTCCAAAGCTATGGGTATTGGTCTTTCTATGATCTTACCGATGCTGATTGCTATATTATTATTTGCCGGTGCTATGGGCATTGGTTTAGATACCATAGCAGGAGAAAAAGAAAGAGGCACCATGGCAACCTTGCTCATGACGCCTGTTAATAGAGAAACCATCGCTATGGGTAAACTGATTGGTCTTGCAATTGTTGCTTTTGTCAGTGCGGCATGTTCTTTTATTGCAATCATGGCTTCCTTACCAAACGCTGGGGGCATGTTATCAGGCGGGAGAGATATTTCCATTACATCATTATCCTTCTCAGCCGTTCAATATCTACAATTATTAATTATTATGTTGGTACTGGTGGGCATGTATGTAGGTCTCATATGTATTACTTCTGTTAGGGCAAAGTCTGTCAAAGAAGCAGGCACTTACGTATCACCTATTTACATGATTGTTATGTTTGCATCTTTTTCTACCATGTTTACAACCGGTGAGCCAGCTTTGATGCAATTTGCCATACCGATACTGGGCAATGTACTTGCCATTAAGCAATTATTTATGTTCCAACTGGGGATGGATGCGTTTTTGCTGTCCACAATTGTATCCATTGTTATTACAGGGATACTGATTCTTATGATTACAAGATCCTTTAATAATGAAAAAGTTATGTTAAATGCATAAGGAGGCACTATGGGACCATTATTATTTGAGCCGGACCTAAAAGAACGAATCTGGGGCGGAGAAAAGCTGAAAAATCTTTATGGAAAAAAAACCCCATTTAAATATACAGGGGAGAGCTGGGAAGTTGCTTGTCATGAACATGGGGCCTCTATCATTGCAACAGGACCTTATAAAGGTCGTACATTATGCGAACTATTGCAAACTCATAGCCATCATATACTGGGTGAAGGTCATGAAAAAGGAAATAAATTTCCATTACTGGTAAAAATCATTGATGCGAAAGAGGATTTGTCCGTTCAAGTACATCCGGATGATACTTATGCTAAAATTATAGAAAACGGAGAACTTGGAAAATCAGAAGCATGGGTTGTCATGGAAGCAGATGAAGGTGCGAGGCTAATCATTGGTCTAAAAAAAGGGACAACCCAAGAAACATTTATAGAAGCTCTTAGAACCAACCAATTGGAACAGGTTCTTAATGAGGTTGAAGTAAAGCCCGGTGATGTATTTAATATACCTGCTGGCTTAATTCATGCCATAGGAAAAGGTATCTTGCTTGCCGAAGTGCAGCAAAACTCAGACACTACCTATAGAGTCTACGATTGGAACAGAATAGGCCTTGATGGTCAAAGTAGGGACCTTCATATAGACAAATCCAAAGAGACCATCGATTTTCTAGATTCATATTCAACCTTACCGGTTCATGGTTCTACGGTCGTTAGAGAAGATGCCAAGCATACTTATTATATCTTGAACCAATACTTTGCCTTAGAAACCATAGAAATAGATGGATCCGACAGGCAATTGAATGAAAACAGCTACGAAATATATATGGTTCTTGAGGGTTTTGGTCAATTAGAGGGTGATTTTGAATCTTTAGAAGTGAAAAAAGGGGACAGTTTACTAATACCTGCAACTTGTATAGCATATACTTTCACCGGTAAAATGAAGCTTTTAAAAACCTATGTACCTTCAAGTGTAAAAGACACATTAAAGAAACTTGAAGTAAAAGGCGTTCAAAAAGAGGCCATTACGATTCAATAGAAAAGGTGTTTTATGATAAATAAAGAATTACCAAAAGACGTTCATTATATACTAAAAAAACTACATCACCATGGGCATGAAGCCTTTATAGTTGGTGGGTGTGTGAGAGATCTAATGATAGGGAAAGTACCTAAGGACTGGGATCTAACAACATCTGCTGAACCGAGTCAAGTGAAGGCTTTATTTTCAAGAACAGTAGATACCGGTCTGGAACATGGTACAGTTACCATATTGAAAAATAAAGTGGGTTACGAGATCACCACCTATCGTGTGGATGGTAAGTATGAAAACCATAGGAAGCCTAAGGCGGTCGCATTTACAAAATGTCTGAAAGAAGATCTTAAGCGTAGGGATTTTACCATTAATGCAATGGCCTATAACGAAGAATCAGGTTTTGTAGACCTGTTTGGCGGAGAACGTGACCTTGAACTTGGCATGATTAGATGTGTTGGCGATCCGGATGAACGTTTTCACGAAGATGCTCTAAGGATGCTTAGAGCCATTCGATTTGCAGCGCGATTCGGTTTTGAGATCGAATCCGAAACCGGTAGGGCCATTTCATTGTTGTCTAAGCTCATCGAGAAAATTAGTGCTGAAAGAGTTAAGATGGAGCTTACTAAGATTCTATGTTCCAAAAATCCGGACTACATATCAAAGCTGGTTCATTATGGCCTAATGCCTTATGTGATACCTGAATTTATGCCATGTGTAGGGCTCAGTCAAAACCATGCCTATCATGTATATGATGTGGATGAGCATACCTATAAGGCATTGAAGGAAATAAAAAGAAATGAAGCTCTAAGATGGGCTATATTTTTACATGACATTGGAAAAGGTTACTCAAAATCAACAGATGATGAAGGCACAGATCATTTTTATGGCCATTCAAAAATCAGTGTGGAGCTCTCAAAAACAATACTTAGCCGTCTCAAGTTTGATAATAAAACCAAAAACCATATTCTCAAACTCATTGCCTACCATGACTACCGTTTTGAACCCAATGCAAAATCCCTTAGAAAAGCAGTCGCTCATATGGGTATAGATACGTTTAGGGATTATTTGGCCGTTCAGGAGGCAGATGTTCGAGCACAAGCCCCTAACAAGCTTCAGGCAAGGCTTGATGATTTAGATATTAAGAAACAACATTTTGAGGTCCTAATGGCAAGTAAGCACTGTTTAACCATACAAGATCTAAATATACGTGGCAAGGACCTGATGGATTTAGGTGTTGAAAAGGGTGAGAAAATTGGAATGCTGTTAAAAGCACTATTAGAAATCGTAATAGAAGAACCGGAAATGAATAAAAAAAAGCTGCTTCTTGAAAAAGCAGAAATACTAATACATAAGGGTTAGCCTATGAAAGTCTTATCTATAACCATTATAATATGGATGACGGTTTTTATGTTTTTACAAGGCCTTTATTTTAATCATACCCTTATGCTGGCCAATGTGATTGTCATAATCCTATTGTTTTTATGGCTTTTTCACAAAGGAAGCTTAATCCTACCAAAAGATATGACAAGTAAGTTTTTATTTCTTTTTTTAGCTTTACAAATTTTGGCTTATTTTACAGCACTTGAAAAAGGAATGCAAGTTTATGGTATATTTTTGGGCCTTTTACTCGTAATGGCTTATGTTTTAATTTATCAAGTCCATAACAATAATTTCATGAAGTATTTTAAATGTGTTTTTGTGATAAGTGTAATAGTGGGCGGTTTGATTGGTATTATGAGCTATCTGGGCTTTGAAGAACATCAAATTTCTTATGTCATTAACCATAGAATGGCAGGCCCGATTCAGTATGCCAATACTTGGGCAGCTGTAGTGTTTTCTGCGATACTTGTATATCTGACAATTGAGATGAAGACGTGGCAAAAAGTCATAGGTTTTAGTATCCTTGGAACAACACTTCTGATGACCATGAGTCGAAGTGTCATCCTAATATCATGTCTTATAATCGTTTATCTGTTGATAAAGAAAAAACTAAATAATGCCTTCTGGATGGGACTTTGCTTTTCTGTTGTCATCAGCAAGGTGCTTATTGGTTTCATAAACTTAGAGATGGTTTTTAGAAGGCTCACGCAAATGACGCCTAAAGTCAGCGAGTGGCAGACCCGCTTGTTGTACTATGAAGATGCATTACGTATGATCTGGGATAGGCCTTTTGGGTATGGTACGTTTGGTTACTATTACGCCCAACGTGCGTATCAAACCGGCTCCATGTACCATGTTAGATATGTTCATAGCAGCCTATTACAGGCATTTTTAGATATAGGTATACTTGGTGGTATGACATTAGCTGCTTTTATGATCTACATTATTTTTATTAAGAAATATGATGGTATGAATAAGTTGGTGGTTATGGTTTTATTGTTGCATAGCCTTTCGGATATCACCCTTCAATTTCCTTATATCTGGTTATTGATTATAATTTTTTCTACAACTAAAGAAGAGATAGAAAGAAAAGACTTTGTTTTAAAAAAGGGATTTAGTAACGTTGCAATACTGTTATTGCTTTTGCCGTGTATTTATTTTTTGATTGTTGAAATATCCTATTATAGGGGCAATTATGAAACGACTTTAGATCTATATCAAGGTCATACAGAGGGAGCAAGGAAGTATTTGCTTACCGAGGATAATCAAGATCAACAGATTACACTTTCCGAAAATCTGATTCGTCGTAACCCATATATAATTGAAGGCTACTTGGTTCTAAAAGATATAGCTATAAAAAAAGGCAATTACCCTTTGGCCGTTGAACATACTAGAACATTGGTGGACATAAACCCTTTGAATATTCATAGGCATGAAGCGTACAGCAGTGCCTTGCTTATGGCAAGTGAGTTTAGTATCCATAGTGGAGATGTTCCACAAGGCAGAATGTATTTGGAAGCAATCAGGACAATACCGGAAGCGTTGACAGTACTTGCAAAAGAAAAGAATACTCATTATAATATAAGACATAAACCCTATTTAGTAATGACGAAAAAGTTAAATGAAAATTATAATAAAGCTGGTGTGTTGCTGAGAGGGTTGGATTAAACAATGACCTTACTAAAAGGTAAAATAATAAGAGGTGGCAGATGACAGAACGAAAAAGATCGACTGAGAAGAAGAAAAATGTGGACATTGTATCAAGAATGACAGTGATAGGTATCGTAGCAGTCGTCATATTAATCGTCGGGGTAACCGTGTTGGCGCTTATTTTGGGTGGTAAGGACAAAAAACAAGATAAACCGGAGGAAGTAGAAACACCAACAGAAATTGAAGAAGAAGCCTCAAGCGGTCAATTTGAAAGAGCCATTGCAGTTGTTAAATATGTAGATAGTGAATCAGGTAAGCTTATGGTCTATGATATTGAAGCATTAAAAATGATTACATTAGCGATGGATAGTTCAATTGATATAAAAAATGAGTATGGAACAGACATTGCACTTAGCCAAATCAGTATGGGTGATATGATTGAAACTAAGTATGATATAAAAACCTTAAAACCGGAAAACGTAAGAATTACCGCGATTACATGGCAGAGACGAGATGTAAGCAATATGGTGGTGGATGAAGAAAGTCGTACCATAAGGATTGGTAACGAGGTATATACCTATACTGAGGAGCTGGTGACTTCTAAGGATGGCTCTCCTTTTGCAATCACCGAGCTTAGTCCTGCAGATGAGGCCATTGTTAAGGGGTACAAAGATCACGTATGGAGCATTATCATGGTTAACGGCCATGGTACAATTACTTTGGTTAACCATGAAAGCTTTATCGGGGGTCAGATTGAGATCGGACGAAAAATAAGTAAATTGGTTGAAGCAGAAATGAATATGCCCATCAGTGCTGGTGTTTATGATGTTATTGTCTCAAAGGATAATATGTCACCGTTTGTAAGCCAAGTTATGGTAGAAGAGGGACAAATTGTAACCCTTGATTTGAGCACAGCACAGCCGAAGGTTGGAACAGTCGAGTTTGTATTGTCACAAGAAGATGTGAAGCTCTATATTGATGATGTACTTTTACAGTCCAATGAACCAAGTATGCTAAGTTTTGGTAATTATAGAATTCGAGCAGAGAAAGAGAATTTTGAGACTTGGGAAGGTGATTTAATACTAAACCAAGCATATCTCAGATTCAAGATTGATCTTGAGGGGAAAGCTAACTTTCTTTTCATACAAGAACCGGCAGGTGCTGAAGTCTATTTGGATGCTGCTTTTATAGGGGTCATTCCAACTTCGACACCCTATACACCGGGCGACCATACCATAACATTACGACGAACAGGTTATGTGACAGCTAGCTTTTCATTTTCTTGGGAGGATGACGGTAAAGACAAGAATCTTGTATTACCAGAATTAGTACCTTTAGAACCTAGCGAACCAGGCAACGAATAAGAGCAATTTCAGGTGATTTTACCGAGAAAAGCTCCTTAATAGTAAGATACAGATACACAATGAGATTAAAAAGGAGGGCGTAATATGACGTACATGGATTTATATGAATCATGGCTCGAGAGCGATTATTTTGATGAGGTAACTAAGGAAGAACTAAGGCAAATAAAAGGTGATGACAAAGAGATACAAGACCGATTTTATAGGGAACTGGAATTTGGTACAGGCGGCTTAAGAGGTGTTTTAGGTGCAGGTACCAACCGAATGAATATCTATACAGTTAGAAAAGCCACCCAAGGACTGGCCAATTATATTAATATGAAGAAGGCCAATGAAGAAAATAGCGTTGCTATTGCATATGACTCAAGACGCATGTCACCTGAGTTTGCGGATGAAGCAGCATTGGTACTAGCAGCAAACGGTATTAAGGGGTATGTTTTTGAGTCACTAAGACCGGTAGCATACTTGTCCTACGCTGTTAGGGAACTTGGTTGTACAGCTGGAATCGTTGTTACAGCCAGTCATAATCCACCTGAGTATAACGGATATAAAGCCTATTGGTCAGATGGTGCACAAGTAGCTGAGCCAATAGACGGAGAAATCATAGAGCAAGTGAATCTTGTAGAAGGTTATGAAGCTGTAAAAATCATGGATAAAGATATGGCCATGGCAAAAGGTCTATATGAAATAATCGATAAAGCTCTAGATGACAGGTATATTGAAACCTTGAAAAAACTTATTATCGATCCGAAGGTCATAAAAGAGGAAGCCGACGATTTTACTTTGGTATACACACCACTTCATGGCTCAGGTAATATTCCGGTTCGACGTATTCTAAAGGAAATTGGTTTTGAAAAAGTCCTGATTGTTAAAGAACAAGAGGAACCGGATGGTAGTTTTCCAACCGTAGATTATCCAAATCCAGAAGATCCAAAGGCTTTTGAGCTAGCGCTCAATCTTGCAAGAGAGAATAAGGCAGATGTGGTTATGGCGACAGATCCTGATGCCGATCGTTTAGGTGTATTTGCAAAAACAAAAGAAGGTGACTATAAGGCGCTAAATGGCAATAATATTGGTATGATTCTGATGTCTTATATCTTGGGCCGCAAAGCTGAACTGGGGCTATTGCCGGAAAATAGTGCTGTTGTTACTACGATTGTTTCGACCTATATGGCTAGAGCTATTGCAGACAATTATGGTGTTACATTGTTTGAGACTTTAACCGGTTTTAAATATATTGGAGAAAAGATTAAGGAATTTGAAGCCGATGGTAGTTATGATTATCAGTTTGGCTTTGAAGAAAGCTACGGATATCTAGTAGGCACTCATTCAAGAGATAAGGATGCTATTGTTGCGGTCATGTGTGTGGCTGAAGCTGCAGCTTATTATAAATCAAAAGGTAAGACTTTATATGAAGCGCTTATAGATTTATATGAGAAATACGGTTATTATAAAGAAACCCTTCAGGCGATTACTTTGAAGGGTATTGAAGGCATAGAGAAAATCCAAAACATTCTAACTTCATTACGCGAGAATCCACCCAAGGTTTTAGGTGGTATAAAAGTGGTGCGTGCTAGGGATTACAATGAAGATACGATTAAGGATCTAGTGACGGATGAAGTAACAGCTACAGGTTTACCATCTTCGAATGTTTTATACTATGACTTGGAAGATGGATCATGGTTCTGTGTCAGACCTTCCGGTACGGAGCCAAAGGTGAAGTTCTACTTTGGTGTTAAAGGGAATACGCAAGCGGAAGCTGATGCTTTGGCACTGAAGCTTGAGAAGGCTGTAATGGGCTTGGTGGATGAGATTTTGAAGTAGTGAGTGACGATAAATGAATAACTTGGTAAAGAGGTCCCATGAAAACCCTTCCACAGTGTATATGACTACGGCCTCCGATTGGTGCGTCCTGCACCAAAAGTCGACGGTCAGCATCCATGCTGACTAACAAATTTCATAAGAAAGTTTTCATTTTAGCATCATGTCTTGAAGCCTGACATGATGCATGAGGTTACTTTCTTATGAGCCTCACCACACACACTGCTCCAGGAACTTCATGGTCGGTGTTGGTAAGGATAAAGATGTGTGAATTTGTTTGTAGTCCCATGGAAACCCTACCACAGTGAATGTGAGTAGGGTCTCAAGTTGGTGCATCCAGGAACTTCATGGTCAGTACTGGTAGTGTCAATATATAGTACTGCCAAATATTAGATTTAAAGTCATTTAATTTATTAATAATAGAGTTGTTATGGCAGTAAGTGTTTTATTTCCGTCTGATCGTCCGAAAGGAAGACTGGGAAATGAATGCTTGCTGCTTTGCTGTTTTCAAGGAAGTCTTTCCTGCCGGAACAATTTGCAAGCAAAACGCGACTTTGTTGCTTTGTTCTAAACAAAAGGGTTGACAAAAGTATATTGAAGATGGTAAACTAATATCGAAAGCGGTTTCGATAACTTCTTTTTAACAGAAAAGACACTTGAATGGCGATATTTTTTTACGAAACACCGAAAGCGGTTTCGAAAGAAATTCTAAAAGGACTTGCACTTAAGGCTGGAGTTAGGTATAATTTTTTTTAGAATGAATCGAAAACGGTTTCGGAAAGGATGGTTATATATGATTACCATTTATGATATAGCAAAAAATGTCGGTTGCTCAAGCGCAACAGTATCAAAAGCACTTAATAATTATCCGGATGTTAATGCCATGACGCGGAAAAAGATATTGGATATGGCAGAAAGCATGGGGTATTCACCAAATTCACAGGCACAAGCATTAACAAAGAACAAGACTTGGAATATTGGTGTCCTTTTTGAAACGGAGAGTGAGATTCGTAATGGTTTTACCCACTACTTTTTCTCACAGATTCTTGAGAGCTTTAAGAAATATACTGAAGAACTAGGTTATGATTTAACCTTTGTATCCCAAAAAATAGGTGAGAATAAGGTGTCTTTCCTTCAACATGTAAGGCGACGCCGATGCGATGGTGTTATTATTGCTAACTATGACTATAATGATCAAAATGTCATTGAGTTGATTCATAGCAAGATACCTGTTGTGGTCATTGATTTTGATAACGATACAGTGAGTTCTATTTTTTCTGAAAACTATGAAGGCTTAAAACTGCTGACGCAGCACCTTATTGATTTAAACCATCGAGACATTGTCTATATTCACGGACAACGCAATTATGTCACCGGTGAACGTATTCGCGGTTTTGAAGATACTATGAATGCCAACAACTGCAAAATAACGGAAGAACATCTGGTAGAAAGTGCTTATTACGACCGTGAAAATATTGCCGATAAGACACGCATGGTCTTAGGGAGAGAGAAACGACCCACGGCTATTATTTTTTCCGATGATTATGCAGCAGTTTTAGGAATCAAAGTGATTCAAGAGTTAGGTCTTAAAGTACCGGAGGATATATCGGTTGTTGGTTTTGACGGTTTGGAACTTGGACAAATGATTACCCCCCATTTAACGACGATTGTACAAGACACGAGGATGATTGGTGAGCTGGCTGCTAAGCGTTTGACTGAAATTATTGAAACCAAGAATCGAACGAAAATAGACATAAGTGTGGGCGTGAAATTGTTAGAAGGTGCATCCTGTAAGCAAGTGAAACTTATATGAATGTGAAAAGGAGAAAAAGATGAAAAAGTGGATTGGTTTATTACTAACATTTACATTAATACTTTCTGTAACGGCTTGTGGTGGGGCGAAGCAGGACAATAACGAAGCAATAGGAGAAGTTGAGATTGGCGTACCAACAGAAAACAAAGGTGAGACTTTGGTTGTATGGACATTTACAGATGAACTTAAAGGTATGATTGAGAACCATTATTTAAAAGACAATCCGGACTTACCTTATAAAGTTGAAGTTGTCGTCGTACCTAATGATCAATATCAAAACAAACTTGATCCGGTTTTGGCATCAGGGAAAAGCGCACCGGATGTATTCGCTCTTGAAGCTGGGTATGTTAAAAAATATGTAGATTCACCTTTTACAGCAGATCTAGCATCTATAGGATTTGATAGAGACAATATTGATACACTTCCTTATGTCCTTGATGTTGCAACAGATACCAATGGCGTACTAAAAGGCTCAAGTTGGCAAGCGACACCTGGTGCTTTCTTCTATAGAAGAAGTCTGGCTTTGGAGTATCTTGGAACAGAAGATCCGGAAGAAGTACAAGCGCTTGTGAGCGACTTTGATAAGTTCTATGAAACAGCAATGACCATCAGTGAGAAATCAGACGGAAAAGTAAAAATGATCAGTTCTCTAGGGGACCTAGTACAAGTTTTCTATGCAGCCAGAGAAGAGGGCTGGGTTGTAGACAACAAATTCGTCGTTGATCCTAAGATTACTGAACTTATGGAAATGGGTAGAAAACTAGAATCTAATAAATTGACGAACCAGTCTGAACAATGGACAGAACAATGGTTTGCAAGTATTTCAGGTAATGATGTTTTTGGTTACTTCTTACCAACATGGGGTCTTCACTATGTATTAAAAACAAGTGCTGAGAATGCAGATACAGGCGTATCCACTTCAGGTGACTGGGGTATGATCCAAGGACCTTCCTCTTATTTCTGGGGTGGCACATGGTTAGCTATGCGTGAAGGTTCCGAGATGGAGGCAGCAGCAGCTGATCTCATCGAATACTTGACATTAGATGAAGCTTTCCTAAAAACATGGGCAGAAGAGACTGGTGACGTTCTATCTAATGAAGCAGTAGTGAATGAAATCAAAGATGGTTTTTCAGAGCCTTTCTTGGATGGACAAAACCATTATGCTGCTTTTGCAGAAATGGCAACAAAAGTAGACGCATCTATTTTGACAGGTTCTGACAAAGACATTCAAGACTTATTTACTGAGCAGTTGACCGCATATTCCAAAGGCGAAAAAGAACGTGATGCTGCGATGGAAGATTTTATTTCATCGGTCAAAAATCAATTCCCCAATTTAGAATACTAAAATTAAAGGGGTGAAGGCTAGTCTTTCATCCCTTTAATATTCATTAAGAATGTTGGTTCAGGTGTCAAAACGATATAGTTGAACTATTGCATACACCCATATATAAACTTAATGAAACTTAGTTTTGACCCTATAATCAATGTTTGTACTTATAACAGAGACAAAGTTTAATCGACTGCTTATAACACAGCTCAAGAAATTAAGATAGGAGATTATAATGGCAGAGAAAAATAAAAATCAATTGGTTAATTATGATAAGTACGGTTATTTCTTTGTTGCACCATTCATTATTGCCTTTTTGGTCTTCCAACTGTATCCGATTTTTTACACCTTTCAGTTAAGTTTTTCAGATCTTGCAGGTTGGGAAACCCAGATGAATTATGTGGGATTTAAGAATTACTTCGCTTTGCTTCAAAATGAATTATTCTTAAAAGCACTTAGAAACACATGGATCATCTGGACCATGAACTTTATTCCACAAATTGGTTTGGCACTGTTATTGGCAAAATGGTTTTCAGACGCAAGAATGAAGCTAAAAGGCGCAGGTCTTTTTAAAGTATTGTTCTATATGCCGAATATTATTACTGCCGCTTCTGTATCCATACTTTTTAGTACGCTTTTTAGTTATCCTATGGGACCAATCAATCAATTGTTGATTCAATTCGGTGTTCTAAGTGAACCTTTTGAGTTCTTTAGAAGTGCGGGCGCCACTAGATCCATCGTAGCCTTTATCCAGTTTTGGATGTGGTATGGTAATACATTTATCATTCTTATGGCAGGTATTTTAGGCATTAATCCTTCTCTTTATGAAGCAGCCATGGTGGATGGGGCAACAAGTAGTCAGATGTTTTTTGGTATAACGCTACCTCTTATTAAGCCGATTACTTTGTATGTACTGGTAACCTCTTTTATCGGTGGCATGCAAATGTTTGATATTCCCTTCTTGTTAACATTAAGAGGCAATCCGGATTATTCTATTGAAACAGTTACGATGTTTATCTACAGGCAGGCTTTTAGTGGTAGTAGAAATTATTATGTAGCTGCAACCGCCTCCATAACACTACTGGTGATGATTGTGATTGTCAGTATAATTATCTTCAAGGTCATGGGAGACGATGAAAGAATCAAAAAGCCTTTGTTTGGTAAACTAAGAAAGGCAGGTACTCTACATGAATGAGCATAGATTAGGAAAATTTTATTGGCTAAAAGCATCTTGGATCTATATTGTGTGTTTTTTGCTCATGATCCTTAGCATCATGCCTTTTTGGATCCTTATTGTGAATGCAACCAGATCCACGGATCAGATACAGCAAGGTTTTTCCCTTATACCCAGTGGCTTCATGGAATACAACTATACAGTGTTGACCAATAGAGGCTTTGATATATGGCGTGGTTTTTTAAACAGTTTCACCATATCTGCAAGTGCCACTTTTATGGCTTTATATTTTAGTGCATTAACGGCATATGGTCTTGTTGTTTATGATTTCAAAGCGAAAAAGTACATATTTGCTTTAATTGCTTTTATTCTGATGATACCGGCCCAGATCAGCATGATCGGTTTTTATCGTATGATGTTGAATGCGAACCTTACAGACTCGTATATACCCTTGATTTTCCCTGCAATGGCGACACCTGCGACTGTCTTCTTCATTCGTCAGTATTTACTTTCATCCTTTCCAAAGGATTTGGTAAGCGCTGCAAGAATTGATGGTGCAAAAGAGATACAAATTTTTCATACAATTGCCTTGCCTGTGATGAAACCGGCACTTGCTACTATGGGTATTTTTGCTTTTGTCGGCTCTTGGAATAATTTCCTTATGCCCTTAATGTTGATTTCAGATGAGAAGAAATACACATTACCTATGTTGGTTCAGCTACTTAAAGCGGATATTTATAGGACTGAATTTGGTGGCATTTATCTTGGAATTGCGATGACCATTTTACCACTGCTCCTTGTATATCTTATTTTCTCAAGATACATTATCGCAGGGGTGGCTCTTGGCGGTCTCAAGGAATAATGGAAGAATAAGTCACTTAATCAAAAGGCATTTTTAACCCTTAAACCACATTTAGATTAGAACAGCTATTAGGAGGACATTATGTTTGATCAATCATTTATATGGGGTGCAGCAACAGCATCCTATCAAATAGAAGGCGGCGCTTACGATGACGGTAAAGGTCTCTCCGTTTGGGATATGTTTACCAAAGTTGAAGGCAAAGTTTATAATATGGACCATGGTGATGTGGCTTGTGATTCCTACCATAAACTAGAAGAAGACGTGGCAATACTTAAGGAGTTGGGTGTGAAAGCCTACAGATTTTCAATTTCATGGCCAAGAGTTTTGCCAAACGGTATCGGAGAAGTAAATGCAAAAGGCCTTGACTATTACAGCCGTTTTGTAGATGCCTTACTTGAAGCGGGCATTGAACCTTATGTTACCTTATTTCATTGGGACTATCCTTATGAATTGTATAAAAAGGGTCAATGGCTGAATGACGCTTCTTCAGATTGGTTTGCTGAGTATACAAAAGTAATGGTAGATTGCTTGGGCGATCGGGTCAAGCATTGGATGACGCTTAACGAGCCACAATGCTTTATCGGGCTTGGCTATTTCTCAGGCGTACATGCACCGGGACATCACTACAGCGCCTTTGACATTATACGGATGACTCACAACACTTTATTGGCTCACGGTAAATCTCTTAAGGTTATAAAAGATGCTAGGCCGGAGGCATCTGTTGGGTTTGCTTTTGTAGCCAATGCAGTTGTTCCAAAATCATTAGAACAAGCAGATGTAGATGCGGCAAGAGATTTTATGTTTAATCGATATGAGAAAACAGAAAATAAAGATGACTATGATTTTACCTTTGACAACGATTATTGGTATGATCCGATTATGCTTGGAAAATACCCCGACTGGGTAACAAAGATGTACCGAGATTATTTACCGGAAGAGGAACAATTAAGAAAAGACTTTGAACTTATTTCGCAGAAAGTGGATTTTATTGGACTTAATTTATATCAAGGTCCAGTGGTTGAAGCAGATGGTCCTTATGTGAAAGTCAGTAAGCAAAAACCGGGTCAACCTTTTACAGCGCTTAACTGGCTTGTGTCAGAAGGCATTATGTATTGGGGTACGAAGTTCATGTATGAGCGCTACCAGACACCAATCTATATTACAGAGAATGGATTGTCCAATAAGGATTGGGTATCCTTAGATGGTAAGGTTCATGACGAAGGTAGGATAGATTTTTTGGATCGATATTTACGCCAATTAGACAAATCCTATCAAGAAGGCAATGATATTCGTGGTTATTTCCAGTGGTCATTACTGGATAATTTCGAATGGGCAGAAGGTTATAAAGAACGATTCGGTCTTGTACATGTTGATTTTGAAACCGGTAAACGGACACCTAAAGAATCCTATTATTGGTACAAGAACCTAATTGCAAGTAAAAACTAAAACAATAGAAGATATGACTAAAAATGTGGCAATCAGGAGATAAGACTCTTGATTGCCACAAACACTTTTCAGGGGAACATATATTTGGTATAATGGTTAAATCAGCATGAATAATAAAACCATGTTGGAAAAATATCCCTAGAATAGTAAATGATTGTTGGTGAAAACTATGGCCCGGTACGAGATTCAGGTTTCAGTAAGAAATATAATTGATTATATCCTAAGAGGGGGGAGTATTGAATCCGTTGCACTCTCAAGCACCAGAGCGGTAGATGGTACCAGAGCCCATCAAAGGTTCCAGAAGGCTCAAATGGATGACTACCTTGTTGAAGTTAAGCTGGTTCATACATGCCAAATGGATCAAATCGATTTCACCATTACCGGTCGTATGGACGGTCTTTTTGAAGAGGACGGTATAATTGTTATTGATGAAATCAAATCCACTGGTATGCCCCTTCACCTAATCAAAGGTAACAATATTATGCACTGGGCACAGGTCAAAATGTATGGTTATATCTATGCCCATCAAAATCAGCTTATGGGCCTTACATGTAGACTGACTTACATTGAGTTGGAAGACTATAATGTGCGGCATTTTACCTCCTATGAGACCATAGAAGACCTTGAAGTCTTCTATTATGACATACTGGGCCGTTATGCCAAATGGGCACTTAGCTTGGAGAGATTCAAGGAAAGATGCTTAGAAAGTGTCGGACGTATGACGTATCCTTTCCCTAGCTACCGTAAAGGTCAAAAGCAGCTTATGCATGGCGTCTTTAAGACCATTATAGAAGGTCAGAAGCTTTTTTCAAGAGCACCAACAGGGATTGGCAAAACCATCGCAACGTTATTTCCTGCTATCAAAGCTTTAGGTGAGAAAAAGACCAAAAAGATATTTTATCTAACGGCAAAAACCATTGGTAAGGAAGTGGCCAATCAAACACTGAACTTACTGGAAGACCAAGGTATGGTATTAAAAAGGGTCACAATAACAGCCAAAGAGAAAATATGCCTTAATGAGGTGACTAAGTGTAATAAAGAGGATTGTCCCTATGCCTTAGGCCATTATGACCGGGTGAACGTGGCTATTGAGGCGGCGTTTAAGGCGACGGATTGTTATACACGGGATGTAATCGAAAGCTTTGCTAGGCTGCATCAGGTTTGCCCCTATGAATTATCTTTGGATTTGGCATTGTTTTGTGAAGTGATTGTTTGCGATTATAATTATGTCTTTGACCCCAGCGCTAAGCTACAAAGGTTTTTTGTCGAAGGTTCCGGTGGCTACACCTTATTGATTGACGAAGCCCATAATCTTGTTGACCGAGGAAGGTCCATGTACTCTGCTGTTCTTGAAAAAGATCAGGTTTTAGAATTACGACGTAAGGTTAAGGATTTAGATGCTAAGCTTTACAAGTACATGACGCGGTTAAACCAGAAGATGTTGCACTATAGAAAAGCTTGTGAAGACTATGAACATTTAAGATTTGAGACAAAAGATATGCCCTATGATATAGAAGATGATCTTAGAGCCATTATCTATAGAACAGAGAAAATCTTCAAAGAACATCAAAATTGGCAGCATATGGATATGCTTTTGGATTTTTTCTTTATGGCCTATGATTATGTCAAGAAAACAGAATTATACAGTGAAAAGTATATTACCACTTATGAGAAGAAAGGTAATAATCTAAGAATACACTTGTATTGTATGGATCCAAGTGACAATATAAGGATGGCAACCCTTGATATGAATGGTGTCGTTTTCTTTTCTGCAACCCTTTTGCCCATGTCCTACTATATGGATTTGTTAGGTGGTAATAAAGAGAATTATGGCATGATGTTATCATCGCCTTTTGATAGTGAAAAATTGGGTCTGGTAATTGACCGCTCTATTTCCACCAAGTATCATAACCGTGATAGCTCTATTGGGCCTATTGGGGAACATATTATGACCATTGCTAAAGAGAAAAAAGGAAACTATTTGGTTTTTTTTCCATCCTATAAATATATGGAGGATGTATTAAATGATTTAGTCTTTTCAAAGAAAGTTGAAGAAGAATTTGACCTACTCTACCAGGAAAGAGGCCTGACAGAAGTAGCAAAAGAAGCCTTCATTCAGTCTTTTGAAAAGCCCAGAGATCGCTCTTTAATCGCTTTTTCTGTTTTGGGTGGTATGTTCTCTGAAGGCATTGATTTGGTGGGGAACCGACTGATTGGTGTTTTGATAGTGGGTGTAGGTTTGCCGATGATCTGTTATGAAAATGATTTGATTAAGGCACATTTTGGTCGAAAAGGGTTTGATTACGCTTATGTATATCCGGGTATGAATAAGGTACTTCAGGCAGCCGGAAGGGTTATAAGATCGATTCATGATAAGGGCGTGGTGGTTTTGTTGGATGAACGATTTGCCAGTCATCAATATAAGACATTATTTCCTCTTGAATGGTCCCATTATAAAATTGTCAATAAAAAAGAGGATCTGTATACCGTGTTAGAAACATTTTGGAATGAAGAGAATATGAACAAATCGTAACCATGTCAAAAACTAAGTTATTTTGTATACATTATACATATATTTTTTTCTTGTCTTCAAAAAATATTCATAATTACATCGTCAAAACCTACAATTAATTCAAAAAAACTTTTTTTTCTTTGGGCAGACTTAATCCTAATCAGATGCTATAATAATTCTTGTAAAACCCCCGCCATACATTTATATATAGTTTTACTACACCCCATAAGAAATAATATAAATACCTTCTCCCAAAAAGGACAGCGCTCGGATTGCTGTCCTTTTTACGTATATAATTTTGACACCTTAACCCAATCTATGAATCAATTATTCTAGTAAAAGTGAGTATTTACCATTATAATCATATTATGGTTAGATGGTAATAAAAGAAAGGTTGTGACAATCATGTACAAAATGCTTGTACTGGATATGGATGGTACTTTGCTTAATGAAAGACAAGAGATATCAAAAGAAAACATTGAGGCAATAAAAGAGATTGTGAATCGCGGTATTAAAGTTGTTCTGGCCTCAGGAAGAGCTTACCAAGGTATGTCTAGATACCTTAAATTACTAGGTACAAACCTAGAAGGTTTTTATTCTATTACTTGTAGTGGATCTTTGACCGTTGAGAATAAAAGTGATAACATCCTTCATGAAGTTCCAATTGAACATGAAGATCTATTAGCTCTACTTGATCTGTGTGAGACTTTTGATCTTGATATGAGTGCCTATACTAAAGATAACATCTTGGTTCACCAAGATAATTTATATAGCCACTATGATGCGATTGCCAACGACATGGAGCTGAAAGTAATGAACTTCCACGAAATGGATAAGGCGATTGAAGTTTTTAAGGTTAGCCTTATTAATGAGGGGCCGGTTATGAAAGAAGACATGATTCGATACTTTCCAACCATACAACTTGATTCTGTAGCGATGCGTGAAAAAAAGTCGTATAATCCTGAGATTCTTATGGAAACTTGGCGATTCCCCAAACATATATTGGAGAACTATACCATCGTTCAGCCTATGCCGTTCACTTTAGAAATCTTGCATAAAAGTTGTAACAAAGCCGTTGGTGTTCAAAAAGTTGCCCAGGTATATGGCATAAATAGGGAAGAAATTATTTGTGTCGGCGATTCGGGCAATGACTTACATATGATTGAATATGCAGGTCTTGGTATAGCAATGGGGAATGCCATTGATCAAATTAAAGCAGTGGCAGATGAGGTGACATTAACAAACGAAGAAAACGGCGTAGCCGAAGTCATAAAAAAATATTTTAAATAATCATAAAACACTAAATACTTTTGACGCTTTAACCATACTTAGATAGAAACCTGACTTCCATAATGGGAAATCATATGATATGATTAAATGAAAAGGGTTCGCAGTAAAAGGAGGTAGTATTATGTATGACTATATAATTATTGGAGCCGGTGTCATCGGTTCAACCATTGCAAGAGAGCTTTCAAGGTATGATGTAAAAGTTTTGCTTCTTGAGAAAGAAAATGATGTATCTTGTGGCGCTTCAAAAGCAAACAGTGGTATTGTCCACGGTGGTTTTGATGATAAGCCAGGAACCGTTAAAGCAAAAATGTGTCGAAAAGGCAATCGTATGTTTGAGCAATTGGAGTCCGAGCTCCATTTTGGTCTTGAGATGTGTGGCAGTTTAGTCATGGCTTTTGAAGAGGAAGAATTTGAGACACTTAATGAACTTGTAGAACGTGGTATCACAAATGGTATTCATGATTTGGTCATATTGGACCATGATCAGGTTATGGAAATGGAGCCATATGTGAATCCGGAAGTAAAAGGGGCACTGTATTGCCCATCCTCCGGGATTACATCACCTTTTGAATTAACCATTGCCTTGGCTGAAAACGCTGTGGCAAATGGTGTAGAGATTAAGCTGAACTCTGAAGTGGTAAGCATAGAAAAAGGTGAAACCTTTAAGGTTTCGACAATAGATGCAATGTATGAAGGCAAGGTAGTCATAAATGCAGCAGGCGCTTATAGTGATAGGGTTGCTGGATTTGTTGGCGCGGATAATTTTAAGATTATTCCAAGACGTGGAGAATATATATTATTAAACAAGAATCAAGGCTACCTGGCCAATACAGTATTGTTCCAATGTCCAACCAAAGTAGGAAAAGGAATATTGGTAACAAGGACTTATCATGGAAACCTCATGCTTGGACCAAATGCTCAAGAAGTAAGTGAAGCTTCAGATGTTGGGACAAGCCTTGAGGCACTCACTTATATTGTTGAACAGGCGAGAAAAAGTGTAGCAGACTTTGATCTCAAAAAAACCCTAACATCCTTTTCCGGTATCAGAGCAACAAGTGATCGACATGATTTTATAATTGAGGAAAGTGCAGTCAAGAATTTTATTAATGTTGCAGGTATAGAATCACCCGGCTTGACTTCTTCACCGGCAATTGGATTAGAAGTCATAGAAATCATTAAATCTATGGGGTATGAACTAAAGCCTAATCCTAATTTTAATCCCAATAGAAAGCCAACACTCATTAAGAAAAGTGAAGATTTTGATGGTTCAACAGAAGCAGAAGACCCTAAAAAGCACATTGTATGCAGGTGTGAGAATGTGACAGAGGCAGAGATTGTAGATGCTATACACCGTGGTATTCCCGTCAATTCCATCGACAGTATGAAGCGAAGAGTAAGAGCCGGTATGGGCTTATGTCAAGGTGCATATTGCGGTCCAAGGGTTGCGGAAATCATTGCCAGAGAATTGAACATACCGGTAGAAGATGTACCAAAACGTGGAGGTGGTTCATCCACATTGCCACACCGAGAAAGCCGATGGTTTTTTAAAGAAATAAAGAAAAGTGAGAAAAATGAGTAGCATCAAAAGGCGGTCATATGAAGACAATACAAGCATCATTACTAAAGTGGTATAAGCAAAACCACAGGAAATTACCATGGCGTGCGACAAGAAACCCATATAAAATATGGCTGTCTGAGATTATGTGTCAGCAAACTCAAGTGGCAACAGTCATCTCGTATTATCACCGCTTTCTTGAAAGCTATCCGGATATAGTAAGCCTTTCAAAGGCAACAGAAGATGAGATCTACAAACTATGGGAAGGCCTTGGGTACTATTCTAGAGCCAAACGGTTGATGCAATGTGCCCGTGTTGTTACTGAAAATTATGGCGGTTTTTTTCCAAGAACCTATAATGAAATATTGGGTTTGCCAGGTATTGGTCCATATACAGCAGGGGCAATAGCGAGTATCGCTTATGATATCAAGATGCCCGCTGTAGATGGCAATGTACTACGTGTTTATTCAAGGCTATATGGTGTTGAAGAAGACATTGGAAAATCAAATACAAAACAGAAAATTGAAGCGATGGTTTCGGCCGACTTGCCGGAAGACGTTAGAGATTATAATCAGGCCCTTATGGAACTCGGGGCCTTGATTTGTGTTCCTAGAAATCCTAAATGTGATTTATGTCCGGTGTATATATTTTGTGTAGCAAGAGAAAAAAATATTCAAAACAGTTTACCGATTAAAACACCAAAAGCTAAGAAGCTCACAAAAAACATGATGGTTGCCTATATAGAATTCGAAAATCAGGTTTTACTGGAAAAAAGAGGAACGGAAGGTTTACTGGCAAATCTTTGGGGATTCCCGATTATAGAGGTTGGGGACGATGATTCTACTAAGGAGATGATGGCTTATTTGGAGGAAAACTATGGTCTGCTTGTTATGGAAGAAGCAGTCATAACAACAAAAAAACATGTTTTCACCCATTTAATATGGGATATGACCTTTGTTAGGTTTAAGGCAAGCTCTATCCCTATAATCGAAGACCCGGAAGTGGTGTGGATCCTTCCGGAAGCTATTAGCAACTATCCATTACCAACAGCCTTTCTAAAATTGTTAGAATAACACTGACTTGGTTAAAGCATCAAAACTTAACCATACAGATGTCTATTAAATTATTGTATGATATATAAAAATAAGATATAATATTCTATAAGACATGTATCACTTGGGGGTGGGGATGTGCATGGTAGAATACTGATTGTAGATGATGAAACGGTTATACGTGAAGTCATTGCAAAGGCGTTTAGAAACGAAGGCTACAAGGTTTTTGAAGCAGCAGACGGTAAGGAAGCCATAGAGGTATTTGAAGATAATGATATCGAAATCATTATACTGGATGTAATGATGCCGAAAATGGATGGATGGTCTGTTTGTCGAAGAATTAGGGCTGAGTCTAATGTAGGAATTATTATGTTAACAGCGAGAGACGATGATTCCGATCAGTTGCTTGGCTTTGAATTGGGTGTTGATGAATACGTGACAAAGCCTGTTAATTTGCAGGTTCTCTTAGCAAGGGTTAAAAGGATGCAAAACCGTTTGGAAGAAGGCCGCGGTGGTATGATGCATATCATATCAAAGATGGGCATTGAGATTAATAAAGATGCTTATACAGTGAAAATAGGTGGCGAAGAAATTGAACTTGCACCCAAAGAATATGAGCTTTTGGTATATCTAATAGAAAATGATGGTATGGTTTTATCAAGAGAGCAGATATTGGACACCATTTGGGGATATGATTATTTTGGTGATTTTCGGGTTGTAGATACCCATATTAAAAAAATTCGAAAGAAATTGAAAGATAAGGCTTACGGAATTCATACTGTTGTACGTGTAGGGTATAAATTTGATTCTAAGAGTAAGCTATAAAGGGCATTTATAGCATTGTCGAGGGTAATCGACTATACTATAAATGCCCTTTATTGAAAAGAACTTCGTTGTAAATAGATTAAGTCTATAAAGGGTAAGCTTTAAAAACAACTTTGTGAAAAACTTTGACCAATTCAGGATCGAATTGGGTGCCGGCATGATTTAAGATCTCTTCTACGGCGACATGCATGGGTAATGCTTTTCTATAAGGCCTATCGTTGGTCATGGCATCAAAAGTGTCAACGATGGCTAAAATACGGCATTCAAGGGGTATTTCATTACCAGCAAGTCCTAAAGGGTAGCCTTTACCATCCCAGCGTTCTTGATGCTTCAGTATAAGGTGGGCGATATCTTTGAGCTCAGTAGATTCATTAGCAATACGTTCTCCAATGTTACAATGGGTGCACATCACTTTCCATTCGTCAGGTGTAAGAGCTCCAGCTTTTTTCAAGATACTATCTGGAATACCGACTTTGCCAATATCGTGAAATTTGGTTAGAAGTTGAATGCGATCAATGATGTTCTGAGGAAGATTCAGTTCATGCCCGATTATAGTTGCCAGCATCTCCATGCGGTCTGCATGCCCCTCCGTAATGTAGTCTTTTGCCTCTAATGCTTTCATTAGCGTTTTGACAAGATTGTTTTTAGTACTAGAGGTCTTAAGCAATTTATTCTGGTACATGTTATTATCTGCTTCTTGAAAAACCCAGTCTACATTTAAGACGCCGGACTCGTGGTGACTGTATCCGTAAGACAGAGATAATTCTACAGATTCAGTCTGTTGATTATCTTCTTTAACCAAAGTTTTTAGAGTATCAAGAAAGCCTTCAATGTCATTGGCAGAAAAACCATGTAGTACAATGCCGAATTCGTCTCCACCAATTCTAGAAATCATTCCAAAATGGTTAAAAGTTTTCTTTATAAGCTCGGCAACAGTAACAATGACCCGATCACCGGATAAGTGGCCAAGCGTATCGTTGATGAGCTTAAGCCCATCGATATCTATGATAATAATGGTAAAGCTAATGATTTCCTGCATATTAAAATCGGCCAAGTAATACTCAAAGTACCTTCGATTGTAGACATTGCAAAGATTATCTTTATCCACTAGGGTTCTTAGACGATTTTCTAAAGTGATGCGATCGGTCATATCGCGAATCATGATTAAGACTTCATCGAAGGTGGAAATATGGATGCGTGCTTCAAAGTAAAACGTTTTATGATCAACTTCCATTTGAAAATCATAAGTAATCAATAGTCTAGATATAACCACTTCGGAAACGAGGGTTCTAAGTTTTTGAATCAGCTCCTGATTTTTCATAATACTTAGGGTCATTTCATTATTCTTAAGCCTTGAGACATTAAAGGGAGAGATATGACCTTTGATATCAGATACCAGTAAGATATCAGGGATGGTTGTGATTAAGGCTTTATTTCTACTATTGATGCGTTCAAGTTCAAGAAGATGGTCTTGTAATTCAGGGTAATAGTTTTTTCTAAAAGAGTCTTCACCTAAACCAATGATGGCTTCACGGGTGAAAGACTTCTTTTTATCAGATTCGTAGGATTTGCTCATAAATGCTTTTCAACTCCTTGGTGGACAAGATTCTTGGATTGGTGACCATACAAGGATCATTTTGTGCATTTACAATTAAACGGTCAATGATATCAGAGGATAAAGAGGCGATCTTGATGGACGAAGGAATATTTAGTTTTTCGCGCATAAAACGAATTTTTAGTAAGATTTCTTCACAAATATCATCATCAGTTAATAGATGTGTTTGAATATCCAGTTGCTTTGCTATAGCCTTATAACGTTCTACTTCAGCATCAAAATTCAAAGCAATAATATGTTCAAGAAGGATGCTATTACATTCTCCGTGAGGAAGATCCAAAAGACCACCTAAAGAATGGGCCATGGCGTGAACAGCGCCTAAACTGGCATTTGAAAAAGCAAGGCCGGCTTGCAAGGATCCAAGGAGCATCTGATACATCGTATCTAGACTTCGGTCTTTTGCCACCGCTTTATCAATGTTATTATAGATAAGAGAAATGGCTTCTAGTGCATGGACATCGGTTAATGGTGAGTGAGCATTGGATACATAAGCTTCTATTGCATGGGTTAGAGCATCCATACCTGTACATGCAGTTAGATATCTATCCATGGTCATAAGCGGTATAGGATCTATTAAAGCAAGATCGGGCACCACTTTTTTGCTGATAATTGCTCTTTTCACAGACTCCTGAGAGTCTTGAATGATGGCAAACTGAGAGATATCTGCTGAAGTTCCAGAAGTACTTGGGATACAGATGAGTGGTGGTCCGGGAAGCTTGATTTCATCTACACCTTCATAATTTAGAATATGGCCACCATTGGTGGATACAATACTGATACATTTTGCACAATCAATAGGGCTACCACCACCGACGGCAATCAATAAGTCGCAATCATGAGAAAGAAAGATTTCCGCACCCATCATGGCTTCGTAATCTCTAGGATTTGGGGTAACATCATCAAAAACGATCATATCTTCAGAATTGGATCGTATAAGATCTTCTAATTCTAAGAACCAGGGCTGATCTTTTACGCCTGCATCTGTAACAACCATAGGTCTTTTTGAGTTAAAATGCGTTAAATAGCGATGAATAAGAAGTCTTGCATCAATACCGATAATGATTTCAGGAGCAACAAATTTCCTTAAGTCCATAACAATGTCCTGAGACATGTAATCAGCCTCCATTCAAAAGCGCCTATTGTATTGAGTAGTATGCTACTATTTTAATAATAATACCTATATATGCTTGTTATAATATTATAGCATCTAAGCTTAACCTTGACAATCCATGCATCATGGGACATCATAGTGATAGAGGCGTTGTCGTATTTGAAAGGATGATTATATGGATAAAATGAAAGTTGTTGTAACCGGAGGTACCGGCTATATTGCATCTTGGATTGTTCGAGATTTGCTCAAAGATGGCCATGAGGTGCGTGTAACCGTAAGAAAGTTAAAAGATAAAGAGAAGTACGTACATCTTCTAAATCTTGAGAAAAAATATGAAGGTACATTAAAAATATTCGAAGCAGACTTGCTCAAATCAGGTAGTTTTAATCTGGCCATTGAAGGTGCAGATTATGTGATGCATACGGCGTCACCTTTTTCTGTAGATCGCAATCTAGATCCAAGAAAAGATCTGCTAGAACCGGCAGTGCAAGGCACTGTTAATGTTCTTGAGGCAGTCAATCGATCCAAAACAGTCAAACGTGTTGTTTTAACCAGTAGTCTGGCAGCCATCTACGGAGACAATCGTGATATGGATGACTTGGGTATTGAAGCTTTTGATGAAACGATGTGGAATTCGACCAGTTCCTTAGATAATAACCCCTATAGCTATTCAAAAACCATGGCAGAAAAAAAGGCGTGGGAGATGGTGGGTCAGCAAGAAGCCTGGGATTTGGTTACCATTCATCCCGGATTTGTTTTTGGTCCCTCGCTATCTAAGCGGGTAGATGCCACATCTATTGACACCTTAAGGCGTCTTCTTAGCGGTGCATTTAGAACGGGGGTCCCTCATCTTGAGTATGTTTTTTCAGATATACGGGATATATCAACCGGTCATATAAGAGCTGCTTTTACCCAAGAAGCACATGGAAGATATATTATTGCCAATGAAAATGGTAGCTTTCTAAAGATGGCAAAGATCATAAAGCATCATTATGGCGACCAGTATAAATTACCACGAAGAATAATTCCAAAGCCTGTTATATGGGCTATTGCGCCTATGATTGGCCTTTCTAAACAATATATTAAGAATAATGTAGGGTATACATTAAAAGCAGATAACAGTCGAAGCATTCAGGAGCTCAAAATGACATATCGGTCACTTGAAACCACCTTGATTGATCATATTGAACAACTCAGGAAAGATGGACTGGTATAAAAAGTACTTGGATTAAATGCATCCAAATAAGTGTGAAAGAAAAAGATAGGAGATTTTTATGAAAGTATTATTTATTGGCGGAACAGGCACGATTAGTTTAGCTATTTCAAAGGCCTTAATTAAAAAGGGTACAGAACTTTATATCGTAAATAGAGGTAATCGAAATGAGGCCCTTGGAGATGAAGGCGTAACTTACATCACTTGCGATATACAAGATGAAGAAAAGCTTTCATCTTTAATTGAGAATCTATCATTTGATGTGGTTGCAGATTTCATTGCTTTTGAACCGTCACATTTAGAAAGAGATTATCGACTTTTCAAGAATAAGACGAAGCAATTTATATTCATTAGCTCTGCTTCTGTCTACCAAAAGCCTTTATCCGATTACAGAGTGAATGAGGGTACACCACTTTCTAACCCATACTGGGCTTATTCTAGAGACAAAATAGCTTGTGAGGCCTATTTAATGGATCTATACAGAAATGAAGGGTTCCCGGTTACGATTGTTAGACCAAGTCATACTTATGGTACCAGGTCAATACCAATCAGTGTAAAAGGTCATCAAGGCGGCTGGCAAGTGGCAAAAAGAATGTTGGAAGGTAAACCGGTTATCATTAATGGCGACGGAACAGCCTTATGGACCATGACCCATACATCGGACTTTGCAAAAGGCTTTGTTGGGCTTATGGGTAATATACATGCCATAGGTGAAGCGGTGCAGATTACTTCTGATGAGACATTAACATGGAATCAGATCTATCAAACAATAGCAGATGCCCTAGGTGTTAAACTAAAAGGCATTCATGTGGCATCAGAATTTTTGGCTGCATGTTCGGATTACGATTTTGGCGGCAGTCTATTAGGCGACAAGTCACAAACGGTTGTCTTTGATAACAGTAAGCTAAAACGTTTGGTACCTGAATTTGTAGCCACTACGCGATTTGATCAAGGTATCAAAATGACCATAGATCATTTCTTAGCAAATGAAGCGATGCAAAAAGAAGATCCGGAATTTGATGCTTGGTGTGATCGAGTTATAGAAGCCTTGGAAAAGGCTAGAAAATCTATCATTTTATAGAGAAAGGATTTTTATGAAATTACAAGGCATATGGGTTCTACTGATCTGTACATTTGTGCTCACGGGCTGTAACCTGAGCAACAATCAATCAGAGAACTCAGATAATATGGATGCTATGAGTGATGAAGAAAAAGTAGCCTATATGAAAGGTGGCATCACAGAAGGCCAATATGAAAATAACTTTTTTGACTTAGAACTGGATTTGCCGGAGTCATGGATTGTTCTATCTGAGGAAGAAATGATGCGGCTGATGCAAACAGGAGAAGCTATAGCATCTGAATCAGACGCGACTTATGATTTGACGGGGTTTGAAATACTTAACCTGCTAGGGGTGTTTAAGTATCCCTTTGACGAAGTGGTTGCCATGAATCCTAATCTCTATATATCTGCAGAGCGCTTGGATGAGATGAAGGATATTGATAGTAGCGGGGCGTATTTGGAACAAGCCCGGGCTGGGATTGAACATCTTGGAGAGACCATTGTATTTGAGGAAACGATGGATACGGTGAATATACAAGAAAAAACATTTACAAGAAGCCGAGCGACTATTGATCTTGGGTATATGGTTATTTATCAGGTCCATTATGTGACCCTTTCAAAAGGATACGCTCTAAATATCATCATCACCTATATGGAAGATGAAGATCTAGAGACGATTGAGTCAATGTTGGATCTTAGAAAATAGGTTTGAAATTAAAAAAAATAAAAAAAGCCACTGATTTAAAGTGTATCAGTGGCTTTCAAGTACTATTTTTCATTTTCCTCAACCCATTCTTTGGCATCTTCTACCGCATCAATACTAGGTTGATTAACATTTGTCTCTGGATCGAATTCTTTTGAATCGGCCCACGCTTCTGTTTTTGTTGATCCATATTCTTTGTTATCATTTTGACTCATAATATCACCTCGTTAATGTTTTTATAGTGTGTCGTGCACGATTGATTGTTATTTATAGTATGTACTAAATGATAACAAATGTCAACTAGGAATAATTATATTATTTCGTTGTATAGTGAGGTTTTAATTGTACCTAGGTAGGATTCTATAGGTACTAGAAGTTTTTTGTAGGAAGGATACAGTTCAATTGGACCAGTTAACATAAGATGGAGGTATGCATCATGGGAAAAATAAAATGGAAACCTGGAAATATGATCTATCCCTTACCGGCAGTTATGGTAAGTTGTGGAAAAGACGAAGAGGAACACAACATCATTACAGTAGCATGGACGGGTACCATCTGTACCAATCCACCAATGACCTACATTTCAATAAAACCTGAGCGCCATTCCTATGAGATTATAAAAAGGAATAAGGCGTTTGTGATTAACCTGACAACAGAGGCACTTCTTAGAGCAACGGATTATTGCGGTGTGCGATCAGGAAAAAATGAAAATAAAATCAAGAAAATGAAATTAAATTTGATTCAGACTGAGGAAGTACAAGCACCGCTTATAGAAGAAAGTCCGGTAAATATAATATGTGAGGTGGTTGAAATTAAAAAACTAGGCTCCCATGATATGTTTATCGCGAAAATTCTGAGCGTCTACGTTGATGAAAAGCTAATGGATGGGCAGGGCAAATTTCACCTCGATGCTGCAAAGTTATTTGCATACTCCCATGGTGTTTATTATAGTCTTGGAGAGAAGCTGGGCACCTTCGGCTATTCGGTTAAGAAAAAATCAAAAACAAAATCAAAGCAATTAAAGCAGAAAAAAGGATTCAATGAAGCGGTGACTAAGTAAAAGTATATAAAACTTTTATACAGAGACTAAGGTCAAGCTTATTTTAATAGAATTTTAATGGCAATTAGATAGTTAGCATACTATAATAATGACATTAACAAGTTTGGAGTGAATAGAATGATTCAAGTATTGACAGGAATAATTAGTGGTATCTTAAGTTTGGGATTTTCATTGATGACACTTATATTCAACTTAGTATTGGCCATCATTGTCATTATGATTATGACAGCAAAGGGTAGAAATGGCATGCTATGGGGTATCGCAACTTTCTTCTTTCCTTGGATGATTTTTATTGTCTTATTGATACCTAGGAAAATCCCGAAATTTAAAAGTTATTTAAAAGATGAACCGGCATTTGCAGGCCTTAATCCGGTTGTGGCTTCTATAATGGGACTTGCGGCTATAGTTGCAAAATCCGATGGTCATGTCAGTACAAAGGAAATTCAGATTATCAGGCAATACATAGCCATGAATTTTAGAATAACCGGCTCCGAGTTTAATGCTTATGAGAAAGCCTTCAACTATGGAAAAGATCATCCTGAAGCTTATGTTGAATTTGCAAGAGTTGTTCGAACCTATCATAATAGACGAGATGTGGTTCTGTCCATCAGTTATCTTTTAGTCTCACTTGTGATGCATGATCAAAAGATGACAGACTCTGATGAAAAATTATTGGTTAAGATATTAGCAGAACTGGGCTTAACGGAATACGAATATATGAGCATTAAGAGGTACTTCAGTCAAAATGCCCGACAACAAAGTTATGGCTATGACAGCTACAATGGTTATGCTGACCGTAGTCGTGCAAGTTCAGTTGACTTAGTAAGTAAATATAGTAAAGTCCTAGGTGTTTCAGAAAAAGCCGATTTGATGGAGATAAAAAAAGCATATAGAAAGTTGGCCAAAGAACATCACCCGGATAAGATGTCTTCTGATGGCATGCCGGAGGATTACAAGCAATATGCTAATCAAAGAATTGTTGAGATTAATGAGGCTTATGAGTATCTAAAAAAAGTAAAAACGGCATAAGAAAACCAGCATAGATTGCTGGTTTTTATTTGATTTATAGATCCATGGGCATTGAGGTATTCTCGACACGAGGAATTTTAGCTAACCTTTGATCCACTAGGGTATTAAAGTAGACACCGGCTATGATTAATATACAGCCGAATATTTTACCAAGGGACAAATCAATATCTCTTAGATAGTCAATAAAAATCCCCATCATAAGTTGTCCGGCATACATCAACATCGTAGCAGCAATGATTGAGAGTTTACGGATGATAACGGTTGAAGTGGTCACTACGATAATACCCATTAGACCACCGAAGTAAGCAAGGGCATGCGTCGAGGATAATTTAGATATGAATCCCAAAGACGCACCTAGAATAATAAAAATGAAAGTTACAGTCGTAAGTCCAGTGACATAGTTCATAACCGTGCATTGTTTGATACCGATATAGTCTGCAAGTTTAGCATTCTGAACCATGGCAATAACGATTGAAACACCTGTAAGTAAGGCAACAAAAAAAATCATAGAACACCTCCGTTTAGAACATAATTAAAAATAGAGCACCCACACTAATCAGTGCTAACCCTAAAAGCTTCAAAGGAACAAAGGGATATTTTTTCATTCCCATTAAGCCATAATGATCGATAATGGTTGAAGTGACGATTCTGCCTACAAGACTTAGCATCAAGGTGACAGTCGCACCGATCGATAAGAAAGCTAAGTTGGTGAAATAGACAGAGGCAACACCGGTGACACCACCTAAGAGATAGAAAAAAGGAATACCTTTTAAAGTGGTCCAACTACCTTTGTTGCTATAAAACAGCAATAGTGCACCCATGAGTCCGGTAATGTGAATGAAGAGTAATGCAGGTGTGTCTCCAATGCTCTCAACAAGTAAGCCGTTGGATAAAATCATGATGGCGACAGTCATGCCGCTGAACATGGCTAATAATTTGTACATAATATTCTCCTTTGTGAACGGATCAACGCAATCTATGTTTTCTGGATGAATTAGTGAATCTTAGTTTTGACGCTTATACCATAGCAGGGTTTTAGCATCAAAAAACATAGTAGAACTTCTATCTTGAATACATAGTTGCGAATGCATCAACGCAATCTATGTGTTCAAGATGGATTAGTGAAACTTTAGTTTTGACGCTATAACCATAGCATGTTATAATCCTGTCTTTGACAGTTGTGAAACAGAAAAAGCTTGAAATCCCTTATAAATAGGGGCTTCAAGCTTTTTATATGTCATTAATTTTTGCGTACTTTTTTTTTACTTTTTAGTCTTTTTGTATATATTTTTCATTTCTTTGTCGCTGACAATCTGATAGTCTGTTCTAAATCCATAGGTATCATGTAGTGCATCTGTAAAATCAGTACGTGTATAGGTCGGAATAAAACCCTGTCCAGGAACGCAATAGAAGTTCATATCCTTTAACTGGCCGACGATTTCGTTCGTTGTAAACTGGTTGTCTAGGTCTTTCTCCAGATATCTATATAAAACAAGTGCTAGAAAACAGGTTGTAAAATGCGCTTTTATACGGTCGTCTCTTTGAAGATAAACAGGTCTTGCTTTAAACTCGCTCTTCATAATTCTAAAACATTCTTCAACTTCCCAACGTCGGTGGTTAATTCTAGCTATTTCAGAAGCATCTTCGTCAAGGTTAGTACATACTGCATAGAAGCCGTCATAGATACTTTCCTCAGCAACAGTATTTGAATTAAGATGGTAAAGTGTCTCTTCTGCAACTTCACCATCACTTGTAACATTGGTGGAAGCGATAAATCGTTTATAATCATTTTGTCTTTTCTTACCTATACTTTTTGGGTTAGTGCTAATGAGTTTTGTGGCACGTTCAAGTTGTTTGTTTCTGATCTGACGTTGATAATAACGGTATTTAAGAGAAAAGGTGACAATCAGTTTTTGCTCAAGATCATTCTCTTTAATCCATCTCTCTTTATAAAAGGTCATATTCTTATATTGCTCACAAAGACTTTCATTTTCATCAAACAGGTTTAAATCAAAGGTTTCTTTGGAATCATTGTGCCTCCATCCAGTTGGTTCTAAAGCCCACTCTTTTAAAAACTGCTTAAGTTTTTTGATGGATTGAGTTGTAATAAAAGAACGTCCATTTATATTATTAAACTTCCTATTTGCATTTGAAGATAAGCCGGCATCAGTACATACAACAAACTTGGATAGTTTGAAGTCTTCGATAATTTGCTTTTCTAAAGGCTTTAGAGTCACCTGCTCATTGGTATTGCCACTGTGAATGTTAAAAGCGAGAGGAATACCATCTCCATCCATAAACAAGCCCATTTCTACAATAGGGTTAGGACGGTTTTCTTTGGAGGGTCCATATTGTTTAAGGCCATCTTCTTGTTCAATCTCAAAAAAGTAGTTGGTACAGTCATAATAAAGAATTCGATCATTACGTTTAGAAACTGCTAGACTGTTTTTGTAAAGCTGTGATTGTATGAAATCGGATTCCTTAGCGATAACTTCTAAAGACCTGTAAATGTTCTGTAATTCAAAGTTTGGCTGTTCGAGAAGACGTTTAGAAGATTCAAAGGTGCAAAGCTTGGAAGAAGGAAAAGAATTCTTCCGTAAATCAAACGAGAGAGAATACCGTTAAGGTCATAGGTGAACTTGTGCCTTGAAGAAATATCGTTACAAATCTTATGAAGCCCTAACTGGTAATAAATCTGTTGAAGAAAAAGATAGCCACCGTTGTAGGAACGTTGAATCTCTTTATCAATAAGCGTGGATTGCCTAAGCTTGATAATAACCTCACGTTTTTGTTCTTTTTCTTGGCGATTAAGATCTTCGATATACTTTTTGGCCCACTCTATGGGATTAGCACCATTTAGCTTTTTCTAAATCAGAATATCTGCCAAGTTTTTCGACGGTTCTAGTTTTTGTTTTCCATCAACATAAATAGTTTCTATGACATATAATAATTGAACATTTTAGAATTTACAACTTTCAGCCTCATAACAACACCTCCTAATACCCTATATTATATCATAGAACGTAGTAGAACGTAAATGAAAAGAGTAGAATTTGACAAAAAAATAAGCCTAAATAGGCTTGTTATAAGGTTTTCGCTGTTTTAGTTACTTCGGCAAGTGTCAAAGACCCGAGATGGATTAGTGAAACTTTAGTTTTGACGCTATAACCATAGCATGTTATAATAAATAAAAATAGGACATATGTCATGGTGGTGAAAGTTTGAAGGAAATAGTATCGGAACAGAGATTAGAAGCTTATTTCAAAGCTTATGGATTAAAAGATATTTTCAAAGAGAACATTTATGAGCGTTGTCGTATTTTTGAATATGCAAAAGGCGAAATGATTTGTGAAAATGGGAATAAGATTAGCCATTTGTTTTTACTTGTGGAAGGTGAAGCAAAGGTTTTTACAACTTTGGGTAATGGGAAAATATATTTGCTTCGAATTGAAAATCCCCTAAGTGTTTATGGGGATCTAGAAACGCTTATGCAACATGAGTATAGTGCCAACGTTGAAGCACTCAATAAGTGTATATGTATTGGTATACCCATGGCATATATTAGAAGTGCATATTTAGATTATGCACCTTTTTTGAAGTTTTTATGTATGTCTTTAGCCAATCGGTTAGATAAGATCAGTCAAATGAGCACATCGAATGTCTTGTTGCCACTAAAAAATAAACTGGCCAGCTATCTTTTGGCACACAAAGAGGTGGAAACCAATAATATTAATGTAAAATCAAGTTTTGTTGATATAGCAGAACAGTTAGGTACCACGTATAGGCATTTGAATCGGACCATAAATGAAATGTGTTTAGAAGGCTTGATTGATAAGCGTGGTAAGATTATGGAAATAACGAGAATAGAAGATTTAAGAGCATTAGCGGGACACACATATAGATATTGATGGAGGTTTAAAATGGAGAGAAAAGTGGGACTGGTTCTTGAAGGCGGTGGCTTTCGAGGCGTATTTACAGAAGGTATATTAGAATGTTTACTTGAAGAAGAGATTTATTTGCCTTATGTTATTGGGGTATCTATGGGCGCCATAAACGGTGGTAATTATATATCCAGACAGAAAAAACGTAACTATGACATTATGATGACCTATTTAAATGACCATCGTTATGTGAGCATGAAAAATATGATAACAAAAGGCAGTCTTTTTGGCATGGATTTCTTATTTAAAGACGTGGCCTATGAATTGAACCCTTTTGACTTTAACACCTTCCGCCAATCGAATCAAGAGCTGGTTATTGGTGCAATGAGCTGTCATAGCGGCCTAACGGACTATTTTTACAAGAGTGAGATGGACGATCCATCTCTACTCATGGCACTTAGAGCCTCATCAAGCTTACCTTTTTTATCACAAAAAGTAAGTATTAAAGGGGTGCAGTATCTTGATGGTGGTGTGTCAGACTCGATACCGGTGCGTCAAGCACTTGCAGACGGGTGTGAAAAAGTTATTGTAATATTGACCAGACATCAAGGCTATGAACGGAAGCCATTCACCTATGAAAAAATCGGAAACTTGATGTACCGAGCCCATCCGGCAGTAGTACAAGCTATGAAACGACGTCATGTCTATTACAAGGAAACGACAGAGTATCTTGAGAAGTTGGAAGAAGAAGGGGTGGCACTGGTAATACGTCCACCTAAACCAATCTTACTAGAAAGAGCCGAAAAAGATCGGGAAAAAATCAGAGCAACCTACTTGATGGGTTACAATTATGGTAAAGAAGTGATGGATCAGATAAAAAGCTTCACCGGAAATCTGGTACAAACATAAGAAAAGAAGCTTCGCTTTGTTCTGAGCTCTATTCATGTTTCTAAACAGTTTGACAGGAAAGGTCTTTGACGCATTCTGACATGCTTCAAGGCTGAACACTAAAGTATGACTTTCCTAGTGAGCAACAAAAAGTCTCTAAGTTTTGGCTTAGAGACTAATTTCTTTTTATAATCTTAGATTATAGTCTGAATTTTCTTATATCTTCTTTCATACGCTCAATATCCATTAAGAAATCTTCAATATCATGCTCGTGCTCAAGTTCGTCATTAAGAATTGACACTGCCATTTGATAAGTAGAGTGATCTTTGCCGTTAGTAAAGTCACAGATTTCCTCATATCTTTGGATAGCACAACGTTCGCCAGCAAGATTTTGTTGAAGAATAGTCTCAATATAAGGATCTGTTGGTGCTTCATAAGCACATTTTGCAAAAGATGTCCAATCAGCAGGATTGAGGATAGGTGTGCCCCCGAGTTGTAAAATACGATTAACAACAAGTTCTGCATGAGCAAGCTCTTCTGTTGCGTGTAACAACAACTCAGGCTCAACCTCACTTCTCATAGGTCCTTCCATCATACGCGCACCGATCCAATATTGATAATAAGCCAGCCATTCTTCAGCCAGTGCCTCGTTTAACATTTGAATCAATTTTTCTACATCAAGATTAGTGATCTCAATAGCTTTCTTTCCCATAATTTCCTCCTTTATAATCATAATCAACTAGATTCTGAATTCATATTATTAGCATGTACTGCGTTCATTTTTTAGAATTCGTAGCCTTATTGTTTTGCAGAGAATCTAGAAAGTTCCTATTATATTGTAACATTTTTAAGTTAAACTGTCTAGAAATATACAGGACTGTATAACGTAGCATTGTAAGGATGGACCAGCTGTATTATAATGTAGACAACAATCAAAAACAACCATTTAATCAGTTATTTAGGAGGCAAATATGGACATATATCAAAAATCCCTTGAAATGCATGAAAAAAACAAGGGTAAGCTAGCGGTTATATCAAAAGTAAAAGTGACCACATCTGATGAGTTAAGCATGGCCTATTCTCCCGGTGTTGCAGAGCCTTGCCGTGCTATTGAGAAGAATCCGGAAGCTATTTATCGATACACAAATAAAGGGAATTTTGTTGCGGTTATAACAGATGGGTCAGCAGTTTTAGGTCTCGGTAATATTGGACCAGAGGCAGCTTTGCCGGTCATGGAAGGAAAAGCAATCCTATTTAAGAATTTTGGAGATGTAGATGCATTTCCTATCTGTCTTGATACCCAGGATACAGAAGAAATCATTAGAACATGCAAATTGTTGGCACCTGGTTTAGGTGGTATTAATCTTGAGGATATATCAGCGCCAAGATGCGTTGAAATAGAAAGACGTTTAATTGAAGAGCTGGATATTCCTGTATTTCATGATGATCAACATGGAACGGCCATTATTACGATTGCGGCTTTAATTAATGCGTGTAAATTGACGAAAAGAGACTCTAAATCACTGAAAGTGGTTATAAGCGGAGCAGGAGCGGCAGGCAGTTCTATAGCAAAAATGATTATGCAGTATGGTGTAGCGGACATACTATGTGTGGACCGAATCGGTATTATTAGCTCAAAAAGAACTGATCTTGATTTTGTTAAAAAGGAGATTCTAAGTTTTACCAACAAAGAGGATATTGAGGGTGATTTGGCTTTAGCTCTTGAAGACGCTGATGTTTTTGTAGGTGTATCCGCAGCAGGAATTGTTACAAAAGAAATGGTAGCCTCCATGAAGGATAACCCATTTATCTTTGCAATGGCGAATCCGACACCGGAGATTATGCCGGAACTGGCTATTGAAGCCGGTGCCAGAATTATTGGAACCGGTCGTAGTGATTATCCAAATCAGATCAATAATGTATTAGCTTTCCCGGGTATTTTTAGAGGTGCTCTAGATGCCGGGGCAAAGAAAATTAACGATGAAATGAAGTTAGCTGCAGCTTATGCTATTGCTGAGGTTCTAGATGAAACGGAGCTAACCAATACCTATATTGTACCATCCCCATTTGATACAAGAGTGGTAGAAGCGGTTGCAAAAGCCGTTATGAAAGCAGCTAAGGACTCAGGTATCACAAGAGGGTAGTCCTATTGTATGTAAAAGTTCAACTATATAGTTTTGACACTTTAACCATTTATTAGGTATAATAATAACATATATTGATTTTAGTTATCATTATCACAAAGGAGGTGATTGGATGCTCCAAGTTATCGTGTTATTAGTTGTTATCTTAGTTCTAGCGGTGGTCGCTGACCATATGAGTTCAAAAAGAAAAGAAGAAAAAGGCATTTGTCATACCACTGGCGGTGGGTGTTCCAGTCCCACCGGATGTACCTGTGATTCGACAATCAAAAATAGTAAATCACTTTAACTGTTTTAGTGCAATTTGAACAGAAAAAACTGTAATTTTTGTAAGTAAGTTCGAAGTTTCAAGAATGCTCTGAAATCAGTTGCAAAGAAGTCCAAGTGTGTTACACTTTTTATAGGATGGGAAATATGGGCATTTGTTATAGGTTCAGTATTTCAACTATAAACTAGAGTAGACTTGTGACTGATCTAGACCGGATGATAAAAACCAATGGCGATTAGGACCTTGTTTACGGAGCTTAAATGAAAAGCGGAGGTAAGGTTTATGATTGCGTTGGTTTTTTTTGCGGTATTTTTGGCACTGACACTTGCAGCATATAATTTTAAGGCGGTAAAAAAGTTAGATCCTGGTACAGACCTTATGAAAGAAATTGCAGCAGCTATACAAGAAGGGGCGGATGCTTTCATTCGTCACGAATATAGCATTATAGCAAAAATCGCTTTGCTTGCTGCAATCATTCTAAGTGTGGTGGTAGATTGGTATGTAGGTGTAACATTTCTTATGGGTGCATCTATGAGTGCACTTGCCGGTTTTATTGGTATGAGGATTGCAACGATCTCTAATGTACGTGTATCCAATACAGCAAGAACAACCAAAAGCCTTGGTGCAACTCTTAAGGTAGCTTTTCAGGGTGGTTCGGTTATGGGACTCAGTGTTGGAGGCTTTGCTCTACTGGGACTGGGCCTCGTTTATATAATATTTGGTAAAGTACTGGGACAGACGGATCAAATCAATCTGGTTATTAAAGAGAATTGGATAGGTGTCCATTTCATTCCTTATACTATGACGGTTTCCGGTTATGCCCTTGGTTGTTCTATTATCGCCATGTTTGACCGTGTTGGCGGTGGCATATATACAAAAGCAGCTGATATGGGTGCAGACTTAGTTGGTAAAACCGAAGCAGGCATACCGGAAGATGACCCTAGAAACCCGGCTACTATTGCAGACAATGTTGGCGATAATGTAGGTGATGTGGCGGGACTGGGTGCTGATTTACTTGAAAGCTTTGTAGGTGCTTTGATCTCGGCCATTGTGCTTGTTTCATACATGTATTATACAACCAGTGGCATCAATGGTTCTATGGATTTTAAGTTGGTTGAGAATCTATTATTATACCCATTGCTTTTTGCAGCAATAGGACTCATCAGTTGTGTCATCGGTATCTTATCCTTGATTTTTAGAAAAGTATCGGATAATCCCCATAGAGAGTTAAATTATGCTCTATGGATATCTGCAGGTCTAACGGTAGTCGCTACAGGTATTTTTACCAATCTATATTTTAAAGGTATGGATGTATCAAGTCTTGGCTTTAAGATGGGTATTCTGTCACCTTGGATAGCTGCTGTTTTTGGTATCGGAAGTGGTATTTTGATTGGATTCTTAGCGGAATATTATACCAGTTATGATTTTAAACCAACCTTAACCATTGCTCAAAAGTCCATGCAGGGAACAGCTTTAACCATCACTCAAGGTTTGGCTTCAGGTATGAAGTCCACTTTATTTCCTGTTATTGTACTTGCGCTTGCGACCTTGGCATCCAATTATTTTGCAGGACTATATGGTGTGGCGATGGCAGCCATCGGTATGCTTTCTTTTGTAGCAGCAACTGTATCTGTAGATACTTATGGTCCTATAGCAGACAATGCCGGTGGTATCTGTGAAATGAGTGAATTAGCACCTGAGGTCCGTAAGATTACGGACAAGTTGGATTCAGTGGGAAATACAACAGCAGCCATTGGCAAAGGCTTTGCAATTGGGTCTGCATCTCTTGCTGCTTTATCCTTATTGGCATCATATCTCTATTCTCAAACCACTATGGGAGATACCATGGGATTTGTACTCAATATTAATATGATCAATACCCTAACTTTAGCTGGTGCTTTGGTCGGTGCTGCATTACCATTTTACTTCTCAGGATTACTTATTGAATCTGTTGCCAAAGCAGCAGGTGCCATGGTAGATGAAGTCAGGCGACAATTTAGGGAGATGCCGGGTATTTTAACAGGTGAGACCAAACCTGACTATAAGCGTTGTATTGAGATTTCTTCTGCAGGCGCCCTAAAAGAAATGACCTTACCGGCTATGATATCTGTATTGGTACCGATTGGTAGTGGTTTTATATTTGGTGAAGAATTTGTAGGTGGTATGCTTATTGGGACTTTATTATCAGCGATTATGCTGGCTCTTTTCACAGCCAACAGCGGTGGTGCATGGGATAATGCCAAGAAATTGGTTGAATCCGGAGAATTTGAAGGGCAAGGCAAGGGATCTGAACTTCATGCATCAACCGTAATCGGTGATACAGTAGGTGACCCTCTCAAAGATACAGTAGGACCATCACTGGATATTCTCATTAAGATCATGGCAATGATATCCTTAATCATGGTATCCGTATTTAGTAAATACAATTTATTGGAATTATTTAAATAGAGTTGATGTATAAAATCTGAATAAAGAGAATATAAAGAACATCCCAAGTAACTAGAAATATCTATACTTGGGATGATTTTTTACTCACTAGAAAAGTATATGATATGTAAGTGCGTTGAACCATAGCACAAGACCATAATACAGGATCAAAGATATAGGACTTTAGTATTAATATTTATTTTATTTTGCCCTTATAAATGCTATAATGATTTTGGATAAGGTAACGGAAGTTGAATGGAGGTAAAGTATGAGATTAGTTGAATTTTCCGATCTTAAAACAGGCATGCAAATTGCCGATGATTTCTATAGCATCAATGGTTCCATATTAGCAAAAAAAGGTACTGAGATATCAGAACGTTATATACAGAACCTATCTCAATATGAAATTCCTTATCTTTATGTACTGGATGAGTTTTCCAATGATCTTGAAATCCAATGCACCATCACATCAAAGACGAGAAATGAGGCCACACAGAATCTTAAGAAGTTGTATTTGGCCATACAAAGTAGAAACAAAGGACTTTATCATAAGCATATGCAAGCTTGTTTAGAGTCTATTGATAAGCTGACTGAAGATATTATTAGTGAAAAGATTGATTTGTATGATGTTTTTGATATCAAGACGATTGAAAACTATATCTACCAACAACCGGTGAATGTAACGGTTATTTCGCTAATTATTGGGAAATGCCTTGAATTATCATCACTTGAGATGTACCGTCTGGCTGTAGGTGCATTTTTTCATGATATAGGTAATATGTTTATACCCAAGGAGATTCTAGAGAAAAAGGGAAAACTCACAGATGAGGAATACGAGTTAATCAAAACCCATACTGTAGAAGGGTATCTTTTTGCAAAGGATGAGTTTAACCTTCGGATGCGTAGCTATTTGGCCATACTACAACATCATGAACGTTATGACGGTGGCGGGTATCCAACCAAAAAAGCTGGTGAAGATATCAGTATCTACGGTAGAATCGTGGCCATTGCGGATGTTTTTGATGCTTTGTCCAGTCGTAGAAGGCAAAGAGAGGCCCTTAATCCGGCACAAGCATTCAAGATGATTATTGAGGGCATGGGTACCGCATTTGATCCTAAGCTGGTTAGAGCTTTTGCCGATAGGGTATCACCTTACCCCATCGGCTTTACGATTAAACTGGAAGATGGAAGAGAATGTATCGTTACCAAGAACTTTAGAGGTAAGCCCTTTAATCCGGAAGCAAGAGTAATAAAAGAGAACGACAAAAGACTTGAGACACCCTATATCATTACAGTAGGTGTTGACTAGTACTGAACTCTTATAGTATATTGTTAAAGTAATTCTGGAGAGATGTCCGAGTGGCTTAAGGTGGCAGTCTCGAAAACTGTCGTTCTCTAAAGGAACCGGGGGTTCAAATCCCCCTCTCTCCGCTTGGTTAAAATGGGGCACATCCATAGGATGATGTCCCATTTATTTTTTTAGTAAATAGAGAAGGACACTTTAATCTAACATTAGAATGAGTGAAGCATAATAGGCTTCTGTTTCAATAGAATTTGAAAGGTATGGTAGTAAGGGAATGAAGATTAAAATCACAATAATAGCCTATACATTATGTATTATGGTCTTTTTATATATCATTGAACAAATACTTCATGCACCTTATCTTATCAAGACCTTAATCAAATTGCCTCTGTTCTTGCTGCTGCCGATGGCTTTGTATAAATATGATTTTAAGATTAAGTGGTCTATGAGGCTTCATAAGTCGGATATACCTTTGATAACCTTATGGTCGCTGTTGGTGTTTATAGTCATTATGGTCACTTTTTATCTTATTCGGCCTCTGATTGGTATTGATGATATTATTTCTGACATATCGGGACGTATGGCTGTATCAAGGAATGAAATTATATTCGTTGGCATCTATACAATTGTGGTAAACGCTTTTATTGAAGAGTTGTTCTTCAGAGGATTTATTTTTCAAGGGCTGATTAAAGCCGGATGGCACCGTTTGGCTTATGTATTTTCATCGTTGGTATTTGCACTCTATCATATTTCGAATTTTAGAACTTGGTTTGATATGTGGGTGATGGCGCTAGCTCTATTGGGACTGTTTATAGGTGGACTTATTTTTGCTTACTTTGTGAACAGGACCAAAAGTTTTCTTGCCTCATGGATGATTCATATGTCAGCTGACATAGCCATTGTGTGGATTGGGTTACAAATATTTAAGATTATTTAGTTAATAAAATGGTATGCATAATAAGCCGAAAAAAGAAAAATCTTAAGCTCTGTGAGACATTTTTGTAGTTATTTAATCTTTAGACTTATATAGATTGAGTAACTACAAATTTAGATTTGTAGAGCTGTTGACTATTCTCAACATATCCTACAAAAAAAGCGTGAAACGGCATTGGCAAACGCAACAAAGAAAGCTATAATTATTGTTAAGAGCTAATTGGGATGGGGGAGTATCATCAATTGGAAACATCATATTAGGATATACAGATGACCCCTATGGACCAAGGCGACAGTTATGAAGACTGTTTTGCTTTTGGTCTTTTTTATTTCAAATAACTATTGACCTTTATAGTGCAGGTGTTCTCAGGATAAATGCAACTTGAATTTTAGGATATTAAGCGGTGAACCGTATCATAAATAAGGCGGTTTTTTACTATATCCTGAATCCGTGAACTTCATTGCAAGAAGACAGTTTTTGTGGTTTCATCAATCTCACACAGTTTACAGATCACTAGATTTTAGGTTTAACCTTAGCTTTTGTGTCATGGTTTGTGTCGTCATCCAAATTTTCTGTCACTTAAGAAGCCTTAGCAGCATTTAACTGCTTCAGTTTAAAGAATCAAACCGTATATATGATGTATCATGCCAATACGAAACGTTGATATATGTCCATGAAGGCATGTCGCCACGTATTGCTACAACCTAACGATAAAATCACTTTTCTGCCGTGAGACGTAACATGACCTGCGATTAAAATAAGGTTACCAATGACCGTTCGAAGTCTTCGTCGCTTGACGGGACGTTTTGTCTTTGGAGAATGCTTGCTTTTTAGAGACTGCTGACCAATCAAGCGAAGAATATTATACGCCAGTATTGTCAATTCCAGCACCAGTTCGTTTGTATCAAACTTGCCTGATGGAAGTCGTTCCACATCCATGTCGGTTTTTATCTCACTGTGATACTGTTCACATTCGCCGTGAGCATGATAGTGTTTGATGACATCGTCATCAGTAAAGTCCAGATTTGTCCACCAGGTATTGACTTCAATATCACCAGCCAACAACATCTGTCCATACTTGTCAATGGTTCTTTCAATGACTTCATAACCGATACGCATTCCCATGGTTTTCTCATTGTTGTCAGAATCCTTGTAAGTGACATTTTTCCACGAAGAACCAATGTATTCCGTTTTCCCGTCTCTCGGATTACGAATGTCTTTACGAAAGGATTTTACATCGTCAAGCCATTTTTCTTTTGCTTCTCCTCTGCGTCGATTACGTTTGACAATGAACCATGAACCGTCTTCAATCAGAATACCAAGGTTTTCAGAGGAATCATTTCCTCCATCAAGACGTATTAGAAGAGGTGCATCCGTAAGCTGATGACAAAGTCTCAAAGTTTCTTTAAGAAACTCCGGCGTATGATTCTGACAATGCTGTTTGCCCTCGCGGAGTTCACAGTTGACAAGGAAACCCTCGGTTCCGATATAAGCCATCATTGGCGCGTAACCATCATAACCCTTATAGGTGCGAGATACACCTTGTTTAGAGGTCTTCGAATTGTCGAAGGGTGTTACATCAATATCGACAGGAACATAGCCATTTGGCAAAGCGCGGGCTTGATTCCGTAGTTTTGGAACATGGTGATATTTGCCTGTAGGAGTTCATCCCTTAAGGATGAACCGATAGAATCCATTCGTTGGCGTAATGTTTCGGCAGATGGAATTTCTCTTGTAATACCAAGGGCAAGTTTATAGTAATCAGGATCATCAAACATTTCGCGGACCGCGTCATATTCGGTCTTCCCTTGACAAAGGAGTCCGATATAGGTGAGCAAAATGTCACCATTTTTGATTTGTGGCTGTGAACGTTTATCAGTAATAGACATTCTGTTGCAGCGTTTTACAAGGTCGCTTTTTCCCAACATTGCACCAACAAGAGAAAGGCCACTTGGAGTAATGAGACGTTCATTCCCGAATTCGATTACTATTTTTTTCATGACTGCGCACCTCACATTTTAATATGCATTCATTATACCAAATATAGCGTTTTGGTGGGGAATTCAGTCAATGTTATTTCACCCGATGGGTGAAATAGTAAACAGGAAAAATACATACTACAAACCTTGATTTTATGCGTTGTTAGCAAGTTTTTTTAACATTGAGTTTCACGGATTAAGGTGTGAGATAAATCAGAGTTTTCTGGCTAGTTAAATCATTGTCATTTTAGGCTGTGTTAAAATATTCAAGGATAGAATGGTTAGAAAACGCATTTCCACCATTATAACTTTAGTGTATCAGATCATATGGTATAATAGTACTATATGAGTTTGGTTACAGTAGTATTTTGTTATTGAGTAAGATAAAAGAGTTTGTGAGGATATTAAGAGAATTTTTGGCTAGGAGACACATATGAGAGAGTATATACCTTTAAATGACATATACAGTTTAATATACTGGTTATCTGCCTTGGTTTTCGTTTTGATAGGTCTTTATGGGTATGCTTTAAATAACAGAGGAAAAGAGAATAGGGCGTTCCTATATCTTTGTGTTACGCTAGTTGTTTGGTCTTTGAGCTTTGCCTTTTTATCCGTAGCCTCCAAGTTTGAAGTAGCAGTAATTATATATCGTATTAGTGTACTTGGATGGGGTGTTTTTTATAGTGTACTCTTGCATTATATGATGATTGTTTCAGAGAATCACTTTTTGAATAAACGTAAGACATATTATCTCATGTATTTACCTGCTGCTATTAATGTGTTTTTTTATGGCATATTCCCTAAGACCGCCAACGATGAGTTTCAACTGGTCTTAACGAGTTCTGGGTGGTTTAATACCACTTCAAATAGTATTTTGGATTACTTTTTTTACGTATATTATATTCTATTTACATTATTAACCATTGTAGTTTTACTTAAGTGGAAGAAGACAAGAGACGATCAGAGAGTCAGAGTTACAGCGTACATGATGATAGTTACTATACTGTTAGGCATAGTGATTGGTTCAGTTACAGATATTATTCTAAGAAATGTGTTAAGTGAATCGACACCATTATTAGGCGTAATTTATGCAATTATACCGATGATTGCTATACTTGTTGCAATAAAAAGACATGGTCTTATGGTGCCCAACAAAGTTGAGGCAACTTCTAGAAGAATAGAAGACGTTTATATCGAAAAGAGATATAAGTTCTTAAAAATGCTCTATATAATACTTGTTGCCGGGAGCTTGATATACATAGCAGGTACATATTTTGTGTACCATCAGAGTCTTGAAGATGTCATATTTGTGGGAACAATTATTCTTTGTGGTGCCATATATATTCGCCTAATACCGGAAGTCTTCAATCGGGATAGAATCTGGACCTTTAATTTATTTATATTAGTTCTAATTGCCAATGCCGGTCTTATTGTCTTGCAACAGGACAAGTCTAATGCAACCGCTTGGTTTTTACCAATCTTACTCACTATTATGCTGTTGCTATATGGAAGTACACTCTTGAGTATTGCATCACTCTTACCTGTGTTCATCATTACTTTGTTTACAAGAAGTCATTATACTGGTGAAGTGATCTTAGATAACGCAACTTTTTTACGACGTAGTATAGTATTGGTATTCATTATTGTTTTGATAAATTATATAAATATTGTGTACAGAGCTATACTTACAAAAAATGAAAAATACAAAACAGCACGTAAGAAACTTACAAAAGTGTCCACACAATTTATTGCGATTGATGCTCAGAATATTGAAGATAAGTCTAATAAGCTTGTTGAAGTGGCAAATGAACTGCTGAATACTACATATGGAATAATTGTAAAATATCGTGATGATTCAGCATCAGAAAAAGCAATAGATGAATCACAAAAGAGTAGGCTGATTTTTCTAGATAAAGTAACCTTGATAAAGGGTTTAGGGGCCTTGGAGATGCAACACAACCAGGGGGAGCCTGTTCAGATCTATGATTTTGAAACGCATGTTCGAGAACATGGTGCATTTGATGGTGTATTGCAAAATGATGATGTAAAGTCAGCCCTTATTGTACCGATTATAAGAGATTATCATTTGCTGGGCTCTCTTGTGTTTGGTTCAGTGAAGAGACAGCAATGGGGGAGGGAAGATGAAGAGGCTTTAATTCTATTAAGAAATATTCTTGCTGATGCCTGGCTAAAGATTGAATCACAAAACGAAATCACAAAATTGGCATATTATGATGGTTTGACCGGTCTGTTTAATCGTACAATGTTTCAGATTCAAATGGAAAAAGTACTGAATCTTTCCTGTGGATTAGATATGAAGTTAGGTGTCATGTTTTTAGATTTAGATGATTTTAAGCGAGTTAATGACACCTTAGGGCATGAATCCGGTGATATACTGTTACAGGTTTTAGCAAAAAGAATACAAGATCAGTTAAGATCGGTAGACAGTATTTGCCGCTTTGGTGGTGATGAATTTCTGATTATGCTTCCGGAAATTCATCATCTAGACAATATATATTCAATTGCCGAAAGAGTTATGTCAGTCTTTAATGAAGACGTTGAAATAGGTGAGAATAAATTTAAAGTAACCGCCAGTATGGGGATATCAGTTTACCCAGAGGATGGCTTAAGTGTAGATTCACTTATAAAACATGCAGATATGGCTATGTATGAGTCAAAATATTCTGGGAAGAACAAGTATTTAGTGTGTACAGATGAAATGAAACATCAGGTTAATGAAAAAATCGAATTAACAAATGATCTTCATAGTGCCTTAGCTAATAATGAACTCCTATTAATGTATCAACCACAAATTAATGTTGAAAAGGATTCAATATATGGATTTGAGGCATTAATTCGTTGGCAACATCCCGATAGAGGATTAATATCACCAGGTGTATTCATACCATTGGCCGAACAAAGCGGTCTGATAAATTCTATCGGTGAATGGGTACTTAGAGAAGCATGTACACAAAATGCCAGATGGATCAAGGAAGGCTATGGCGAGCATATCATGGCTGTCAATATATCCGTTGATCAGCTAAAAGATGATTCATTCACAGACTTAGTAGCTGATATCCTCAAAACAACACACATGACACCGAAGTTTTTAGAGTTGGAAGTCACAGAAAGTGTCGCTATACATGAAAAGGATAAAGTTATTGAACGACTTGCAGACCTAAGAGCATTGGGTATAGCTATTGCCATTGATGATTTTGGAACGGAATATTCTTCACTTAGCCGATTGAAAAAGTTACCAATTGATCGATTAAAGCTAGCCATGGAGTTCGTTCGAAATATCGATAAATCTGAGAAAGATCAAGCTTTAGTAAAGGTTATCATCGAATTATCTAGAAATATGAATTTGAACTTGATTGCTGAAGGTGTAGAAACTAGAGAAGAACTTGACTATCTTTTGAATAACGGGTGTAATGAGATTCAAGGATATTATTATTTCAAACCGATGACAGTCGAGGCGATAGAGTCAGCTATGAAAGAAGGTGATTTCAGTGATACTAAAATCTGAATACTTTTCTATAGGCTATTTTCTAGTGGCTTTAATCCATTTATTTATTGGTATATACATACTTAATAAAAACAAGAAACACCACCTGAATAAAATCTTGTTCTTTGTTACCCTGTCTCTAGCAATTTGGTCTTTTGGGTTCTCGATGGAGAATTCAGCAACTAGTCTTGAGAAAGCCTTGGCTTGGCGCAGAGTAATGGCTGTTGGATGGGGCAGTTTTTTTGCTTTACTGGTTCACTATATTATTCTTTTAACTGGAAAGGAAAATATATTGTTTAACCAGACTAGGAAATTGTTGTTCTATAGCCCTAGCATTTTCTTGATATTGACCTTTAGCCTAATACCAAATATAGCAAAAGCCCAATATAATTTGAGTTGGACAAAATTAGGTTGGATGAATGCGGCAACTGGTGGATTAATGGATGTCATATTTAATTTATATGTAGTTGTCTTTTCTGCAGTAGCTCTTATCTTATTGATTGTATGGCGTGATAAAAAAAGATCGCGGGAGGTTAGAAAAACAAAGGTTATTATAGTTGCAACCTTAACTTTAGCAGTTGTGTTTGGCGTTATAAGCGATTTGGTTTTATATCGTAGTATTGGTTTGGAGATTCCACAGCTTGGTGTTTTCTTTGCAGTAATACCAATAATTGGAACGGTTTATTCAATCAATATCCATGGTTTAATGATTGCAAGACAACATCGATCCTATCAAGATGACTACTTTCTGAATGAAAAGAAGCATCAAATGATTTTCGCTTATACATCAGCCCTGATAATTATAATAGGTATTGTTAATATAGGCGTATATTTTGTAAGTGCATATACCTTGGAAGACGTTCTTGGTGTTAGTGGATTGATTTGCCTGGCAGGAATTTTGGTGATGTTCATCTCGATTTACGTATCTAGGTTAGAAACACAAGACAAGTTGTACTTTTTCATCAATACTGGTTTAGTAACATATTTATTAATACACTATTCTGGAAGGTTAGCCAATAATTTTATATGGGCATTGCCTGTTTTGTTCTTATTGATATCAATCTTATTCAATTATAAGAGGTTTATATATGCAATCAGTCTAACTAGCTTGATTTATCATGCCCATGATTGGGCTTTTAATCAGGGTCAAATCATTGATATCACGTATATGGATTGGACGCTACAGATATCATTTTATATACTGATATTTCTGTCCGTCTTACTTGTTAATAATTATTTAAATGATAAATTATTACTCAATCAACGTTATATTATCAATCACCAAAACCTTGCACAACTATCTTCTGATTTTATAACTATAGACAAAAATACAATAGAGAAAAAAACATTGGAACTTCTAGATGTTGCTAATAAGCTTCTAGATGCGTCATGTGGGCATGCTATTAAGTATCCGAGAGAAGGACAAAGCTTCGGAGAATCAATACAGACAAGTAATCAGTGTCATGTAGAATATACGACCCTTGATACTATAAAATACGGATTAGGTGAACTAAGTGATTCATTTTTTAATGGTGAAATCATTCAGATATTTGATTTGGAAAACCATGTACAACAAAATGATAATTTTAGATGTATTGTAGATAATAATAGGGCCAGATCCATGATTTTAATACCTGTCACAAGAGGAAATGATAACCAAGGTCACTTGATGTTCTTATCTGGTAAGAGAAAACAGTGGGGCAATGAAGAAGAAGAATCTCTGATAATATTAAGAAATATTTTATCGGATGCTTGGGATAAAATCGACTCACAAAACAATATTAACGAGTTAGCTTATTCAGATTTATTGACTGGTCTCAGTAACAGGAAAATGTTCCAAATTCATATGGATGAAATACTCAGGATATCAAAGCGCTCAAACCTTCAACTAGGTATTATGTTTTTGGATCTAGATGATTTTAAATATATTAATGATACCCTTGGTCATGATGCTGGTGATGAGCTTCTAAGAATTATTGGAAATCGAATCAAAGAAAATCTAAGGTTACAGGATATAGCCTGCCGCTTTGGTGGAGATGAATTTCTAGTGATTATCCCTGGCGTTGCTTCTATAAATGAGCTGCAATCTATTGTTGAGAACATTATGTCGACTTTCGAAGTTGATGTGAATATAAAAAATCATATGCTCAAAGTGGCAGCCAGTGCTGGTATTGCTGTATATCCCGAGGATGGTAATGCAAGTGAAACGTTAGTCAAACATGCAGATATGGCTATGTATAAAGCAAAGGCGCTTGGGAAAAATAAGTATGTCTTCTGCAATGATTCTATGAAGAGAGAAACAGGTGAACGTACTAAGTTGCTGAAAGATTTACATTATGCATTGGTCAATGATGAGTTGTTTTTAATGTTTCAGCCTCAAGTCAATTGTGATAAGAATCTGATAAGTGGCTTTGAAGCTTTAGTACGGTGGCAACACCCTCAAAAGGGGATGATTTCACCAGGTGTGTTTATACCTTTGGCTGAGCAGAGTGGTTTGATTCATGAAATTGGTGAATGGGTTCTGATTAACGCCTGCAAACAAAGTTATACATGGCGCAAGGAAGGGTTTGACCAACATATCATGGCGGTGAACCTATCTGTGGAGCAGTTAAAAGATGAAAGGATTATAGATAAAGTAACTAGGATTATAGGTACTTATCATATGGACCCTAAATACCTAGAACTTGAAGTGACAGAAAGTGTTGCCATACATGAAGAAGATGATGTGATTCAAAGACTGGCTCAATTTAGAGAAATGGGGATTTCTATTGCCATAGATGATTTTGGTACAGAATATTCTTCCTTAAGTCGCCTTAAAAGGTTGCCGATAGACAGACTAAAATTAGCAATGGAGTTTGTTCGGAATGTGGATCAATCAGAAAAAGACCAGGCTGTCGCAAAAGTAATTATAGACCTTGCAAAGAACATGAAATTTAGACTCATTGCGGAAGGTGTTGAGAGAAAAGAAGAACTTGATTTTCTTATGAGTAATGGTTGTTCAGAGTTTCAAGGGTATTATTTCTACAGACCAATGAGGGTTGATGAGATTAATAGTTTTGAGGGACAGGAAGTGAGACTATAAATAGAAATAGTTTACTTATGAGCAATAAAGATTCTTAACTTTATATAGAAAGATAATGTCATATCAGGAAGGAGTTATGATTAATTGAGTTTTCTAACATCGTTTTACCGTTAACCCTACAACGGTGAACCGTACCATAAGTAGGGTGAAGAGACTTTCTGTAACTATTGAAAATAGGTACACAAATCAATATGAACCGTTCTGTATAAGAAAAGTATGGTGAAAATTTTTCGATGTTACAGAATGGTTTGATCTTTCCCTGACTTAATAGACACCGTTTTAGGCGGATAATCTTTGTTTTTCGCATTGATTCGGCGTTTTATAACCGATTGCTGAATTCAAGCGATTTGAATTATAGAAAGTTTCAATGTAATCAAAAATATCATGCTTCGCTTGATCCCTAGTTTTGTATTGTTTGTGATGAATTAATTCCTTCTTTAAAATGCTGAAAAAGGACTCCATAGGAGCATTGTCATAAGGGTTTCCGCTCCTACTCATGCTGCATATAATACCATTGGTTTTTAACAGTCGTTGATAGTCATAGCTGGCATATTGCACTCCACGATCACTGTTATGCCGAATTCAGGATAATAGTGACTATACCGAAGAAAATACTATGTCGAAGTTTTTTCAAATGCTTTAATATACTGGTTTCTTTGCAAAAACTTCGGCATAGTATTTATACTTGAAGTACCAAGAAAAGGAGGTGCTTCAAGATGACAATTAAAACCATTTGCGAACTTTGTCTTCAAGCAGTAACTGATGCAGGCTATAATGAGTCAACAATCTTCAACTATCAAGGTGTTATAAGGCGATTCAAAAAGTTCTGTATGAAAAAGAATGTGACAGAATACTCATACGATATCGGTGAACAGTATGCCAATGATGTTATCAGCAAGAAAACAGGAAAATTCAGTAAAAACCGATATCATACTCAAGGAAGGTTTATTAGGCTGATAGATTCTTACTTCGACACAGGAACCTTTGATTTTTCAGTAGTTAAACGTGGAAAGATTTCGCCAAAAAACCAACAGCATAAGATTATATACGAAGACTATCAAAAATTCCTTAAATCCATTTATGACAACGAAAATACAATTCATTTCTATGAGTATGGAATGTATTGCATTTTAGAATTTTTAGTCAATATTTCTGTTTATAACTTATGTGATCTTGAGCCACATATGGTCATTAGATATATAAAAGAGACCAAGCAAACCAGGCAGCGTGAAGTTTTATGCGAGCTTAGAAATATCTTTAGATATCTTGAAAGAACAGACTTAACATCTGCTATTGCAGGAATACATGCTCCAAGAATTCATAAAATCATTCCACTTCTTACTGATGAAGAATGTAAAAAACTGGAATCAGTTATTACTGATGGCAAGATAACATTAAGGGATGCCGCTATTGTAATCATAGGCTTATCTTGTGGTATTAGAGCTTGTGACTTGATAAATCTTAAACTGTCAGATATAGATTGGAATAATGACATAATTACATTTAGGCAAAGTAAAACTGGAAATCTTGTTTGCTTGCCTCTTACTCCAACAGTTGGGAATGCAATAGCTAGATATATCGTGAATGAACGACCTGATGTAGAAAGTAACTTTCTCTTTCTAAGAACACTTGCACCATTTACCCCACTTTCTGATCACGCTTCATGTCATGCCATTGTGAGCAAGGTATTTATGAGTGCAGGTATCGATAAAGGTTCACGCATTTGGGGTATGCATATGCTCAGGCATAACGCCGCATCAACTATAGTGAGAAATGAAGTTCCGATAGAGACTATTGCAGCTATACTAGGACATTCAACTCCTGATACAACTGATATATACATAACAACCGACGTTGAAAGACTCAAAGAATGTGTACTTCCAATGGCTAACATCTCTAAGGAGGTGAATCCATGAACGAGTACATCAGCAAATTAGCACCACATATAATAGAATTTATCGAATTCAAAAATGCATTAGGCATCGAATATAAAACAAGCAGGTATTATCTGAAACAGCTTGACATATTTAACTACAATCATAAAAATCTCAGTAATCTTGACCGTGAAACTGTTGAAGAATGGGCATTGTTACATGCTGAAAAGTCAATATCTGGAGACCGGAGCTGGATATCACCAATAAGAGAATTCGGAAGATACCTTCTGAGTGTTGGATATGAAGCTTATGTACTTGATAACAGGTTTACTATTCAGCGTTATCGTCCTGAAGTATATTTAATGACAGAATCAGAAATACAAAGTTTCTTTATGGAGTGTGATCACTTTGTATTAAGGCACAAAGCCTTGGGACGTCCATATGTCCTTCCTGCATTATACAGATTTCTGTACTGTTGTGGTGCAAGATGCGGCGAAGCACGTAAACTGAAATGCGAAGACGTATACTTAAAGGAAGGGTATGTAGATATCCTTCAAACAAAAGCTCATAGAGACCGCAGATTATACTTATCTGATGAGTTAAAAAAATATTTGGTCAAGTATGATGCTGCTATAAACAAGTGTTTTCCTGAACGAGAGTATTTCTTTCCCGGAGGTCATGGAGGTATATGCTCTTCAACCGCAGTGTCCGCTAATTTTAGAAAAATCTGGATTGCGGCAGGACTCAAAAGGGATGGAAAAGTGAAATCACGTGCCTATGATTTCAGACACCACTTTGCCTGCTCTAATATAATGAGATGGTCGGCAGAAGGAAAATATACATGCAATGCTACCATACCTAATGAAAATATGGGGCATACCGGTATCGAAAGTACCTATTATTATATACATTTAATTCCTGATTTCTTTCCCTGAACTTGCCTCCTCTACACTCATTCCGGATTGGAATTATGAAATATAAGAGGAAAAATGGGAAAGATTTTTGGCAACTGGCCAGAAACTATCTGCATGATTATATGCCTATAACAAGAAATCTCTCGGATAAATCTGTTGAAGCCTATAAACTCATTGAAAACTTATTTGGAGTTTTTGGAGCTTAACAGGCATTATTGAAGACCAAGTATCATTTGATGCCTTTACAGGAAAATATTAATGACCTAAAAGGTAAAAAATGCCCCAAAGACGATTTAAAGCTTCAGCATACGATCTTTTGAAATACTGTAGTGAAGAAGACTTTGAGTTGAGAATTCGGAAGTATGTACTTAAAAGCAGAAAGAAGCAAACGTCCTATTAAGTATCTTCAACCAAAAGCAAAGGCAGCCAGTTCTGTATGAAAAAGATGTGACAGAATACTCATACGATATCGGTGAACAGTATGCAATGATGTTATCAGCAAGAAAACAGGAAATTCAGTAAAACCTATCAACTCAAGGAATTTATTAGGCTATAGATTCTTTTGACAAGGCTGATTTTTCAGTAGGAAAATGGAAAGTTTCGCCAAAAACCAACAGCATAAGATTATATACGAAGATATCAAAAATTTTAAATCCTTATGACAACGAAAATACAATTCATTTCTATGAGTATGGAATTTGATGGTTTTGTCGTTTATAACTTATGTGATCTTGAGCCACATATGGTCATTAGATATATAAAAGAGACCAAGCAAACCAGGCAGCGTGAAGTTTTATGCGAGCTTAGAAATATCTTTAGATATCTTGAAAGAACAGACTTAACATCTGCTATTGCAGGAATTGCTCCAAGAATTCATAAAATCATTCCACTTCTTACTGATGAAGAATGTAAAAACTGGAATCAGTTATTACTGATGGCAAGATAACATTAAGGGATGCCGCTATTGTAATCATAGGCTTATCTTGTGGTATTAGAGCTTGTGACTTGATAAATCTTAAACTGTCAGATATAGATTGGAATAATGACATAATTACATTTAGGCAAAGTAAAACTGGAAATCTTGTTTGCTTGCCTCTTACTCCAACAGTTGGGAATGCAATAGCTAGATATATCGTGAATGAACGACCTGATGTAGAGTTTTCTCTTTCTAAGAACACTTGCACCATTTACCCCACTTTCTGATCACGCTTCATGTCATGCCATTGTGAGCAAGGTATTTATGAGTGCAGGTATCGATAAAGGTTCACGCATTTGGGGTATGCATATGCTCAGGCATAACGCCGCATCAACTATAGTGAGAAATGAAGTTCCGATAGAGACTATTGCAGCTATACTAGGACATTCAACTCCTGATACAACTGATATATACATAACAACCGACGTTGAAAGACTCAAAGAATGTGTACTTCCAATGGCTAACATCTCTAAGGAGGTGAATCCATGAACGAGTACATCAGCAAATTAGCACCACATATAATAGAATTTATCGAATTCAAAAATGCATTAGGCATCGAATATAAAACAAGCAGGTATTATCTGAAACAGCTTGACATATTTAACTACAATCATAAAAATCTCAGTAATCTTGACCGTGAAACTGTTGAAGAATGGGCATTGTTACATGCTGAAAAGTCAATATCTGGAGACCGGAGCTGGATATCACCAATAAGAGAATTCGGAAGATACCTTCTGAGTGTTGGATATGAAGCTTATGTACTTGATAACAGGTTTACTATTCAGCGTTATCGTCCTGAAGTATATTTAATGACAGAATCAGAAATACAAAGTTTCTTTATGGAGTGTGATCACTTTGTATTAAGGCACAAAGCCTTGGGACGTCCATATGTCCTTCCTGCATTATACAGATTTCTGTACTGTTGTGGTGCAAGATGCGGCGAAGCACGTAAACTGAAATGCGAAGACGTATACTTAAAGGAAGGGTATGTAGATATCCTTCAAACAAAAGCTCATAGAGACCGCAGATTATACTTATCTGATGAGTTAAAAATATTTGGTCAAGTATGATGCTGCTATAAACAAGTGTTTTCCTGAACGAGAGTATTTCTTTCCCGGAGGTCATGGAGGTATATGCTCTTCAACCGCAGTGTCCGCTAATTTTAGAAAAATCTGGATTGCGGCAGGACTCAAAAGGGATGGAAAAGTGAAATCACGTGCCTATGATTTCAGACACCACTTTGCCTGCTCTAATATAATGAGATGGTCGGCAGAAGGCAAAAATATACATGCAATGCTACCATACCTAATGAAATATATGGGGCATACCGGTATCGAAAGTACCTATTATTATATACATTTAATTCCTGATTTCTTTCCCATATATAATGAACTTGCCTCCTCTACAGAAGAACTCATTCCGGAGGTGGAAAGTTATGAAATATAAGAGGAAAAATGGGAAAGATTTTTGGCAACTGGCCAGAAACTATCTGCATGATTATATGCCTATAACAAGAAATCTCTCGGATAAATCTGTTGAAGCCTATAAACAATCATTGAAAACTTATTTGGAGTTTTTGGAGCTTAACAGGTCATTAGTTGAAGACCAAGTATCATTTGATGCCTTTACAAGAGAAAATATTAATGACTTTGTAAGTTGGCTAAAAGGTAAAAATTATGCCCCAAAGACGATAAACTTAAAGCTTACAGCAATACGATCTTTTTTGAAATACTGTAGTGAAGAAGACTTTGAGTTGAGAGGTGTTTATTCGGAAGTATGTACTGTTAAAAAGCAGAAAGAAGAAAAACGTCCTATTAAGTATCTTCAACCAAAAGCAACGGCAGCCATTCTGTCAGCCTATGACGTTGATACATCAAAACACAGACGAAATCGGATGATTCTGATTATGCTTTATGATACTGGTGCCAGAGTGCAGGAACTTGCTGATTTAACCTTTAACGCGTTGCATCTAGATGTACCAAATCCTTTTGTAACGCTGATTGGTAAAGGCAGGAAAATCAGAAATGTGCCTCTGTTAAAAAAGACAGTCCAACATTTAGAACTATATCTTAGAGAATTTCATCCTGATAAAAAAGAAAATCCCTTATTCTATAGTATATTTGATGGTAAGCCACACCGTTTGTCGACGGATAGCATTAGCTTGGTACTTAAAACAGCATCTGATAAAGCACGCAAATCATGCAGTGACGTTCCGATCGGTGTACACTGCCATATGATAAGAAAGACCAAAGCCATGGATTTATACAAAAATGGGGTGCCATTGCCCTTTATTATGCAGTTACTTGGTCATGAAAGCATGTCTACGACATCAGGATTTTACGCATTTGCAACACTCGAAATGATGAGTGAAGCTATGAATAAAGCAGGTCCAACCACAACTGTATCAGATGTTAAAATTTGGAGAAAAGGCGAAATCAAGAAGATTCTTTACTCACTTGATTAGTCAAAACACTATGTCGAAGAATTATGAACAATCGTTGAGTTTAAACGGATAAGAAAAAACTTCGACATAGTATTTTCTTCGGTATAGTCACTATTATGCCGAATTCAGGATAATACTGATCAAGGGAGCCAGTTCACAAGCAATGAATACGTCAACCTGCTCAAGTCAAAAGGTATTCGGATCAGCATGGATTCAGTAGGGCGAGCAACAGACAACAACCGAATCGAACGTTTTTTTAGATCCTTAAAGCAAGAGAAGCTCTACATTTATGCGTATGAGTCTGTCAACGAGCTCAAAACCCTTATTCAGGAATATATGAAATATTACAACACGGAAAGACCCCATCAATCACTCGGCTATTCGACGCCAGCTGAGGTCAGCAAAGCTGCATGATATCCAAAATTTCACAAGGAGGACTAACTTAGGTCGGCAGAAAATCTGTCTTGACAGAGGGGTCCATTATACATCGTCAAGTGAATTAGAAGGTAAAAACTATCAAGATGTAATAGCCGAATTACAAGATGCGGGTTTTACTAATATTAAAACAGATATATTAGATGACTTGGTAATCGGATTGCTTGTAAAAGATGGAAATGTCGAACAAGTAAAAGTTGATAGATTTACTAGTTTCAGTACCAGTAGTAGCTACCCCAAAGATGTACCAATCGTGATTACATATCATACATTCCCCTCGACTAAGACAGATGTCCCGGACACAACGGTGACTTCAACAAACGAATTATCAAATGGGAGAAATGTAAGCGGATTTGACACAAAAGCCAACCAAACGGTTAATTGGTACGGGATTGAATTTTCAATACCTGCGTACTATGATGTGTTAGATAAAAGGTCTACAGATATATGGAAATCCTATTATCCTGAAAAAGAAGAATATTATGCATCGATACTTTTTCAAAGTCAAGATTTTGCGGGGACAGACGGTGATTTTAATAGCCAAATGCCTTCTATTGTTAAGGACACCATTAATGGTGAATATTTCAAGAATACAAAAATCGAGAAATCAGAGAAACTGTCAATTGCGGGGTTGCCGGGTTGGACTATCACATTCTCCAGAGCTGATACGGATGGAGATGGAGTGGTTTCAACTGGGCGTTATTCCTTTGCTTATAACATGAACACCGGTAAGATAGTCACTATTTCCTGCACGTTTGATAGTAATGACCAGTCGAAATACGATTATTTTGGCGACTACCTAAAAGTATTGGAAACTGCAAAGTTGTTAGTCGAACCTCTCAATTCGAATGCAATTAACATTACGAATTCAACGGATTTTGCTGCTATTATGAGCCTTAAAGATCCAGGGGATCCATTAGTACAAGCCTTTGCTGAAGCGCATAAGGGCGATGTAGTTGAATTTGATGGATGCGTGGGGCTCATTCTACCTCATACTGGAATGAAGACCAGATTTGACGTTTTACTAGTAGGTGGTGATTACAATGAAAACAAGGGTTCCGGTGCATATTTTTCATTCATTGATAAGAACTTTTATGATATGAAGGTTCTCGGAGCTGATACAGTAACCAAAGGAATGGATTTTCATATAACGGGAAAAATCAAGGAATACAACGAAGAAGGCAAATTCATTGAAATCGATCCAATTTCGCTAGAGGCTAGGTAACACTAGAATAGTAATAAAGCGCATAATACACGATTCTGCTATGAAGACTATGGAGGTTAGGCGCTCTTATTGTGGCGCAGATAGGAAGATGTTCCATAATGAACTTGCTAAAGGCAATAACCGTAATAGGAGGGGCGTATCAATGAGAAAGTATGGATTGTTTTCATTTCTTTTCGACTGCATCTTGGCCATGATTACTGGTGGTCTATGGCTCATTTGGATATTTGTAAGAGAAATGCGACGACGAAAATAAATCATTGAGTTGTTTGCATCCGCTATGCGGATAGGGTATAAGCTTTCCTTGCCGGATGCGCAGCAACAAATGCATATACCGGTGTGGCGGAGCCAGCATGGCTCTGCCGCAACGAAATATTCAATTCTGTAGACAAGGAGGTGAAATGTTATGGGAAAAAAGAATCGCTTCTATGTTGCAATCGACCTGAAGTCGTTCTATGCTTCCGTCGAGTGCGTTGAACGCGGCCTTGATCCCATGAACACGAACCTCGTTGTCGCCGATCCGAGCCGCACGGAAAAGACCATTTGCCTTACTGTTTCGCCCACTCTTAAATCCTATGGCATTTCCGGTAGGGCAAGGTTGTTTGAAGCGGTTCAGAAAATCAAAGAAGCCAACGCCTTGCGTCAGCATAAAGCTCCGGGGCGTAAATTCACTGGGGAATCCTATGACAATGCAGTGCTGAAGTCGTCGCCGGAATTGGCTATCTCCTATATCACAGCACCGCCACAAATGGCTCTGTATATGGAATACAGCACACGGATATACAATATTTATTTGAAATATGTTGCCCCGGAGGATATCCATGTTTACTCAATCGATGAGGTGTTCATTGATGTCACAAATTATTTAAAAACGTATCGTCTCACACCCCATGAGATGACGATGATGATGATTCAGGATGTTTTCAAGACTACCGGCGTCACCGCAACGGCTGGAATTGGAACAAATCTTTATCTTGCTAAAGTCGCAATGGATATTAGAGCGAAGCATGTTGCGCCAGATAAGGACGGTGTGCGTATTGCGGAACTGGATGAAACAAGCTATCGCCAGCTGCTCTGGAGTCACCGGCCCCTGACGGATTTCTGGCGTGTGGGGCGGGGTTATGCCAAGAAGCTTGAAGCCTACGGTATGTACACCATGGGTGATGTGGCACGGTGCTCTGTTGGAAAGTCTTATGAGCGCAACAACGAAGAACTGCTGTATAAGCTCTTTGGCATTAATGCGGAACTGCTGATTGACCATGCATGGGGCTGGGAGCCCTGCACGCTTGCGGATATCAAGGCGTATAAGCCCCGTTCAAACAGTATAAGCTCCGGGCAGGTTCTGCAGTTCCCCTATGCCTTTGAAAAAGCAAAACTCATTGTACGGGAAATGACGGATCTTCTTGCATTGGATTTAGTGGACAAAGGCCTTGTTACGGATCAAATGGTTTTGACAATCGGCTATGATATTGAAAATCTTCTTAATCCAGAGATAAAGAAGTCCTATCATGGGGATGTGATAACAGACCATTATGGCCGTAAGATTCCAAAGCACGCACATGGAACTGTAAATTTGAACCGTGCAACTTCCTCCACCATGCTCATCATGGATGCCGTGATGGAATTGTATGACCGCATTGCAGATAAGAACTTATTGGTCAGGCGTGTCAACCTCACCGCCAATCATGTGCAGGAAGAAAAAGCCATCGTAAAAGCAGATGCCTTCGAACAGCTTGACCTTTTTACAGACTATGAGGCGCAGCAAAAGAAAGACGCCGAGGATGAAACAGCGTTGGCACGGGAAAAACGGATGCAGGAGGCTGTAATCAAGATCAAGAAAAAGTACGGTAAAAATGCGATTTTGAAGGGTATGAACCTGGAAGAAGGCGCGACAACCGCTTCCCGTAACCGGCAGATTGGAGGTCATAAGGCATGAATAGTCCCTATGACGACATTATCAATTTGCCGCATCATACCTCCACTTCGCGTCAGCGGATGTCCGCCCATGACCGTGCCGCACAGTTTTCCCCCTTCGCTACGCTCACAGGCTATGATTCTGCTATTAGAGAAACGGCAAGGCTAACGGATACAAGGATTGAGTTGGATGAAAACAGCAAGGCGGATTTGAACGAAAGGCTGTGCGTCATTCAAGAACAGTTGGAAGAGCAAATGGAAATCTCAATTACCTATTTTCAGTCTGATAACAAGAAGGCTGGTGGCGCATATATTACTGCTACAGGGTGTGTGAAAAAGATAGATGCGTACCAAAGAACAGTGGTTATGCAGGATGAAACGATCATACTGATTGATGCTATTTTTGAAATTGAAGGCGAGTTTTTCGGCATATTCGAACATCGGGAATAGGAGCTACGGGTTCTGAAACATGCATATATAGCCATATGGCTATAAGAGGAGTTAAATATGCCCAAAAGTTTGGAGAATTTAAGCGTTGTTCAAAATGATGTTGACGACAAAATGCAACACATACGAACAGAAGTCGAGAAATTCATCAGTTTAAACTTTATGGAGCCGATAAGCACCTACGAGGCAGAAGCTAATTCTCAAGACCTTGCTATACCGACTTTTTTAAGAAGGAGGCGGAGGCAGGAAGATGAGCATGAGATTTCGTCGAGATTGTCAAAACGAACAGCTACATTCACTGAACAACTGCTTGAAATGATTGTGGAAACGGGAATGTCGGAAACGGAAGTCTATAAGCGGGCTCATATGGATCGCAAGCTATACTCCAAGATCAAAAATGATAAAGACTATCGACCAAGCAAGAGAACGGCCATCGCTTTGATATTTGATGAGGGGAAGGAGGAAGAAATTCCTCCGACCTACTCTACCTTTATTCAACACTACTTTCATACAGAGCCAAATGAAAAGGCGGCGTCTCCAGATGGAGTCGGCGCCTTTTAGAATAAATGGGTTTTTTTGGATATACTGAAAAACATGGAGTTTAGAAGAATATTTAGTCTCATTGGCCAGAAGCCTGGTCAGTTTGAAGCATAAACTGAAGAGACTAGCCCCTTAGCACCTTAAGATCAGGACCTCTTCCCTCAAGGATGTCCTTCACTCGTCTACCTACCAGGGTGTTATAGATCGGGTGAGTCAGGATGTAGAACTGATTTTCTTCGATGCCGTTCATCACACTCATGCCTATGCTGTTAATGGGCATTCCTGTTGTGATGACAAACTCGGCTCTCTTAAGTCCTGCCGCATATTGAGGAGAACTGTAGTATGGATCGCTCTTGTCCGAGAATCTTTCAGGACGATGGTTCTCATGATGATGAAGGTCTGTCTGAACAAATCCGGGACAAAATACGGACATCTGGATATTGGCATTTATGGCTTGAAGATCAAAGCTTGTACTCTCACTTAGCGCCACACTTGCATGCTTTGTAGTGTGATAAGCGGGCATGCCGTTTGTTGTGATCAGTCCTGCAATGGATGCCACATTCAGGATATGACACTCAGAACCCTGCTTAAGCATGATGGGGATAACCCGTTTCATGGCGTAAATCTGACTCATGAGATTTGCACCCACAATCCAGTCCCAGTCTTGAAGAGGGAGCTCCCATACGGGACCTGAGATGGCGACACCAGCATTATTGACAAGAAAATCAATGCTTCCATAGGTGTTCATAGCGGTATCCACCATTTTCCCGATTTCACTGTCGAGGGTGACGTCACAGTGGACACCGGTAACCTCAGCACCCTTATGTTTAAAATAGGACACAGCAGCGGTTAAACTTTCTTCATCAATGTCAGCAAGAACCAGTTTCATTTCCCGGCTTGCACATTCTTTGGCAATTTCAAATCCGAATCCATTACCTGCTCCGGTAATAACGGCAACCTTATTTTTAAAATCTTTCATGGTAAAAATCCCCCTTCTTACTTAGTGGTGAAAGCAAAGGCCTGGCTGTATCCTTCTTTAATGGCTTCCTGAATACGCCCAGCTTTCTCTGCATCGCCGATGACCCGGATATTCTCGAATGCGTCCAAGAACTCATTCACCATAGAGCGCCTTGGTGCTACTCCTAGGGCAAGAACGACGGTATCCGCCTCTATCTGCATAACCTGATTGTTCATCTGATTCATAATGGTGATGCCGTTTTCTGATATCCCCATCAGGCGATGATTGGGAATAATTACAGGTTCATGTTTCTGGAATCTCATCATCAAGTCCACTAAAATGGTGCGGTTAATGCCAGGGCCGATGTTTTTCTGCATCTCCACAAGGGTAATGGGATGACCCTTGTCAGCAAGAAGCTCTGCGGTCTCAAGACCTGTAAGTCCTGAACCGATTACGGCAACTCTGCCTGTGGCCACGGACTTCCCGGTGAGTACATCTTCTGCAAGCATGACATTTTTCCCTTGAATTCCTGGGATAGGTGGAATGGCAGGCGTGGCACCTACTGCAACGAAAATGCCATCAGGATTCAGTTCCTTCACCATTTCTACAGTAGCCTTCGTATTCATTCTCACATCAACGCCGCTCTCTTCAATCTCACGGATCATTCCGTTATTCATGTCAGCCACTTTCTCCTTGATGGGGGCCTTGTCAGCTACATTGAGCGTTCCGCCAAGTTTCTCTCTCTCATCAATGAGGATGGTTCTGTACTTTCTCTGATCAAGAAGTAAGGCAGCCTGCATCCCGGCAGGTCCACCACCGATTACCACAACAGTCTTTCCTTCTCCATCTATATTAGGGTCTGAAAATTCGATTTCCCGCCCTACTCTGGCATTAACCGCACACTTCGTGTGTCTTCCCTGATTGAGCTCGGCAAAACAGTTTAGGCAGCCGATACATTTTCTGATCTGATCGCTTTTTCCGTCTCTTGCTTTATTTACCCAGTTGGGGTCAGCCAGATGACCACGAGCCACTCCAACAAAGTCGCAGACACCATCATTTAAAAGCTGCTCAGCAGTTTGAGGGTCTTTAATATTGTTTACTGCGATGACAGGGATCTTAACATTTTTGCGGATCTCTGTAGCCAAATGCTTTTTCCATCCCTGTGGATAGGATCCAGGCTCAATGATGGTGGTGGCACTTTCGTAGGTTCCACTGCTGACATTGATTGCATCTATGCCCAGGCTCTCTAAGGTTCTGGCGATCTTGACCGACTCAGGAAGCTTTAAGCCGCCCTCAACGAATTCATCAGCGCTGATCCTTACTGAAACAGGAAAGTCCGCTCCACACATGTATTTGATTCCAGTTATGATCTCTGAAAGAATTCTTAATCTGTTATGGAAACTTCCACCATATTTATCTGTCCTGACGTTGGTGTAAGGGGAGATAAACTGATTAAGAAGGTAACCATGAGCGGCATGAATCTCTACTCCGTCTGCACCGGCAGTTTTGGAGATGACTGCACCTTTGATGAAGCTCTTCACAAGGCCCTCACACTCTTCGGTGGTCAGGGCACGCGGCATTTCCTGAGTCGCCTTGCACATGATGGCAGAAGGCGCAACAATCTGTTTTCCGCCTATGAGACTGCTTTTGGTTTCTCTGCCGGGGTGATGAAGCTGAATAAACACTTTTGTGCCATGCTTCTGAATGGTTTCAATCATTCTCTCCAAATGGGGAATATGACGCCCTTCAGTGACTGAAAGCTGATTCGGTGTACCGACACCATATTCATCATCAATACGAGCAATCTCCGTGATGATCAGACCAACTCCACCTTTGGCTCTTTCTTCGTAGTACCTGGTAATCACATCTGTAGCTTCTCCTTGGGAATTGGCAAGGTTAACGCCGATGGCAGGCATAACCACACGGTTTTTCAGGTTAAGTTTTCCGATTCTACCTCTTTCAAATAACTTTTCGTATTTCATAACAATCTCCTCTTAAGATATTCATAAAATATATTTTGGCATTTTGAACAAAACCCTGATTTTAAAGACTTGAAAAATCATTGTACTCAGCATATATTTTTCAGTTTTTACTCAGGATTCAAAAGTTCAGGCATTGAAGCGATGTGTAGATTTAAGACAATTCATGAAGAGTCTGTTATAATAATAACATATGAATTCAGAAGGCGATAGATGAGGAGTGCATGAATATCAGAGGAGTATTTGTGCGTCTTGCCCAAGTGGTGTCAATATAAGAATCTGTATAATGGAAAGAGGGGAAAGTGATGGATTTCAGAAGCGTCTTAAGGGTACTTAAGCAGGAAAACAGACTGGAGATTTTAAGATCAGAAATTACAGTAGAGGATGAAATTAGTGAGATTTGTCTTTTTGAGAATGGAGCTCAAAATATCAGGAAAAAGCTCTATATTGGAAATATAGAGGAGATCATATCATGGATTAAAGCCGAAGCGGACAGCCCTGAGAAAGGGGCTGGCCTGTCTGCCATTATCGGAATAAAAGAGAGAGATTTTGAGGATGAATCCGTTAGCAGACATTTGGCGTATTCACTGGAGAACGGCATGATATCAAACTATGCCCTGATACGAGAAGAGCACACTTTGAAAGCGCTTCAGGCAGTGAATAATATTATGCAGAAAAAACTTAAGACCAGTTATCAGGTGATTGAGCTTATGGCTCTTGCCATGAGAGGGGCTGATCTTAAGAGCATACTAAAGGTTTCGGAAAAGACACTTGAAAATCCAGTCATTATTATTGATGCCGGGTTTAAAATTCTTGACGTATCCTCCATGGAAGATATTGATGATGACATATGGAAAGCGAATATCAGGAGGGGTTACTGCTCCTATGAGTTTATCAAAGAAGTACACAAGATAGACCAGATCAGACCTTTCCCTCATAACTCCGATGTCTATGAGGTGAACTGCAGTTTTTCTGCCTATGTAAAGTCATGCAGTAAAATTTTTAACAAGGACCGACTTGTCGGCTACGTCATTATGCTGAAGAAAAGAGAAATCGAGAATGCCTTAATTGAAGAGTATCTTCCAATGGTGGGCAGCTCAGTGTGTGAGGTTCTTCTTCGGACAAAAGAGCATAAGGGGGTATTTGGATCTCAGGAAGAAAATCTGATTCATGAACTGATCCATGGGGGAGATGAAGAACTCATTAAGATCAGGTTCAAAATCAATCAGATTGAACTTCCTGAAAAGATGAGCTGCTTGATGATGAAGACAAATGAATACTTAAACAGTATTCAAGCCACAACATTCTTGAAGGAGCAAATTAAGAATATTCTCCCTGGTGCCTTCTGTCTGGAAGAACAAGGGAATCTACTTGTCATCTGCAGGCTTTCTCAAGATGGAAGGCTTACTTCGGAGGAAGAGAGAAGACTTCTTGGTCTTTTCCAGCAAGGTGTCATCCACATGGGCATGAGCAGTCCGTGCACGGATATTATGGCGTTAAAGGATGCTTATGGGCAAAGCGCTCAGCTTTATAAGATCTCAAAAAGACTTCAGATTGAAAAAGAGATAATGTATTTCTCTGATTACAGTTTCTACATTATGCTCAGCAATCTTAACGAGAAAGATCTTCTGCAGTATGCTCATCCTGCCTTGAATATTCTTAGAAAATACGATCAGATCCATAATGGAGAACTCTATAAAACCCTTCAGGTTTTAGTGGACCACCAGTCTCAAATGGTCAAAACGGCAGAAGCGCTGTCCATACACAGAAACAGTCTTTCCTACAGAATCAATAAGATCATTGAGTTGACTGGACTGGATCTGTCGAGTAATGAAGATATTTTCAGGCTCAGCTACGGATTTAAAGTGGAGAAGTACTGCAGAGTAGCAGTTTAGGCATTGCTATATAGAAAGAAGCAGGGGATGAAAACAAAACCGTTTAAATGAATGTGAATCATGACAAAAAGAGCTTTTTCCTCGAAGCTTATGACAGGCAAATTGATGCTCTTCTGATCATCACATAATATTCTTCACAGATTCAGCAAATTTATTTAATATCTTGTGTAACAGATCACACCCTCTAATTGTTTATATTATGTAGGGTGTGATTTCTGCTTTTCATTGGATCAATTAGAAAAGCATCATTTAGATAGCTGATTAGGGGGAAACGAAATGACAGAAGGATATAAGAAAATGTTTTGGGGCGCCATGTTCGTTAGTTTTGCCGGCGTAAGCGGGTTAGTGGCGCTTCTGATGACCCTTGCAGGATGGGTTATTATCGTGGCAGGTCTGGGTAACAATGACAAAAAATCACTTTTTGGTGATTTTTCAAAGCTCAGGCTTCTTACAATAAGACTGGCTGCAGTGTCAGTAACAGGAGGAGTTCTCTATCTGCTTAACCATAGTGAGATGATCAGCTTTGCACAACTGAGGTATTATCCTCTTATTCATATCATCATTCAATTAATCGTGTTCCATAAAATTCTGGAGGAGACGGTTCTTAATTTTGACTGGATGGACCGAATAGATGCTGCAAGAAAATATGCATCTAAAGACAGAAACTTTACTTTACTCATGGGCATAACCATAGCAGCTTTTTTACTTTTCTACATATTTAATCAGCCACTTATGAGAGCTGAGGGTATTGCAGCTTTTGCAGCATCAAAAATTTATCTCCTTTGGATCATATATTCTCTATGTCATGAAAACCATGAAGAAATGCTTAATGATGGAGAGTGCTCCTTTACCCTTAAATAACTTGAAAGTATAGTCACCAAGAGTTTTTCATTAAGCTCTTGATGAAATGAGTGTTCTTTGTATGAAGTCAATGCTGAGTATAGATTCATTTTAATTGAATCAGATAGATGATATTTATATATAAAAATGATTAAGCTATGATCATCTAGTTATGTCATATTAGTATGATGATTTATATGGGATTTTACACCATTGGAGGGAAATATGGAAAAAGTAAATTTAGATGCACTTATACCAAGAGAAGATTTCGATATTGTAGACAGTAATCTTTCTGGAAAGAAAAAAGAAACAATATAATGTGCACATAGAGTTGGACACAAATTTTGAAAAATAAGATAAACTGAATGTATGACTAAAACTAGAAGAACATGGACCCCCGAGGAGAAGGCAGCAATAGTGCTTGAACTCCTGCGCGAAGAGAGCACGTTAGCTGAAATAGCCAAGAAACACGATGTCGCACAACAATTGATAAGCCGCTGGAAATCTGAATTTCTAGCCAATATGCCTGCAGTATTCAATAAACGGAATGAGGATATTGAAAAAATGAAGCAGGATCACGAAGAAGAAAAGGAGCTTCTCGTTAAAAAAATTGGGGAACTGACATTGGATGTGGACTGGCTTAAAAAAAAAGACAAACAAATCATACAAATGCGCGTTAAAAAAGCTTGATCTAATCAGATTGGCCATCGAAAGATGAAATTCTGCAGCTTACCGTTAGAAGGATTCATCTTGCGATACATGCTGTCTTTTATAATCTATCCGCTGCTTCATCATGCCGTTATCACCTACATAACAGATTTGGCAAATTCAGCCATTACACGAGAAGATGCAGTAGCAACCTATCGACATCATTAACAGTGACTATGCTCGAATATCTGAATTCTTCGACATATGAGTGAGTAAAGAATCTTCCGCTGATATGGCATAGTTCGAGCAAAGTAAAATCCTGATTCGTAGAAATGTAACTGCATAATATGGCATAAATCCATGGCTTTGGCATTTGCGTGAGATGCTGGCAAGCTAATGCTATCCGTCGACAAGGATTTTCTTTTTATCAGGATGCTAAGAGTTCTAAATGGATATTTCTGATTTTCCTGTGTTACTTACATCTAGATCCAGGGCAAGTTCCTGCAACCCATAAAGAGAGCGTCATAGCAAAGAAGGTGCAGTAATACTTCCGAATACCTCTCAACTCAAAGTCACTACTGATCGTATTCTGTAAGCTTTAAATCTTTGGGGATACCTTTTATGCTCTTGTAAAGGCATCAATCAACTAAGACCTGTTTTTCTAAGGCTTCAACAGATATCCGAGAGATTTCCATATAATCATGCAGATATAGGCGGTCCAAGTTCATCGGTTTACCATCATATATTTCTAATTGCCTCATTATATTATCTGATCTGTGCTTTTGAGTTCAATCCAGTTCACTGCGGTTTGTTACACACTTGTTTATAGCAGCATCATACTTGACCAAATATTTTTTAACTCATCAGATAAGTATAATCTGCGGTCTCTATGAGCTTTTGTTTGAAGGATATCTACATACCCTTCCTTTAAGTATACGTCTTCGCATTTCAGTTTACGTGCTTCGCCGCATCTTGCACCACAACAGTACAGAAATCTGTATAATGCAGGAAGGACATATGGACGTCCCAAGGCTTTGTGCCTTAATACAAAGTGATCACACTCCATAAAGAAACTTTGTATTTCTGATTCTGTCATTAAATATACTTCAGGACGATAACGCTGAATAGTAAACCTGTTATCAAGTACATAAGCTTCATATCCAACACTCAGAAGGTATCTTCCGAATTCTCTTATTGGTGATATCCAGCTCCGGTCTCCAGATATTGACTTTTCAGCATGTAACAATGCCCATTCTTCAACAGTTTCACGGTCAAGATTACTGAGATTTTTATGATTGTAGTTAAATATGTCAAGCTGTTTCAGATAATACCTGCTTGTTTTATATTCGATGCCTAATGCATTTTTGAATTCGATAAATTCTATTATATGTGGTGCTAATTTGCTGATGTACTCGTTCATGGATTCACCTCCTTAGAGATGTTAGCCATTGGAAGTACACATTCTTTGAGTCTTTCAACGTCGGTTGTTATGTATATATCAGTTGTATCAGGAGTTGAATGTCCTAGTATAGCTGCAATAGTCTCTATCGGAACTTCATTTCTCACTATAGTTGATGCGGCGTTATGCCTGAGCATATGCATACCCCAAATGCGTGAACCTTTATCGATACCTGCACTCATAAATACCTTGCTCACAATGGCATGACATGAAGCGTGATCAGAAAGTGGGGTAAATGGTGCAAGTGTTCTTAGAAAGAGAAAGTTACTTTCTACATCAGGTCGTTCATTCACGATATATCTAGCTATTGCATTCCCAACTGTTGGAGTAAGAGGCAAGCAAACAAGATTTCCAGTTTTACTTTGCCTAAATGTAATTATGTCATTATTCCAATCTATATCTGACAGTTTAAGATTTATCAAGTCACAAGCTCTAATACCACAAGATAAGCCTATGATTACAATAGCGGCATCCCTTAATGTTATCTTGCCATCAGTAATAACTGATTCCAGTTTTTTACATTCTTCATCAGTAAGAAGTGGAATGATTTTATGAATTCTTGGAGCATGTATTCCTGCAATAGCAGATGTTAAGTCTGTTCTTTCAAGATATCTAAAGATATTTCTAAGCTCGCATAAAACTTCACGCTGCCTGGTTTGCTTGGTCTCTTTTATATATCTAATGACCATATGTGGCTCAAGATCACATAAGTTATAAACAGAAATATTGACTAAAAATTCTAAAATGCAATACATTCCATACTCATAGAAATGAATTGTATTTTCGTTGTCATAAATGGATTTAAGGAATTTTTGATAGTCTTCGTATATAATCTTATGCTGTTGGTTTTTTGGCGAAATCTTTCCACGTTTAACTACTGAAAAATCAAAGGTTCCTGTGTCGAAGTAAGAATCTATCAGCCTAATAAACCTTCCTTGAGTATGATATCGGTTTTTACTGAATTTTCCTGTTTTCTTGCTGATAACATCATTGGCATACTGTTCACCGATATCGTATGAGTATTCTGTCACATTCTTTTTCATACAGAACTTTTTGAATCGCCTTATAACACCTTGATAGTTGAAGATTGTTGACTCATTATAGCCTGCATCAGTTACTGCTTGAAGACAAAGTTCGCAAATGGTTTTAATTGTCATCTTGAAGCACCTCCTTTTCTTGGTACTTCAAGTATAAATACTATGCCGAAGTTTTTGCAAAGAAACCAGTATATTAAAGCATTTGAAAAAACTTCGACATAGTATTTTCTTCGGTATAGTCAGAGTTATGCCGAATTCAGGATAATAGTGATCAAGGGGCTCAATATACTTCTCATGAATATCACAGCTATATTGAAAGTTGTGGTATTATAGCTTCTATGTCTAGGCCTGGTACTCCTATTGATAATGCACCTATAGAAAGCTTCTTTTCCACATTAAAGGCAGAATGGTTGCCAGACACAAGTAATATGACTATTGAAGAGATTGCAAAGGATATAGATGAATATATTGAATTTTATAACAACGAACGAATTCAGTTAAGAACTAAAATGTCACCGTTTGAATATCGTCAAGGTGCTGCTTAGTGAGCCATTTGGTTGTCTGCTGTTATGGGGTCACTTCATTTGTAGATAATGATAAAAAAATTGTAAGTCAGTATTATAGAAGTTTTTTAGTAATGGGTCGCTGTTTCAAAGAGTACGAGAAAATTGACATTGTAGGAATAAGTGGACTTATTGATAGAACAATTAGACAGGAAGAAGCGAGAAAAAACCGCCTGAAATGAAGTACGGTGACCCGTACCATAAGTAACTGCAGTTTTTTGATGTAAGCATTGGATATACAGGAATGTAAAAGGATTGAGATGATTTATCACAGGTTTTTAGTGGTACTCTGTGCTGTAGAGTGTATGCTTACTTATAATTCAAGATTAACTATAGTTCTACCTTTGTGCTTACCTGCTAATATCATATCTATTTTTTTACTTAATCCTTCTAAAGACACTTCATCTACATTATCATTTAAATTATTAGGCTTCCAATCTGAGGCTAAAGCATTCCAGATTTTTAGTCTAATATCCATAGGACATTGAACAGAATCAATTCCAAACAATGTTATGCCCCGCAAAATAAATGGATAGACAGACGTTGAGAATTCATGAGATGCGACATTTCCACAGCATGTCACACTACCGCCATAATTAGTTGATTTAATAGCTGTAGCTAATATATTTCCACCTACTGTATCTATTACACCGGCCCATCGACCTTTTGAAAGAGCTCTTTCAGATTTGTCATCTATCTCTTTTCTATCAACGATCTCTTTTGCGCCAAGCCCAAATAGCATTTCTTTTTCATCAGTTTTTCCTGTAGCAGCGATGACATTATAGCCAATTCTATTTAAGATTGAGATAGCTATGCTACCTACTCCGCCTGTTGCACCTGTTACTAAGATATCTCCATCTTTAGGTTTAACATCTGAGTTTACTAATTTATAAACGGATAGAGCAGCAGTAAATCCAGCTGTACCAAATATCATGCTCTCTCTAAGAGAAAGATTTTCGGGAAGTTTAACAACCCATTCAGCAGGAACTCTAATATACTCTCCATAACCTCCTGATGTATTCATCCCTAAATCATATCCTGTTACAATAACTTTATCACCAACTTTTAAAGTATCATTGTTACTTTCTACTACAACACCAGCAGCATCAATTCCAGGCGTATGGGGATAACTTCTAGTTACGCCTTTATTTCCTGTAGCTGAAAGAGCGTCTTTATAGTTTAGTGAAGAATACTTTACATTTATTAGAATATCTCCTTTTGGAAGATCTTGGACTTGTCTCATTATAATTTCCCTTTGAAATTCTTTTTCGTGAATCACGGACACTAACATTGCTTTATATTTATTGTCATTCATTGTAAAACTCCTTTAAAGAAATATAGTTTTAGATCAAATTAATAATAACAGGAACATAGTTTAAGACAAAGTCCGTATAGTGGCTCAATTAAATATTATCACATTAAGCTTGAGAACTTTTGTTGAAATATACTTTTATACCAAGGAGTGCCATTAGAAAACCGGTGATGACAAAAAGAATTTCTATTGCGACAAGGTCAGCAATTGGACCTACGATGACCATACCTAGGGGCATGACGCCGGCCATGACGATCTGAGTCAAACCGAAGATTCTTCCTTGCATATTGTTATCGATTCTTTCTTGAAGCAATGTGGTGATAGCAGCAACAAAAAATGGTACGATGAGTCCACTTAGAAACATGAAAAATAGGTAGATGGAAAAGTATTTGGAGAGCCCGAGACCAAGGGTGAAGATACCCAATAGGCTACAAGATATAGCGATGGTATGGATATGGTTTTCTAGGCCTTTCCATATGGAAATCAAGATACCACCTAAAATAGAACCTAGGAAAAAAACAACTTCATTAGCCGTCAGACGCCAAACATCATCACCAAAAGAACGTGCCACCATTAGCGGTGTTAGAAATGCAACGGGAACCAACAAAAAGAAAAAGACAGCATAAAAAATCAGCATCTCTTTTATGAAGCGGTTATCACGTACATAAAGTAGACCAGCTTTTAGATCATCGAAATAACCCTCTTGTTGCAGCGAGAGGGCTTTTTCATGGGGTGGCACTTTTAAAGCTATAAGAATCAGGATGGCAATGGTTGCGGTCATGACATCAATCATAAAAGTAACTTCTAAAGTGGAGGTAGCAAGTAAAAGGCCGCTGACAATGGGAGAAACCAACATAATTAAAGAGCCGATGCTATTGTTGATACCATTGACTTTCATCAGTTTAGCCGTAGGGACAATCTGTGGTAAAAAAGCATTAACAGCAGGGGTTTGAATACCTGCCCCTAAAGAGCGTATGCCGGAAACGATAAAAAGCGCCCATAAGCTGCCGTATCCCATATAAAACAAGATAGCTAGAACTAACGTTGCACTTGCAATAAGAAAATCCGAAAGGATCATCAGTGTTTTACGGTTGTACCGATCGGCCCAGACTCCGGCAAAAAGAGAGATAACGAGTTGGGGAAGAAAGGCAAATACAGTGGAGATGGTCATCATAACACCGGATTGTGTTGTTAAGGTAATATGCCATATGATCGCAAATTGAACCAAAGCAGAACCGAATAAAGAAAAGCTTTGACTTAGTAAAAACAAAACGGTCTTACGTATCCAATGTTCCGGGTATGGGGTTTTGTTGAGTTCATCTATGTTATTTTGTTCATCTAAAGGTTCTTGTGTGATTGAGTCTTGATTATCCTTAATCATATTACCTCCATAGCATTTATCATTTATAAGAAAGCCCGTTTGTTAAGATGATGTGTTAAGGACTTTTCTTACCTATATGGTATTAAGGTTATTGCATGAAGTAAGAATTGTCAATATATTCATTGACATATAGAAAAAAACATAGTAGAATACGTATATACCCATATGGGCATGTACGTATTTTGCAGTTGGAGGTGTTTGTGTGACAGAAGTTATGGATGTTTTTAAGGTATTATCAGATGAAACACGTTTAAGAACCATGATCTTACTCTATAATAAAAGTTTGTGTGTATGTCAAATCCAAGCCGTACTAGAGGAAACACAACCTAAGATCTCAAAGCATCTGGGCAAACTAAGAGACTTGAATTTTGTTCAATCTAAAAGACTGGAGCAAATGATGTATTATAACATTGATGACTCCAATAAATTGTTAATCTCTCTGCTTAAAGATATCATTCTTCACTTAGAGAATGATGCTACATATAAGAAAGACATGCATAGGTTAGAGCATGTAGAAGACTATATTCAGGTAAAAGCATTTGAGGCATAACAACTTAATTGAACATATAGATAACTAAGACGTAGAAGCAAGTGTATGTATTTCTTAGAAATCCTATATGTGAAAAAGCTGAGCAAACAAGTGGAAGTTTAATTTAGAAAGAGGTTATAATATGTTAGATTTTTTAAATGGGGTATGGAGTGTTTTTACCAGTATTCTAAAATTCGAGTGGTTATATGACTTGGTAGCGGCTTTGGTGGAAAATGTGTTTAAGCTATCTATGGATACCAACTTAGGATCTTCAGTGCATTTTTTCATCTATGATGTGATTAAGATTCTAATGCTTCTAAGTATTATGATTTTCTTAATCTCATATATAAGAAGTTATTTTCCACCTGAGCGAACAAAGAAAATTCTTGAGAATTTCAGTGGTATAAAAGGAAACATCATGGCGTCACTGCTTGGAACTGTAACGCCTTTTTGTTCTTGTTCATCGGTGCCAATCTTTATTGGATTTGTTGAGAGTGGCATACCACTTGGTGTGACTTTTTCATTCTTAATTACATCTCCACTGATTAATCAAGGCGCTATTATTGTACTGTTAGCAGCGTTTGGTTGGAAAGTAGCAGCACTGTACATAGCCATGGGTGTCATTATTGGTATTATTGGAGGTATTGTCATAGGGAAGTTCAACCTAGAAAGTGAAGTTGAAGGTTATGTGTACGAGATGTCCATGGGCGATGTGGAAATACAAACACTCACAAAAAAAGAACGTATTAGTTTTTCGATAGAAGAAGTAATAAAGATTGTAAAGCATGTGTGGATTTATTTATTAATTGGTATAGGACTTGGTGCAGCGATACATGGTTGGGCACCTGCAGATATTCTGACCAAATACGCCGGACCGGATAATCCCTTTGCTGTTTTAGTAGGTGTGGCTGTTGGTATACCACTTTATGCAGACGTCATAGGTACGATTCCGATAGCAGAAGCATTGATATCAAAAGGTATGGGCATGGGTACTGCTTTATCCTTTATGATGGCTGTAGCGGCCTTATCTTTACCGGCTATGATCTTACTTAGAAAAGTGATTAAACCTAAATTACTTGCAATATTTGTTGCAATAACAAGTTTTGGTATAATATTAGTAGGTTACTTATTTAACTTTTTACTACATTAGAATTAGGAGGCTATTATGGAGATCAAAGTATTAGGACCAGGTTGTAAAAATTGTACAAATCTAGAAGCAAACACAAAAAAAGCACTTGCAGAATTAAACATTGAGGCGACTGTGGAAAAAGTGACAGACATGAAAGAAATTATAGGATATGGCGTTATGAGTACACCGGCACTTGTTGTAGATGGAACGCTAAAAGTAATGGGCAGGGTGCCAAAGCCATCGGAGATTAAAGAATATTTGGTATAGTATAAAAAGGGATTATTGACCTTGAGGTTGATGATCCTTTTTTTTCATTATTACAGTTAGCTTGACGGATAAGAAAATATGAGGTAATATTAGTATATTCGATTTCGCTCATATACAAATAGAGGTGATGACTTATGGAACTATCGGAAATATTCAAAACACTTGGTGATGAAAATAGGCTTAGAATTCTAGGTATATTATTCAAAAGAGAATTATGTGTTTGTGAAGTTGAAATGATTTTAAATATGACACAATCTAATGTATCAAGGCATCTGGCAAAACTTAAAAACGCCGGTATTATTAGCTATGATAAAAAAGCACAATGGGTTTATTATGAGATTAGTAAAAAGTTTATAGAACGTTACCCTAAGCTTTATGAATTGTTAGTTGAAGAAAGTAAAACAAGTAGGACATATGAAAAAGATATGGCATTACTTGAGAAGTATAAGGATAGTAAGTGTTCTTTCGTAGAATTTAAAGAGACAATTTTGTAAACGATATATAGAAATATTTTTTATTTCGTATATGCATAAACTCAAATATATACATAAAGGAGAAAATTATGATAATAGAATTTTATGATCCACCAATGTGTTGTTCAACAGGTCTTTGCGGTCCAAGTGTCGATGAGAGCCTTGTAAAGCTCGGTGAGAATATCGAACACATTAAGAACAAATATGAGGGTGCAAAAGTGGAACGCTATATGATTACCCAGCAACCGATGAAGTTTAAAGAAAACGAAAGTGTTTTCAAACTCGTTAAAGAAAAAGGTAGAGATATCCTACCTATCACCACACTTAATGGTAACATCATAAAATTCGGGTCCTATCCGACTTTTGAAGAATTGGAGCAAAAAATCAATGAATAAAACATCCAGTGAAGCAACAAATAAAACAACAAGTAAAACAACAAGTAAGACAGAATTTATATTTTTCTCAGGAAAAGGCGGCGTAGGTAAGACGTCTATGGCTAGTACGACAGCGGTTTATTATGCTAATATGGGTAAAAAAACCATGATCGTTACCACAGACCCTGCGGCCAACTTATCGGATGTATTTGATCAGGAGATTGGTCATAATATAACCAAGATTAATGGCATCGAGCATCTATACGCCATGGAGATCGATCCGGATCAATCTACAAAGGAATATAAAGAAAGATCATTAGCACCTATGAGAGAGCTTTTTGATGAAGAAATGATTAAGATTGCTGAGGAACAACTCAGCGGACCATGTACAGAGGAAATGGCTTCATTTGATAAGTTCATTGACTTTATGGATGATGACAGTTATGACATTATTATATTTGATACGGCACCTACAGGCCATACAATCCGTTTATTGGAGCTTCCTGTTGACTGGAGCAAGCATATTGAAGATAGTTCCAAAGGGAGCGGACAAACCTGTATGGGGCCAGTGGCTTTGATTCAAGAAAGTAAAGAAAAATATGATCGAGCACTGTCAAAGCTAAGAGATTCAAAACAAACTGACTTTGTCTTTGTGATGCAACCGGAACAAACATCGCTTCAAGAGACGGTACGCGCATCCAACGAGTTGGCTCAGATTGGAGTGACCACAACCAGAATCATCATCAACGGCTTCATACCGGAATCGGAAATCGTTAACCCATTCTTCAAAACCAGATACGAGATGCAACAAGGCTATAAAGAAAAAGCCCATGAAGCCTTTCCGAATGTGACCATCCAAACCATGGAGTTATTTGATGGTGAACTAAAAGGCATGGCTATGTTTAAGAAATGTGGCGCGAAGCTATTTAACGTACCTCTAGAAAATGAAGCTTTAGTTGCTAATAGTGATCAAGAAGAAGCAAAAGAAGATTCAGTACCAAGAATGAATCTGGATAACTTAGATCTTGATATCGGAAAACTCATCTATCCGGAAGAAGGTAAAAGAAAGCATATCTTTTACTCCGGTAAAGGCGGCGTGGGTAAAACATCTATGGCATGTCTAACAGCTGTTAAGACGGCTAATAAAGGGTTTAAGACCTTACTAATGACAACAGACCCTGCGGCACATATTGGTAATGTCCTTGATAAGCCGGTTACAGATGAAGTCACACAAATCGATGGGATTTCAAATCTATTTGCTGTGAAGATTGACCAGAAAAAAGCGACCCATGATTATAAAGAATCCATATTAAAAGATGCCCGTTTGAATTTTGATGCAAACACAATTCAAGCCATGGAAGAAGAACTGGATTCACCTTGTACGGAAGAGATGGCTTCCTTCCAAAAGTTTATGGAATATGCCAGTGGCGATGCTTTTGAAGTGATTGTTTTTGATACGGCACCAACCGGTCATACACTAAGACTTCTTGAGTTACCTATGGACTGGAGTAAGCAGATTCAGCTAAAAGCCGGTGTTTCAACAGAAATCAGTACCGCGGATAAGATTCAGAAAGCTCGTTTTGACAAGGTTATTAATATGATGAAAAACAAAGAGGAAACCACTTTTGGCTTTGTTATGTATCCTGAGAAAACACCGATTATTGAAGCCTATAGAGCATCAGAAGAGTTAAAATCTGTAGATGTTCATACACAACTCATTGTGGCGAATCTAATTATTCCCGATGATCAAGCCGTAACACCCTTCTTTGGGAATCGTAGAAATATGCAGGAAAAATATTTAAAAGAAATTCATGATCAGTTTACAGAATCACAAGTACTTAAAGTACCGATGCAGGAAAAGGAAATCAGAGGCTTAGAGATGCTCACGTTGATGTCAGAAAACATTTTTGGAGGAAAATAATATGGAAAATCAAACAAAAACAAAAATCATAGTGTATGGACTAAAAAATGATGCGCCGGCACAAAGCGGCGGTTGTGGTTGTGGCCCGGAAGGCTGTGGCCCTCAAGCCACCATGGGTGAGATGTATGATGAGATGGTAGCAGATCTAAGTGGCAAAATGGATAATCTAGAGTTTGAATTTATCGATGTTATGGAAAACGATCTAGATGATGAATCTGAGGTTGTTGATTTGATGAAAAAAGAATTTCCAATTCCATACGTTCAAATTAATGACAAATTAAGGTTTTATGGTGGGATATCCAGTCAAGCTATTTATAATGATATAACTAAGGCATAATGTAGAGAACTGTTATATAATAGAGACAAAGTAAATGAAGCACTTTCTATAAGAAGGTGCTTCATAACTTTATACACAATCATGTTTTGTTTTGAAAGGATGGTGTCATATGAGAATTATAGTAATCGGTGCAGTAGCAGCGGGTACATCAGCAGCAGCAAAGGCTAGAAGAAATGATGAGGATTCGGAGATTGTCATTTATGAAAAAGATCAGGATATATCTTACTCCGGTTGTGGCATGCCTTATTTTATCGGTGGCGAAGTAGAAGATAAAGAAGAACTTACACCAAGAGATCCTGAATTTTTCAAAAAGAAATATAATATAGATATACATATATCTCATGAGGTCATAGACCTAGATACAAGCTCAAAAACAATAAGGGTTAAGAACTTAAGCAATAATGAGATTTTTGAGGATTATTATGACCGCTTGGTAATAGCAACAGGTGCTGTATCTGTTATGCCACCCATTGAGGGCATTCATCAGAAACATGTTTTTGCATTAAGAAATATTCAAGATATGCTTAAAATCACAGGATTTATTGATAGCAATAAGCCAAAGTCAGCGATTATTATTGGAAGTGGTTTTATTGGATTGGAGCTTTGTGAGAACTTGAAAAACATCGGCATAGACATTACATTGATAGAAATGCTAGATCAAGTGACACCTGGGCTAGATGCAGATATGGCAACCTATGTTGAGGAACATCTAATAGAAAAAGATGTAAAAGTAATGCTAAGCGCCAGAGTTGAAACCATCCTAGAAGATGGTGTCAAGCTGCAAAATGGACAAATGGTTCATGGTGACATGATTGTTGTGGCGACAGGTGTGAAGCCCGAAGTGACTTTAGCAAAAGCCGGGGGTATAGCTACAGGAGAATCCGGTGCAATAATCGTAGATCAGAGAATGGAAACCAATATTACAGATGTTTACGCCTGTGGTGATTGTATTGAACAGTACCATGTGGTTACTGGCAAGCCGGTATTTAGACCTCTTGGATCAACCGCTAACAAGACAGGTAGAATTGCTGGAGAAAATATATCCGGTGGGCATTTATTGTTTAGAGGTATACTTGGAACCGGTATTTTTAAAGTCTTTGATTTGGCTGTAGCTCAGACAGGGCTATCTGAAAAAGAAGCAAAGGCACTTGGATATTCGGTCGTAGTTAGCCATAATATAAAACCCAGCAAACCATTCTATATGGGTGGTAAAGAACTGGTTATTAAAGCAATTGCAGATAAAATAACAGGAAAACTATTAGGTGTTCAAATCATTGGAGAAGACGGCGTTGATAAGCGACTGGATGTTTTTGTAACAGCCATTACTTACGGGGCAAAGGCAGAAGATCTTTTTCATTTGGACTTAGGTTATGCACCACCATTTTCAATTACAAAAGATCCGGTTATGTATACAGGTATGATACTGGATAACGCCATTCACAAAGAACGTCGACTTATGACAATTGATGAACTCGAGAAGCTTAAAGCATCCGGTAAACCCTATAAAATCATTGATGCAAGGATACCCAAACAATTTGAGAAGAAACATGTGGCAGGTGCTATTAACATGCCTCACGAAAACTTTAGATTGCATTTAAAGGACCTAGATAAAGAAATCATCATCATTACATATTGCAATAAGGGAACCACGGGAAACGCGGTGCAAAATATATTAATGAATCATGGCTTTAAGGAAGTATATAATATTTCAGGCGGTCATAAAACTGCGGAAAAAAACATAAAAAAACATAAAAAAAACTAAATAATAAAATTGATTGTAGAATTTTACAACTTGGGACTTGTCAGGAAGTGAAATAAAGCGTAGAATGTTACATGGAATCAATAAGCTGAATAGATCATAGGTTTACAGATATAGAATCTAAAGGCTTTTGTATGATGGGAGATTAATATGAATGAATTTGTTCTGCATAGGGATCTACATGTAGACCCCTTAACACGACTAAAAAATTTCATTCAATTCATTGAAGAAGATTACACCACTCTTTTTGGGACCAGTGGTATTATCTGTATTTTTGATATCACAAATTTAAGTGAACTCAATCGGGATTCAGGTAGAGAAACCGGCGATCTGATTATAAGAACAGCGGCCCGAGTTTTGTGTCAGTTTTTCCCAAGGGAAATTGTTTATCGGACAGAAGGCGATGCTTTCACAATCATAATCAAAGACAGTAACGAGGCCTTCATTGAAGATGTATTGGATGAGGCAAAGAATTATTATCGCCAAGAAATGCGAGAAAATGGTTATCATGACATAACATTGCATTCGATTTTATATGCATATGAAGAGCCGATTACTTCCTTAGAGGATTATTATATGTTTGTGGTTAAGGAAGATAAAAAAGTAGATAGTAGCCTCAAGTACTCCGGTGAAGGTATGGTTAGAAACATCCTTGGCGGTGTCATCAATAGGTTCAGACAATCTTTAGATTATTATGAAGAAGTCTATAATTATGCTTTGATTGATGAAATATCAGGTCTGCCCAATGCTAAAGCAGCAAATCAGTACTTGGCCAATAGGGTCACGCGAACAGGAAGAAAGACGGATCAGTATTGTGTCTTGTTTATTGATGGGGACGACCTTAGGTATTATAATGATGTAAGCTATCAAGCCGGCAATCAGATGATTAAAAAGCTAGGCACGATTATTAATGAAGCCATAAGAGATGAGGACAAGGTTTTCAGGTGGCTAAGTGGTGACGAGTTTATAGTGATTTTAGAAAACACAGACCATGTGATTGGTGAGACACTAGCAGAACGTATACGTGCTAGAATTGAAAGTCAACAAGAGGATTTCCTTTTTGAAACCACAGTATCTATTGGCGTAGCCAGTTACCCCATAGATGGACGTGATGTGGATCAAATTATTTATTATGCTGAAAAGGCGACAAAGATTGCAAAAGAACAAGGTAAGAACCAAGTAGTCAGTTGGCGTGAAGTGGACGTAGCGGCAATATAATTGATAAAATTAAATGAATTTGGAGATACTATGAAAAATATAATTGTAATTAATAGCGATAAAATGGGTTCAGGTGATGATGATTTAGGACATAAACTAATGGGCGCATTTTTGAAAAAACTATGGGCAAGAAGAGAAAGTCCGGAACTCGTTATACTCTATAACTCAGGTGTCAGACTTTTATCTAAAGAAAATGGCTATATGGATGTGATGCATGGTTTAGATGAAAAGGGTGTGGAAATCATTGCATGTGGTACCTGTATAGATGCTTATGATATGCGTGCATCTATGACCACCGGACGTATTTCTAATATGGAAGAGATTGTTGACATCATGATGAAGGCAAAAAAGGTTATAACGATATGAGGTATATTCTAGGAACTTCATGGTCGAAATTGGCTTACTGATATACGTAAAAAAGGTGCTTATAAGCACCTTTTTTTATTGGCTTTGACTTAATCTAATCTAGTGCTTCCAAATAGCTGTGAACATCATCCCTATTACCTTTGAAAACTACATGGTGTTGTACTTTAGACATTTGGAAGTTGTACATTGGATCATAGTAGTCTCTAAGAAACATAGTAATCCATGGTTCGTGGCATATATAAGTGCCACTAATCACTTGTGTGTCATAGGCTTCTTTGAAAAGTTCGACCACAATCTTCAGTCGATCACCACCAAATCTTTTCTCGAGGCGATGCATACTGGCGAGAATATAATCATACCAGAGCTTCAAACCTTGACCTTCACCAAATCGCTCAATATGATGGGCTTGAGATTCAATCACATATTCTTGTAAGGTAATCTGCACCCTTTCTTCTAGGGGGATTTCTACAATTACATAGTCACCTGTTTTATAATGGGCGACCAAATCGGTAGGAAGGAATCTTTTGCCAACATTTTTACCTTCATCTTCCAAGATGACATGTTTATAGCCTTTTGACTTGTGTTGAATCAAGGCATAGGCCAGGTTGTTCTCAAAGTCGATTTGCGTAGGTTGTTCATCTATATGGTGACCAAAGGAGGAACCACGATGGTGAGCGATGGCTTCTAGATCGATGGCATTTTTAAGGTCTTTTAATATTAAAGTTTTGCCGGAACCAGTGCAGCCACCTAATATAATGGGCTTGGCTATTTGTGCCCGGGGCATAAGCTCTGAGAGTAAGTATTGCCTGAAGGCTTTATAACCACCTTCAAGACGAATAATATCTTTGCCGGCATCATGAAGCCATTCTTGACTGATTCTAGATCTAGAACCACCACGAAAACAATACAACATAGCCGTGGGGTTTTCTTCAATAAACTGAATCCAAGCCGTGACTCGTGATGCTTTGACTTCTCCGCTGACAAGATTGTAACCTAGGTCGGTGGCGGCAGCATTCCCATCTTCCTTATACTTAATACCAACAGCATGTCGCTCTTCGTCGTTCATAATCGGTAGATTCACAGCATGCTTAAAAGCACCTTTTTGAAATTCAATCGGTGCTCGAACATCAATCAATGGACGCTCATCAAGAACAATGCTTAAGAAATCATGGCTGGTTTCCATAGACATACCCTCTATACCACAGTGACAAAGTGTTGACCAAGGGACGTGGTACGACCAATAGGTTTAAGATCTAAGCCGGCTTTAGCGGTTATTTCTAAAAATGCAGCGGTGCTCTCATCTTCAACAATCGCCAATAAACCACCGGACGTCTGAGCATCACAGAGCAGATGCTGTTGATCTTCTGTCATAGGTGCGATTTTATGACCATAGCTCTTAAAGTTGTTGCGTGTACCGCCGGAAATACAACCAAGAGATAGGTATTTCTTGGTGTTTGGTAAAAAAGGTACTTGGTCAAATTGAATTTGAGCGGATATACCACTGCCTTCACAGATCTCAGTCAAATGACCTAGAAGTCCAAAACCTGTTACGTCCGTTAAAGCAACAACGCCATCAATAGTAGCCAATTCACCACCAATTTTATTCAAGGTGCACATAGCTTCTATAGCAGCATCAATATGACCGTCTTCGATTTTTTTACGTTTTTGAGCCGTAGTTAGAATGCCGATACCAAGAGGCTTTGTTAGAAAGATATTACAGTCTGCTTTGGCTTTATTGTTTTGCTTAAGCTGATGATTATTAACAATGCCTGTAACAGCCAGACCGAAAATAGGCTCAGGCGAGTCAATAGAATGCCCACCGGCTAATGGAATGCCGGCTTCCTCACAAGCACTTCGGCCACCATCAATAACATCCCGTGCAATCTCTGGCGCCAATTTATCAAGGGGCCATCCTAAGATAGCAATAGCCATTAATGGCTTACCACCCATGGCGTAAATATCACTGAGTGCGTTGGTAGCGGATATTCTACCGAAGGTAAAAGGATCATCTGTAATGGGCATAAAAAAATCCGTTGTACTAAGGACGGAAGTACCATTGCCAAGGTCATACGCAGCGGCATCATCCTTACTGCTGTTGCCTACTAGAAGCTTTGGATCCGGAATGATAGGTCTTGAAGTCTCTAGAATTGTATCTAAAATGGCAGGAGAGATTTTGCAACCACAACCCGCGCCATGGCTATATTCTGTTAGTTTTATTTCGCTCATAGTTTCACCTCTAATTTTTTATTTTTAAGTAATGGTTAATATGTCAAAACTATATAGTTGAATCTTCACATTAACCGTTATTATAACATAATTATCCATATACGACCATACTGATCCAGAGGGGTTCCTTAAGAGTTTTGAATCAAGAGTTAGACCTTTTTCAATAAAATTATATCGATAAACAATAAAAATGTATTGATAAAAGAAAAAATATATGCTATTATAGCTATAAATAAAAATGCTGAAAGTAACAGCGAAAATAACAAATGAGGTGGTATTATGAAGAAAAGAGTATGGTTACCAAGAATATTAAGTGTCCTTATGGTCTTGCTGATGGTTGTGGCAGTAATCAGTTTGATCTTTTTGCCTTGGATCGTAGCCGATTATATTAATTATGCTTTTGCATTTACAGGGATTACCTTTGTTAGAAATTATTTTCTAGGCGTACTGTACGCAAGTGGATTATTAGCCCTGGCTGTTTTGTATGAACTTAGACGTATTTTTGATTCTTGTGTGGCCAATACCCCGTTTATTATGAGAAATGTTACAAGTCTAAAACGTATTGGGGTATCGGCATTTATTATTGGGATTATATTTACAACAAAAGCCATTTTCTTTTTTACTTTTCTTACCTTGATTGTGATTTTTGTGTTTGCTTTGGCAGCCTTGTTTTGCTTTGTCCTTGCTGATGTATTTGAGGAAGCGATTCATTATAAAAATGAAAATGATCTGACAATCTAAGGAGATGACACAATGGGTATCATGGTGAATTTGGACGTGATGATGGCAAAAAGGAAGATGGGTCTTGGGGAACTTGCCGAGCAAGTGGGTATATCCAATGCTAATCTTTCTATTCTAAAAAACAATAAAGCCAAGGCCATACGGTTTTCTACCTTGGAAAAAATATGTGAAGTGTTAAACTGCCAACCGGGCGACCTGTTGGTTTATGAAGAGGAGGATTTATAATATGTCAAAATCATGGATATATGCAACGGTTATTGCTTTAATGTCAACACTGTTTTTTGTGGATCAAGATTTTGGTATTTCGGTTTTTATGGTTACAGTTCTGACGGTTGCTGCTGTGTGGCATTTTAAAAAAGAAGCAAAGCTACCAGTAGGGAAAGTGTTTTTCTATGTGAGTGCATATGTCATTATACTCAGTCTTAATTTTGCGGTTACAACTGTGGATATTATTAGAGTTTTATCAGCACTTTTATTAATCGGTTTGCTCATGACTTTAAGTTATAGTCATGTAACCTTTAAATGGCCAACATATTTAGTAGAAGGGATTAATCATTTTGTAGGTGCACTGTCTAACTTTTTTAAGTATTTCAATCATGGTTCAAAAGCCTACAATAAACATGCCGGTATTTTTAAGCAAATCGGTATAGGCTTAGTTATAGCACTTCCTATATTGTTGGTTGCATCTGCATTGATGACCAGTGCCGATGCTGCGTTTGGAGAGCTTATGCATCAAGGGTTTGAATTTCTAGAAACGGATATCATATGGGATACTGTTGAAAGGATTTTTGTCTTTATCATCATAGCTTGTTTCTTCTATGGGCTAAGTATCTACTTGATTCGATCAAATCAAATGAAAATGGAAAAAGGAGAAATCGGTGTTTCGCCTGTAGTAAACCATGAAGTCATTCCGGTTTTGGTTGGTGTTACTGTTTTGTTGCTTTTGAATCTACTCTATGTAATCTTTGCGTATGTACAGATTCGATTTCTTTTTCTGGCTCAATCCACAGAATTGCTAAAAAACTACGATTATGCCAGTTATGCGAGAGAAGGCTTTTTTGAACTTTTAGTACTAAGTATACTAAATACTATGGGTGTGTTATTTGTGAAGAAATTTGTGAAAAGCAGTTTGGCCATTCGAATGAGTCTTACAGTGACTGTTATTTGCACTTATATTATGATGGCTTCTTCATTTTACAAGATGTTCCTTTACGAATCGATGTATGGTTACACGAGGCTTAGGCTTTATGTTTACTTAATTCTTCTCTTTATGGCGATTTTTATGAGCTTAATAGCGCTTGGAATCTGGAAGCCGAATTATAAGGTGATTGAATGGGGAATTATGGTTGGACTTGTCTATTATCTGGTCATCAGCTTTGTGAACATTGATGCCGTGATTGTTCGTAATAACTTAAGACAATATGAAGTGACAGGTAAATTAGATTTGTATTATTTAACAACGTTATCTGAAGATGCTATGCCGGATTTGATTGAATATATGAACACACATGGGGAAAAGATGGAAATTGATGTGACGATGCAAGCCTATGAAGGGCGAATTCTAGACATCATTCTGAATAAGGAAGAAAAATGGTTTTTTGAATATAACCACAGATATAGTAAAAGTATAGCATCGGCCAGTGAAGCCAAAAAACAACTTTTCCCCTTATCCGTCACACCAACAGATCATTAATATACATATATTTAGAAGTAATAAGAAATCACCTCACATTCTTTGGATTTGAGGTATATTTTTTTGTCTTTGTTTTTCTCTTTATTCTTCTCTAGGTCTTTTTTTTACATTCATTATAGATACCATTTTAGAAGATAAAATAATGCTTGACTAGTTTGAATCATTGATTATAATGAAAATATGGGAATAGGGCTCTGAGCCCGTTCTTATATGGGATTACCATTCAGGGGATCTTATGTAGCTTTGAAAAATGGGTGACTAAGCTAATGGCGTAAACGATTTTCAACGAGGAGAGAAAAATGGAAAGGCAAGAACCATTGGATTTTGAAACATTTCTTATTCAAAAAGAGAGAAGAAGACGTAATTTGAGGTTGCAAACAGACGAAAAAATGCCAAAAAAAATTAAAAAGCCCTCAAGACAAGTTGTTAAAAATGTAAAGTACGAAGATTACGATTTTGATGAATATGATTATGAATATGAGGAGTAAACTATGATAACAGACGTGGTTAAAGGCATAATTGCAGAAGTCATTGGGCATGGTGACCCAAATGAAGTCAGTACATCTATGGATTTTGAAGATGATCTTCAAATGGATGAAGATGATTTGGTGGAGGTACTTGAAGCATTAGAAGCAGAATATGATATCGACTTGGTAAATCTTGATTACAGTCAATTCAAAAAAGTTAAACACTTAATCAGTTATTTAAAAGAAATATTATAGTATGAAAATGTTAGGGTTGAGACGATGGTCTTGACCTTTTTTTAGCTCTCGAGAAGACCTTTTCTTGCTTTACTCAAAGAAAATGCTTCAAAAAACCATGATTATGATATAATTAAAGAAGGTTAAAGTAGAATGTGAAAAGTGAAGACATTCAGGATGACAAAACAGAATGGAGACCCAATATGAAGACTTTTAAAAGTGACAATACAGCCAGTGTACACCCTAAAATAATGGAAGCGATTGTTAAAGCCAATCAGGAACATGCCATTCCGTATGGTGATGATCCGATTACAAAAGAAGCGATAGATAGAATCAAGGCTCTCTTCAGTCAGCCTTGTGAAGTCAGCTTGGTTCTTAATGGAACAGGTGCCAATATCATTGGGTTAAGTACATTGCTTAAATCTTATGAAGCGGTAATTTGTGTGGATACAGCACATATTAATGTAGATGAATGTGGGGCTTTTGAACGTTATACAGGTGCGAAACTCTTAACGGTGCCTCATGTTAATGGCAAATTGCTACCTGAAGCCATTGACAGATTCTTATTGGATAAAGGCAACGAGCATCACAATCAACCCAAAGTTATTTCTATAAGTCAGATTACTGAACTTGGAACGCTTTATACCACAGAAGAAATAAAAACATTAGCCGATTATGCCCATAGCCATGATTTATTATTACATGTAGATGGTGCTAGGATTGCCAATGGGGTAGCTGCTCTGGGTATTAGTATGGATGAGATGATTGGAGAGACAGGTGTTGATGTGCTCTCCTTTGGTGGTGCCAAAAACGGCATGATGTATGGTGAAGCTATTGTTTCATTTGATCGGTCAACAAGTAACAGTTTAAAATACACCAGAAAACAAGGCATGCAACTTATGTCCAAGATGCGTTATATTAGTGCTCAGTACATTGCTTTCTTAAAAGATGACCTCTATCTTGAAAATGCGCATAAAGCAAACAACATGATGAAAAAGCTCTATGAAGAAATTAAAGACATTGAAAGACTTGAATTTATGAGTATTCCATATGGGAATATGATGTTTGTAAAAATGCCACAGACATGGATTGACCGACTCTTGACAACTTTTTATTTCTACCAGATGACTTGGGAAGAAGAAAGCGGTATGGTTAGATTGGTAACGTCTTTTGATACAAACCTTGAGGAGGTTGAAGATCTTATTAAGGCAATAAAAGAACTGAACCAAAATAATTAAACAATAATCATTTAAATAAACGTTATGGTAAATGAAAGGAGTCAAAACAATGTCGAGTTACGAATGGATGTACAAGGATAAAAAAATCATATTGGACAGTGAGAAATGCAGCATATTCTTAAACGATGAAGACAATCCACTTTCGGGCATCACTGTGGAAGAAATATTAGAACTACTTCATGAAAGTGATCTCGTTGATTTTTCTATGGAGTATTATGATCAGGGTTGTGAAGCCTGTCATAATAACAAAAGTGATAAGAGCAATTCGGATCGATTTCTTGAGTTCCATTTTTATTTATTTGCTAAGGCGGGGAAGTATGTTATGAGCAGTCTATCGAAGGCTTATGAAGAAAAGACTTTGCCGCGACTGTTAAATGAAGGGATTGTGGATGGTACTTATATTGTAAGTATCAATGTCTGCCAAGTCTGTGGTGACTATACCATTGAGTTGGAATACGGTCTCTTTTAGACACATATTGTTCATATAACTATGGTATTCTAATCATAGTAAAGTTATTGAATAAGATGACTAAAGAAGGTGATGGAATGAACATCAGGTCTATGGGTATTCGTGCATATGAAAGCATGTCTGTGTCGCCAAAATCAGACAGGACTACAGGTCGTAATAAAACTCAGCCTCCAACAGAGAGCAAGGGTTTATTAATAGAGCAAGGTAACAAACCTAATACAGATGACATCAAGGCATCACAGGAACAAACCAATCGGGTATCTGCAAGTCATGCTTTTGAACAAGGTGCGACGATTAATAGAAGTCGAAGTGAAAACCTTGAAATAAAGCACAGTAATGCGACATCAAGAGTGGGTGAAGATTCGGGTATTCCCGGTTTCAAAAGGCATCAGATGATACAGCACTATCAAGTTTATGCACAGAATCCTAAAGAAGCTTCAGTGGTAAAAGATGTAGGTGCTCAGGCGGATTATAGGTTATAAGGGTTCAAGAGAACTCTATCGTAGTAAGATGACTATGAGTTTAAATTAAGGGGCTGTCTCAGAATATTGATATCTGATTCAGCCTTATATAAATTTTGCTATTTTATAGAACACAAGTAGATGATTAATGTGATTATTAAGGTGGTCCCATGAAAACCCTTCCACAGTATGTATAATTACGGCCTCCTGTTGGTGCGTCCTGCACCAAACGTCGGCGGTCTGCATCCTTGCAGACTTGCTCCATTACACATACTGATTCCAGGAACTTCATGGTCGATGTTGGTTTATTCGAATATTAGTACTTGGTATTTGAGTGTCATATAGGGTATACGATTTTAATTTTATTGGAATTTACACATCTACGATTATAGCATTGAGTTCGGTCAAACGATACTACAACAAATAGCCAGTGGTTCGCTATACTTTTTTCATAATTCTATTTAAGGGCTAGACCGGTGACAACGATTTTTTTGTCTCGAATAAGTTTGCTGATGAAATACAAAACACTATCTTCACTTATTTTCAAATGATCAGCAATCTTTGCAGGTGTGATGTCGACATCTAATGTTATAAATTGCATGATTTCTTTTTCTACTTCAAGAACCCAGTCTTCAAAAATAACTTGGACTTCAGGTGTGGCAAAGCCGGCCATCCTTGCGGTGGTTGTAATGCTTTCTGTCATTTGCTTGCACATATCCTTGGGATTAAAGCCGCCGCCCATCATTTTGGGCATGCCTTCCATTTTACCTGCCATATCTCCTTCGTCTTTGCCGCTATCACCACAACAGTTGTTCATATCCATTGGGAGTACCTCCTATTTATTCTTAGTATGATTATTGATGGTATCATTATGTCTATGCATTATGCCAAGGTGGACAATTAAATGGGAATGGACTTGAATCGGTTGATGTCTCAGGTTGATACTTTTCGAATTCTCGGATGAGAGGTATTAAGCTTTGATCGCAAATGGCGTTATAGACAAAAGTACCACGTCTCTGGGTCAAAACCAAATTGGCTTCTCTAAGTACTTTTAAGTGAAAAGAGACCAGAGGTTGAGACAATCCGGTGATTTCAATGAGCTTTGAAACAGATAATGGCTCCGCTTCAAGTGCAAATAATATCATGAGCCGACTATGATCACTGAGTAGCTTGAAGAGTTGTGACAAGTTATCGATAGTTTCACCACCTTTATAACAATTTATGGTATGTTAGTTTCTTTATAGTATATAAGATAAAGTCATAAATATCAATACATATTTATATAAACCATGATTGATATTACTAGGTATGTATGTTATGATGAGGATATTATAAATTTGAAAGGATGTTGAATAAATGGGACCATTTTTTTGGTGGGGTGGTATGTGGGTATTTCCGCTTATAGGTTTTTCAATGATGCTGTTCATGATGTACATATTTTTTGGCCCTAAAGGACTTGTTAGACGGTATTTTTTAAACGATACACATGATATAAAAGCGGAGGCATTACATTCCATAGATCAGCCTGAAGATATTCTAAACAGACGCTATGCAAGCGGTGAAATTACAAGAGAAGTGTTCTTACAGATGAGAAAAGATTTATATAATCAGTAGCTATGAACAGGCTATCAGCATGACTTAAGTGAATGCCTGGAGTTAAGTTGTTAAATATTTATTAACAAAAGTAATCGTCGAAAATACTAACAAAGCTTTAAAACGGGGATTTGAACTAATTCTTCTTGTTTTAATTCATTAAATATTCATTAAATCTTTATTGACTTATTATTAGAACTTCTCTATAATGTTGGTTAATGAGGTGAAATAATTGAGACCTAATCTTTTGCTATTTTATAAGAGAGCATGTTTCAAGAAAAAGATATTTTACTTCAAGGAGGCTAACATGTTTGGGACACCAATCAAAAAGCATTGCGTGAGAGCACTAGGCATTTGTACCTTGGTAACACTAGGCTTATCGGTGGGTATGCGTGCACAGGCAGCGACACCATCTTCTTGGGCAACTCAGGAAATCGAATCCGCTGTTGAGATTAATCTTGTAACGGATACATTAGCACAAGATTATCAGAAAAAATTAACAAGAGAAGCATATGTTGAATTGTTGGTAAAAACCTATGAAGCATCTACCAATAGCATTATAGATATAGAAGCGGTAAAAAATCCATTTGAAGACACCAACAAAGCTTTTATATTGAAAGCATTTGAAGCAGGTATTGCTTCAGGCATCACTGAAAAAACTTTTGTTCCTGAAGCGTTAGTAACGAGAGAACAAATGGTTGTTATGATGGTACGCATGATAGAAAAAATAGAAGATGAAAACAAAGTAGAGATCTTAACACCAAGTAAAAGCACCCCTGAATTTAATGATCAACAGGCCATTTCAAGCTGGGCTACAAAAAGCATCAATTTAGCGGTTGCTAATACGATTGTTTCCGGGACAGGTGATGAGAATATCAATCCGGATGGCTACAGTACGTCAGAGCAAGCCATAATTATGAACTACAGAGTTTTTGAACGTATGATGGACGAGGATCTTTTAGAAGATGCATGGCAAGAGCGACTTGAAAACTATGAAGAAGATGACACCATCACTCTGGAAACAGCGGCAGCTAAGATTGCACTTGCACCACCTATGCAATTAAAGGCAATAGTGACAGCAAGTATATTGAACCTAAGATCTGAACCGGATTTAACCAATCCAAACAATATCATCGGAAAACTTAGCTCTAATGAAGAAGTAACCATTGTTGGTGAAATAGATGCTTGGTATCAAGTGAAGTCGTCCGGTCAAATAACAGGCTATGTCCATAAAGACTACATCCATAAGTATGATCCAAATCAACCGGTAAACGATGTAAGAAACCAGATTGTTGCTTATGCAAAGAATTTCATAGGCACACGCTACCGCTATGGTGGTACCAGCTTAACAGGTGGTGTCGATTGTTCAGGTTATACCAGCCAAATATTTGCGAAGTTCGGATATGCACTTGACCGATCTTCAAGAGGACAGGGCAAAAATGGTAAAGCAGTGACTAGAAATCAACTTCTCCCTGGAGACTTGGTTGTCTATGGTTATGGCGGTTCCATCTCACATGTGGCCATTTTTATTGGTGACGGTCAGATTATTCATGCTACCTCTTCTTATGGTGTGAGAATTACTGCTTTGGATGGTTACATGCGTGAACCTATTATTGGGTATAGAAGCGTTATTAATTAGATATTGATAATACATTTTATTATAAAGATATAGAAATAGGAAGTGCCTCAATTTTATTGAGACACTTCCTATTTTACTTAATTTTATGTTCTATTTAGCAAGGCTATGGCGGTATCTTGAATATAGATTAGGGGACTAACCTGATCTTTTTTAAGATTCAAGATGAGAAATCTAGTAATTTATGTTAAAATGATGAGAAGAAAATAGAGAAAGTATAAGGTGCATCATGAAAACATCCATTAAAGGACATATATATGCCGTAACAACGATTACCATTTGGAGTTCTACATTTATTGTGAGCAAGATATTGCTGAATCAGTTCACACCATTACAGATTTTGGTAGTACGTTATCTTTTGGCTATCGTATTTCTAACATTACTATATCCGAAATTCAAAAAGCCGACCTCTATTAAAGAGGAAATACTTTTTCTCTTTATAGGTGGTGCACTTGCATTTTATTTTGTTTTTGAGAACACAGCTTTGCAGCATACCTATTCATCGAATGTAAGTTTGATTGTGGCAACAATACCTCTCTTAACAGGTATACTATCTATGATTGTTTATAAAACACATTTTTTTACACTAAAAAGCATCATTGGATTTATTTTGGCTTATCTTGGTGTTTTCCTAATTATCATTAATGGTAGTAAGTTTGAAGGGGTTGAGCCTATTGGAGATTTCCTTGCGCTTGGCGCCGCGGCTATGTTTGCGATCTATTCCGTCTTGATGGAAAAAACTTCGAAAGATTATCATATGATTCAACTGACGCGAAAAGTGTTTTTATATGGTCTATTGGTGCTCCTATTTGTTGTGGTGGTCAAAGGACAGCCGGTTACTTTTGAAGTGATCAACGCTAGAATCGTTGCGAGTATGCTCTTTCTGGGGATTGTCGCTTCTTCCCTGGCATTTATCCTATGGAATAATGCCATTAAGGCCATCGGCCCGGTTAAGACCAATCAATATATTTATCTTATACCGGTTGTTACAACAATCATGTCTGCATTGGTACTTAAAGAGAAAATTACATACATGACTTTAATCGGAACACTATTAATATTAATGGGTTTATACCTATCGGAGAAATCTCAAGAATAGAGGTGATTGTATGGGTAAGGTAGCAGCATTTTTTGATATTGACGGTACATTATATCGAGAAGGCATGATTACAGCCATTTTCAAGAAAATGATTAAATCAGATATCATAAGTAGCGAAGTATGGTACAAGGAACTAAGGGAAAAATACAACAGGTGGGACAAACGCATCGGCAATTACGACGACTACTTAGTTAGAATGGCAGAAATATATGTTGATGCGATACGAGGTCTTCATAGAACTCAAGTAGAGTTTATAGCAAATAAGGTAATTGAACAAAATGGTGACCGTGTCTATACATATACAAGAGATCAGATTAGATGGCACAAAAACCAAGGCCATAAGATTATAACCATATCAGGATCGCCTTTTGAGCTGGTTCGGGAAATCAGTGAAAAATTCGAATTTGATCATTATATTGGATCCGTCTATGAGATGGACGATGAGCATTATTATACAGGTGCGGTTCGTCCTATGTGGGACAGTCAGAATAAAAAGGTGGCACTTAAGAATCTTGTGTCAGAATATAACATAGAACTGAGTGAATCTTATGCATATGGTGATACAGCAGGAGACTTTGAGATGCTCAAGTCGGTCGGCCATCCCATAGCTATGAATCCGACAAGAGAATTGCTCCAAAAAATTGACAAGGATTTGACCGTAAGAGATAAGATAAAAATTGTAGTTGAACGCAAAGATATGATTTATCATTTGTCTCCGGATAGTATTCAAATAGGTGAAAACAAGAATTAAGTTTTCAATAATAGCTCGACCAAGCGGAGGAATCAAATGAATACTTTTAGTGAGACAAAGACAATAGAATTATGTCTAAAAAAATATTATGGCTATACCGATTTTAAGGAAGGCCAACGACTGGCGATAGAGAGCATTATAAATAGAAAAGATACGCTCATCTTGATGCCTACAGGTGGTGGAAAATCTATATGTTATCAGATTCCTGCCTTACTTTTTTCGGGGGTTACTTTGGTGATATCACCTTTGATTTCCTTGATGAAGGATCAGGTTGATACCTTAAGAGATATGGGCATAGAAGCAACCTATATTAACAGTGCACTTGACGAAGTAGAGATGTCAGATAGGTATGAAGGCATTCAGGCACAGCGCTATAAAATGATCTATATTGCCCCAGAACGCATAGAAAGTCGTTTAATTAGAGATATTATCCGTTATAATACAATTGATTTTATTGCCATTGATGAGGCCCATTGTGTTTCCCAGTGGGGACATGATTTTAGGCCAAGTTATAGAAATATTGCCAACATATTGAACAAATTGCCATATAGACCGGTTATTGCGGCTTTAACAGCAACGGCTACAGAGTTGGTACGCGATGATATTATGGACCAGTTGGCTTTGTATGAGCCTGAGGTTTTTGTTACCGGTTTTGACCGTAAGAACCTACACTTTTCAGTCCTAAAAGGCGTCAATAAAAAACGTTATATCGGACAATATGTTAAGAAGAATAGTGAAAGCTCAGGTATAATCTATTGTGGTACGAGGAAAGAAACAGAGATGCTATACCATGCACTTGAACGTATGCATATAGCTGTAGGCATGTATCATGGTGGCATGAGTATGGATGAACGGCGGCGCCATCAAGAGCGCTTTATCTATGATGACTACAAAGTCATGGTGGCCACAAATGCCTTCGGTATGGGCATTGATAAATCCAATGTAAGATATGTAATACATCATAATATGCCGGAGAATATTGAATCTTATTATCAAGAGGCCGGCCGAGCCGGACGAGATGGAGAAAAATCCGCATGCATATTATTGTATGGGCCGGGAGATCAGAAGCTTAGAAGGTTTTTAATAGAAGAAACACCGGATATATCACCTGAAAGAAAAAAATACAGATTTGCACAGCTTCAGAAGATGGTGAATTATTGTCATATTAATACCTGCTTAAGGGTACAGTTACTTGGCCATTTTGGTGAGGCGTCCAGTGAGGAAATGTGTGATGGTTGTGGCAATTGTGATGGAAAAGCTCACCGAGTCGACATCACCACAGAATCCCAAAAAATCATATCTTGCATATTGAGAATGAAAGAAAGATATGGGGTGTCTATTGTAGCAGAAGTGCTTAAAGGCTCAAAGTCTAAAAAAGTATCAGGTACGCCACTTGAATCGCTCTCAACCTATGGTATTCTTAGAGAATATACTTTAATACAAATCAAAGAAATGATTCATCTATTAATCGCAGAGGGATACTTACATATGACTCAGGACGGTTATCCGGTTATTAAAGTGACTCAAGAGGCAGAATCTATTCTGTATGGTAACAAAAAGGTGTACTCTAACCGTATTGAGATCGTAGCTATTGAGTCATCAGATCAGTTGTTTGATCGGTTAAAAGCCCTTAGAAAAATCATAGCAGTCAAAACAAAATTACCCCCCTATACGATCTTTCACGATAAGACATTAAAAGCAATGGCCAGTCAAAAACCAAAAGACAAGATCAGCTTAATGGCGATAGGTGGTGTGGGAGAAAGCAAGTTTAGAAAATACGGTGAGCAATTCTTGAAAGTTATAGAGGATTACGTTGACAGTAACGAATGAACATTATGAACATTATTGAATTTTAGTAGAAAATTATGATTTGGTATTGACTATTTATGAGTATAGTGTATTATATTAATGGTAAGAATGAGTTACCTCTTACGTATTAAATACTCTCCCCCTCATCCTTTACAAGCACCTTATTAGGTGCTTATTTTTTTTGTTCTCTAGGAAAGTCCTTAATTGTCTAGGGCTTATACTAAGTGACTTGGCGTTTGCTTTTTTATATCATATATGGGATAATAATCCGAACTAATATTCAAAACGAGGTGAATAAATGAAAGGCCTAAAAATTTTTAGGAGATGGGTAGGCATCATTGTTATAATCTGTTTATTAATGCTTGTCTTTTGGAATCAACCGATTTATAGATATTACAAGATAGATGGAAAACAAGAAATTTCTGATCTGAAAGTGATTCATATATCCGATTTACATAGCAGCAAATACGGAACCGCACAGAGTAAGCTTATTCGTATGATAAAAGAAGAAGCACCGGACATGATTTGGATAACCGGAGATCTGATGGATGAGAATAAATCGATTCAAGGTGCAGTTGAATTTCTTGAAGGTATTCACAAAGAATATCCAATCTATTATGTTTCAGGTAACCATGAATATTGGCATGATGATCCAGATTTGGTGTTTGAGACGATTCAATCTTATGGTGTAACAATTCTAGAAAACACATCTGTTACCCTTAGTATCCGAGATAGTAAGATTACAATAACAGGTGTCATTGATCCGGATGCGACACTAGCATACAGTGGCAAAGAAGCTCTTAATAGGTCCTTAAGTCGTGTTGAAGATATAAACAGTCAAGAAGGTTATAAGGTACTACTAAGCCATCGTCCGGAGCATATAGAGGTATATGAAAGTTATGGCTTTGATCTTGTTGCAAGTGGACACGCTCATGGTGGTCAAGTTAGAATACCATTCTTATTAAACGGATTATATGCCCCAAACCAAGGTTTTTTTCCTAAGTATGCAGGTGGCTATTATGCCTACACAGAGGAAACAGATCTAATCGTAAGTCGTGGTCTTTCATTTAGTCCAAGATTACCTCGGGTATTTAATCCGCCGGAAGTCGTTGTCATTGAATGGTATTAAAATACGGCTTAATAGTAAGTAGGTTTGATTTTTCTTTCGTATAGTGATAGAATAGATTCAGATTCGCACGTTAACACACTGATGGATGAAAAGATACGTGCATATGAATGGTTCGAATCATGAATGAAAGGGTGATATTGTGGATAGAATAAAAAAATGGAGTGAGATGGCAATAGCCTGTAATGTAGTTGACAGGGAACTTTATACAAGATTTGAAGTCAAAAGAGGGCTTAGAGATATTAGTGGTAAAGGGGTTTTAGCCGGTTTAACAAGAATTGGCGAAGTTCATTCCTACATTATTGATGAAGGTGAAACTGTCCCGGTACCCGGAAGGCTAATCTATAGAGGTATCGATATAGAAGATTTGGTCGATGGTTTTTTAAGAGATCGGCGACATGGTTTTGAAGAAACCATATATTTACTTCTTTTTGGAGAACTTCCCAATATTAAAGAACTGGGGATATTTAAAGAACAATTACTGGAATATCGTACATTACCTAGTTTTTTTGTCAACGACATGATTATGAAGTCACCAAGTAAAGACATCATGAATGTATTAGCAAGATCTGTATTGAGTCTTTATAGCTATGATGAAGATCCTGATGATATTTCTATTGACAACATACTAAAACAAAGTATGCAACTTATATCACAGTTACCTTTATTAGCGGTTTATGGCTATCAAGCGTATGCACACTACCATGGCAATACAAGTCTATTTATACATAGTCCTCATAAGGATCTGGGTATTGCAGAAAATATACTATACATGCTTAGACCGGATAATAAATTCACACCACTTGAAGCAGAACTCTTAGATTTATCATTGGTTTTACATGCTGAACACGGTGGAGGTAATAACTCTACTTTTACAACGCATGTGGTAAGTTCCTCAGGCACAGATACCTATTCGGCTATAGCCGCAGCCATAGGTTCCTTAAAAGGGCCAAGACATGGTGGGGCAAATATTAAGGTTACTGCAATGTTTGAGGATATTAAAGAGAATGTGGAAAACTGGGAGGATGAAGGTCAAGTCATTACTTATCTTGAAAGATTAGTGAATAAAGAAGCCTTTGACAAAACCGGATTGGTTTATGGCGTCGGGCATGCAGTGTATTCAGTCTCAGATCCAAGAGCAGTTATATTTAAGAGTTATGTAAAAACGCTGGCACAGGAAAAAGGCCTAGAAGCGGAATTCGAACTATTTGATACAGTAGAACGACTTGCACCTTCTATCATCGAGAAGCATAGAAAAATGTATAAAGGTGTATCTGCCAATGTAGATTTCTATTCCGGTTTTGTATATCGAATGCTTGGCATACCAGAAGAGTTATACACACCTTTGTTTGCAGTATCTAGAATATCCGGTTGGTGTGCCCATAGAATTGAAGAAATTGTGAATCAGGGGAAGATCATACGACCTGCCTATAAAAGTGTAGCGCCTAAAGTGACCTATGTCCCTTTAAGTCAGAGAAAATAGAGGTTTGAATGAGATGGTACTTAGGTACCATCCTTTTTTATGAAAAATCACACTTAAAGTATACCTCATAATTTAAACAGTTATATGCAACGTAGAAAAATAAATATTTAAGACAACTAGGTTAGGATTGTGGTATAATAGTATTGGACCATAATTTTATATAAGTGACATTTTGATGTGGGCATGCATAAAAACAAAGTTGTTTTTATAACATGTTTTTTTTTACCTTTTCTTACTTATTATAATTCAATCAATGACTCAACTTATATATACGATAGAGTAAATGTAACCGGTCTTTTGGATGAAAGGAATGGAGGTGAAGCAATGATTAATGTACATCATAAAGCGATATTATGTGTGGGAAAATCCATAGATCAGATTTTAAGCTTGGAGAGATTGTTAAGTGTTAACTTTGGACAGGAGTATGTTATAGAAATGGCAGAAAATTCCAATGAAGCCATGGATATTATAAGGACTCTGAGTGACATTAATATAGATACAAGTGTGCTTATCACAGATTATATGGTAGGTGATATGAATGGACTTGAGTTAATCCATACAATAAAAAGGAAGCATCAGAGCATTAAGATGATATTGATGGCGAGTAAAATGGATATTGACTTTGCTCAAAAAATCATCAATCATAGTGATGTATATAATATAATAAAAAAACCTTGGGATGAAGATAGTCTTATTCAATTGGTTAACGATGCTTGTCATCAATACGATACAGATTTAGAATTAAGTGGTCTTATGAGTCGCTTAAGAGTGTCTGAACAGCAAAAAAGTCTCATTCTAGAAAGTATTTCTGAATCCATCATATATGTTAATTTAGACTATGAAATTCAATGGAAAAACAGTGTTGCAGATAGGGATCTACTCATATGGAAAGCATCCGGTCTTTGTTACAAAGAGATTTACGGACTTAAGGAAAACTGTCCGGATTGTCCTATGGACCAGGTACTGGTAACAAAAAAACCTTATAAGTTTGAGCGGAAGTTTGAAGATGATTCTTATAAACTCATACGTTATTTCCCAGTATTTGATCAAGTCGGTCAACCCATTGGTATGGTTTTGACGTTACTGGACATAACAGAGCAAAAAAGAGCAGAAGGAATGAGTGCGTCTCTACTAGAGATGTCAAAGCATATTAATGTATCAGAATCAGTTATAGATATGTATAATAAAGCGCATATGTATTTGAAAAGATATTTTGAACTTAGATTGATGTGTATTGCTGGTGAGGACTTTGATGCTTCATATATTGAATTTTATGGTGAAGGCGAAAAAAGTTTTGACCAGAATCAGATTGAGACGCTATTGAAGTCACTTAGAAAGATTATAAAGAAGAATCGTAAAGAAGACTATATCATTATGAATAATAATATGGGCTCCGTAGTCGCCTATCCAATGAACGACAAAATCATGCTTGTGGTCATCAAAGAATGGATTGATGCCAATGAAGTTGCACTAAAATACATTAATACAATTGCAGAACAAGTGAAAAGCGGCATTACAAAAATTAACAATACAAAAAAAATCATGTATCAAGCGAAGCATGATACAAATACAAGCTTATATAACAGGGAATATTTTTTAGAACAGCTTAAAGGAAGCTTGAACAACCAAAGAGAAATAGTGAATCCGCAAAATCGTTCAATTGCTTTAATAGACTTGAATTATTTCAAGGAAGTCAATGACAATTATAGCCATATTGTTGGAGATGATGTTTTAAGAGAAATCGGGCACAGGCTCAAAAGTTCTGTTAGAGATGGTGATATTGTTGCCAGAATGGGTGGAGATGAGTTTGCAATTTTATTTGTTAACCATGATCGAAGAGAAATCGTAAAATTGATAAAGCGTCTTCAAAAAGAAATAGCCAAACCCATTTTGGTGGATGACCTGAGTATAACTGTAAGCTCAAGCATTGGTATTGTGGATAACATATCTAAGTATAGGGATTTCAATATACTGCTTAAAGAAGCAGATCAAGCCATGTATGAAGCGAAAAAAGACAAAAGTGGTAATGGGCGTTATATCTTCTACGAAAAATCCATTCAAAAGAAGGTTGAACGCCATAATAGCATTGAAATGTCTCTTAAAACAGCTGATTTTGATGACGAAATGGGTCTTTTGTATCAACCAATTATAGATCTTAAGACCATGAAAATTATTGGTTTTGAAGGCTTTTTAAGATGGCATTCTATAAATGGTTCCAGCTATTTACCTAGAGAGTTCATACCCATTGCAGATGAGAGCGATGAGATTCTGGAGATAGGCCACATGGTTATGGAATTGGCGCTAAAAGCAGTTAAACGTATTAAATTGGAAACGGGTCAAGGTTGTTTTATCTCTGTTAACTTAACCAGTAAGGAATTGATGAATGAAAAACATATCGATGGTCTTAAGAAATCTATCGTGAATAACGGTATTAACACCAATGAGATACAAATTGATATAACAGATCGTTTTAAAGGTAATCAGATTGGTCTAATATCAAAAAATATCAATGAACTAAAAGACTTTGGTGTCCATGTTAATTTGGATGATTTTGGAACAGGTTATGCCTCTTTGGTTATACTTAACAAAATGGATATCAATGAAATCAAGATTGATGCATCTTATATTCGTAAGATTAGATTTGAACCGGATGCCTATAAGATGGTTAAAACCATGATAAACTTAGCAAAAAGTATGGAAATATCAGTAACGGCTGAAGGCGTGGAGAAGAAAGAAGAGCTAGATTTGCTGTTTGAGTTGGGATGTGATTACGCCCAAGGATATTATTTCTCAAAGCCAGTAACTTTAGATGAAGCCATCGAACTAAGAAAAGAATCTGTAAGCCTGCATGGCATAAGAAGATGAGATTAAGAAGAATCCCCATGGACCGGAAGGTCATCAAGGGGATTCTTTTATTGGTTATATATACAGATATTTTCCTAGATCAACTTATCGAGATGGTACTTGGATAAGACACCTTTGTGAATGACGGTTGTCATAAGCCAATAAGCGGGTGCAACTAAAAAGAAAAGTGCAAGCACTGAAAAGGCAGTGGCAAAAATAAGAGCAACAATTGTGATGACGCATATTAGTGAGGGAATCAGATGTTTGTTGGCCAGTAAAAAACCGTATTTCATGAGCCGCTTGAAGGTCATATCTGTCTCCCCAAGTAAAGCGTATGAAAAAGTCATGGTAATCATGGTTTCAAAAAGTAAGAACATATAGATGGGCAGTAGAATAATGATGTCGATATAACCACTCCACACACTCCATATATTAAGTAAAGATAGACCGTATAGCAAAAAAGTCATTACAGTCAATCCCAGACTTCGGACTATTTTCTTATGAAATACTGAAAAATAAGTCTTTAAGGTGTAGCCTTCTTCCAAAATGACAACATGATAGATACCATGGAAGAGAGCAGCACTGGCAAGTGGAAAAAGAAAGCCAAGAGAAAGAACACTGATTATTAACCATAAAAAATTAAGCAAGACCATATCAAAAATTATTGTACCATATTTGTGAAAAGGGCTATCGAGTGAGAAAAAATTCATAGATGATCTCCTTTTGTTATTATACCTTAACCATTATTATAACAGTATTATCCTATCATTATAAGGAAAAATAATCAGACGTTCAAGATAATATGTGATAGAATAAAGCGTAACGGTACTTAGAAAATAAGTAGGAAGATGAGTAATTGAGGACTAGGATGAAAGAATACCATAGAGACAATATGATTGTCATTGCAAGACAGCATTACGATAAAGGAGAGCTTCTAAAAGCGAAGAGCCTATATGAAAAAGCATTAACTGCCGGCATAAGGGATACTGAATGGATGCTAGAGTTAGCACTGCTATATGATGAACTCGAGGCTTACGATCAGGCTATGGATATATATGAAAAGGTCATTGATCTTGATCCACAAGAATCCATAGCCTACTATGGTATAGCTATATTATATGACCATTTGGATGATTTTGAGAAGGCGATTCCATATTATGAAAAAGCCCTATCCTATGACCCCACTTTTTTGAGAGCGCATTTTTTCTTAGCATACGCCTATGATCAAGTAGGTAAGCATGAACGTGCCATTCATCATTATCAAAGTGCACTAGAAATTGATGACAACGATTTTTGGAGTCTGGTGAATCTAAGTGCCCTTTATGAAGAAAAAGGAAACTATGCCCTTTCTGAAACCTATATCAATAGAGCGGCCTTAGTAGAACCGGATCATTATATGGTGCTCTTTAACAAAGGTGTTTTAGCTATGCGTAACCACCAGAATAAGTTGGCCATGGATTATTTCAACAAAACGATAGTAAAAGAGCCTACATACGGCTATGCTTATCTAAACAAAGGCGTCATTTTAAGAGATATGGGCATGTTGGAAGAAGCCATTAAAGTCTTTGGTGTCGGTTTGAAAAATTGCGATGATAGCGTATACTTGGCCTATAATAGAGCTTGTTGTTACCTAAAACTGAATGATGTAGATACTTGTGAAAAAGAGTTGCTAAAAATACTTACAGAATATCCTGAGATGTCAGCCTACATGAAAGAGGATCAGGAGTTAGAGCATCTGATCAAAACATCTTCCAAATTAAAAGCAATCTTAAAAAAGAGTCAGCAGTTATAGATGATCTTCTAACCAGACTTTTGCAGGGTAGGCCAGATACAGGGAGCCTGTAATGAGCAGAACGCTATGATCATCCATGAGACTTAGCCCTTTTTCAATAGCTTCTACATAAGATTCTATCCACTCGGCTCTTGTTTTTATAGATGAATCCAGATGTTCCGGCGTTATAGCACGTGGGCTAAGGGGTGATGTCATAATTACTTTATGGCTAAAGGATTCAACCAGCGTTAGCATGGCCAAATAATCTTTATCCTTTAGCATGCCAATAACAGTAATAATGGTCTTATCTTTGCAGTAGGTGTCCAAGAGATCTTTCACAGCCGTAAGACCTTGAATATTATGGCCACCGTCTATTAAGATCAATGGGTTATAAGATACCCATTCATTACGACATGTCCAATACGTGTTGCCAATACCTGACTTTACAGCTGAATCGGATACAGGCCAATTTTTTTTGAGTTCATGGATGGCCAGTAGAGCAGTCGCAATATTAATTTCCTGATGTCTGCCAATCATGGTGGTTGATAGACCTTTATAAGTGTAAAAAGGTGTCTTAATATTCATCACCTTTTTCTTAATACTATTATAGAGTAGAGATATTTCTATGAGACTTTCATCTAACATGTATAGATATGTGTCGACATCCTTCACTTTCCTAGTGACGGCCATAACAACTTCTATTGGATTGGGTGCCATAATAACAGGTGCGTTGGCTTTGATGATACCGGCTTTATGGCTAGCAATAGCTTCAAGTGAAGTGCCAAGATACTGTTCATGATCATATGAAATGGGTGTGATGATGGTCATCAATGGTTCTTCAAAGACATTGGTAGCATCATATGTACCACCCATACCGACCTCTATAATTACGAAATCATGCTTTTTATGATAGAAATGAACAAGGGCAATAGCAACAAGACATTCAAACACGGTGGGATGGTTAAGACCATCGTTTACCATACGTTTGCAGGCATCAAGGACCAAATCCGTTCCTTTAGCAAAATCAGACTCAGAAATAACACCTTCATAATCCTCAATGAGTTCCTTGTAATCCAGGATATGCGGTGATAAAAAAGTACCAACCGTGTAACCGGCGTGGGTCAAAATATTTTGGATATATTTTGCGGTGGAACCTTTGCCGTTTGTACCGGCGATATGTATAATGGGTAATGCGCTTTGAGGTGAGTTCAAATAAGCCATTAAGTTAAGGCTGTTCTGATGGTCGGGTTGATACGTAGCAGTTTCTATTATTTTTAGTGCATATAAACTCTCTTGATAGGTCATAGTCGTCTCCTTTTAGATTATCATATACAAAAAAAAGCTAAAACACAATATGATACATTGATTTCCCTGAGTTGAATTGGTATAATTTAACTGGAATGCATCGGCGTAGATTTGAGGGATATGGGGTTAGAATTTACGAGGTAAAAGCAATGTCAAATGATTTTAATCATTTAGGACTGAATTTAGACAAGAAAACGATTCTGATTGTGGATGATGAGGTGGTTATCTTAAACCTACTAAAAGATATCTTGGATATGCTGGGCTATAATGTTGTTCTATGTAGATCACCAGAAGAAGCTTTAGAGGTTTTTACCCATCATCGGACGTGTATTGATCTCATTATTATGGATATGATGATGCCGAGAATGAATGGTTTACAGCTGTATCGTAAAATCTGTCAAGTAGATTGCAATAGCAAGGTAATCTTACTATCAGGGTATAGTATGGCGCATATCACGACACAGCTTCTAGAGGAAGGTGTGGTTGGGTTTATGCAAAAACCTGTAACAATAAAAAAATTAGAAGAAGCCATTTTGAAAGCATTAAGCTAGACAGAATGACATTGGAGGTAAATAAATGGAAAACGTATTAGATTTAATCATTGTTGGTGCCGGACCTGCAGGTATTGCAGCAGCGATATATGCCAGCCGAGCAAAGCTATCTTTTGTAATTCTTGAAAAAGCTTTTACAGGGGGGCAGATCGTTAATACCTATGAGATAGAGAATTACCCAGGCATCAAAGCCACTTCGGGTTTTGAACTTAGCAACATGTTCAGGGAACATGCTGAAACATTAGATGTTGAGTTTTTGAGTGAGGAAGTCTCAGAAATTATCACAGACGGCCCAATTAAAAAAGTCATAACGAATGACGGTACTTACGAGGCAAGAACCATTATTTTAGCGACAGGCGCATCTTGGAAAAAGCTTGGTGCTAAAGGTGAAGATAAATTCTCAGGCATGGGTGTTTCTTATTGTGCCACATGTGATGGTGCCTTTTATCGAGATAAGGTGACAGCGGTTGTTGGTGGCGGCGATGTAGCTGTTGAGGATGCTATTTACTTATCCAGACTATGTAAAAAAGTCTACTTGATTCATAGAAGAGATGAGCTTAGAGCCGTTAAGGTATTACAAGAACATCTTTTCAAAATCGAAAATATTGAAATTATATGGGACAGTGAGGTTGCCGAAATCATTGGTGATCAAATGGTAGAAAAAATCCATGTAAAGAACAGACTGACCGATGAGGAACAGATGATTGAAGTTAGTGGTGTATTTATAGCCGTCGGAAGTGATCCTAACTCAGGATTAGTATTGGATCAAGTTGAAACAGATCTAAAAGGATGGATTAAGACCAATGAAGATTGTGCTACGAGTGTACCGGGTGTATTTGCAGCCGGCGATTTAAGAGTAAAAAGTTTACGTCAAGTTATAACCGCTGCATCGGATGGAGCAATTTCAGTTTATGCAGCGGAGCGTTATTTGGTAACGAACAGTTAGCTTGTCCTAAATAACGCGGAAAGATGCTTAATATATCACCTGAATTTGCCGATAAATAATCATTGAGAGGTGATTTTTGTGGAGAAAAAAGTACTAATTCATGTTTATACCATACAGGTAAAAAATGATATATTAAGTATCTTAGTGAATAACGGCCATGATTTTTTAGAGGTTTTCAATAACAGCGAGTTAAACTTCAAATATAACTTGGTCAAGGATCAGATTGATCTATATATACAAGAGTTAGATGAAAACCACTATGAGGCATCGTTAGATCTGATTCGTCGTATTGATACCGAAAAAGTACGTTCTATTGTCCTAATCCACAAATACTCTAAGCATGTCATTGATGATGCTTTAGCGCTTAAGGTCAAAGATATCATTGTCCTACCGATGGATCGAACCCATTTATCCAAAAAGATTCTGTCTTTTTTTGATACTCAGAAGCCTTCAGTTTTGATGCCTACAAGCAAAGATAAAGTCCAGATTCAAAATCATATAGAAATTGATATTAGTAAAGTAAGAGATGAAATCAATAGAGCCATGCGTGGTAATTATCCCCTATCCTTTGTTTTGGTAGAATACCATAGCTTAGATCAACCTCAATGGATTTTATTTAAAGAGACCTTGAATCTATTGCTTAGAACCACAGATATTGTGATGTACTTTGAAGCCAACAAGATTTTGATCTTATGTCCATTTACACCCAAAAACTTTCTTGTAGAAGTTGAGAACAAAGTAAGGAATGCCTATGACCAGATTAAAACAGAGGCTCCTTCAAGGGGGGCACTGTTCTTATACGGCGTTACTTTTCCAGAGGATGGCAAAGCATGGGAAGCCTTATATCATGAAATGACAGATGGTATTCATGATAGTAAAGTGATCAGCAAGTTTGAAGGGACTTTAAAACAAATCAACCCCAATACAATTCGTACACAACTCAAAAAAGATTATGAATAATAAAGGAAGAGAGCGTATCTAAGATGAGCCAAGTATTTCCGGATAATCAATATATGTACGATGAAATGGTTGGGCTATATGAAGAAGAAAAGTTCAGAAGTGCTATTAAGATTGGTAAAGAGCTTCTTGAAAGAGCAAGAGTCATGAATGACAAGGCCAGTGAGAGAAAATCCCTTGAAGTTCTATCCTATGCATCCTATTTTATTGTTGATTACATCAGTGCAATGAACTATATCATTGAATTTTCAAAAGTGATTGAAGAAGATGGCAATATTAGTGAATTAATAAAAACATATAATGTTTTCATTAGTCTTTATACGCGACAAGGGGATTACGAAGAAGCACTGAATTATCTTAAAAAGGTAGAAATTCTAGCTAAAAATCATCATCTCAAATTAGAAGAAGTAAAAAATGAGAACAATTATGGATTTTTCTATAATACGACCAAGTCATTTGAAATGGCGGTTCCTCATTTAGAACGAGCAGTGGAACTTGCAGCCACCTATAGATTTTATGATCTGCTTACCATTATACAAGGCAATTTGGCACTAAGTTACCTTCGAACCAACCAAATTGAGAAATCAAAAATGAATTTAGATCAGGTTTTTTTAGCCCTAAAACCTGGAAGCAGTCGTTTTTCAAGAGCTGAAGCCTATATGTATAGAGGAGAGATTTATGCTATTGAAGGCGATTACCTTGAGGCTATCAATCAAGTTAAAGCATCGAAGGTCATTTCTTTGAAACATGGTTATATTGCAGAACTTGCAGAAGCAACACGTATTTTATCGGAGATTTATGTCAAGACCGGAGATTTTGAAAAAGCTTATTACGAACTGAAAGATTATATTGAGTATTCCGACATATTATCCGAGGATGCAAAGCAGGGTGCTGTCGCCAAACTAAAAGCTCAATATGATATGAATAAAAAGAATACCGAAACTGATTTGTTAAAAGAACAATATGCCATCTTGGAAGAACAGAATCGAAAAATCCAAGAACAAGCAAATGAGTTAGAACGGCTGAATGAAGTGCTGGCAAGACAAAACGATGACCTTCATCAATCGGCAATAGAGGATTATCTGACGGGCGTCTATAATAGAAAATACTTCACCTTGAAGTTGAGAGAAGAGTTTAGTATAGCAAAAGAGCACAATCGGAACTTAGCGGCAATTATCATGGATATTGACCACTTTAAGAAGATAAATGATACATACGGTCATCTTGTAGGGGACGAAATCATTAAGCACATCAGTGGGATTTGTGAAGAATCTTTGGATTCTGATTCTATCATTGGTCGATTTGGCGGAGATGAATTTATGGTACTGATGATAGATGCAGACATAGACGATGCTGAGGAAAAGGCCAATGAATTCATTAGTAGCTTAGCTTATGAACCGTTGGTCATTGATAAAAAACCGATACCGGTCACCTTAAGTATAGGTGTTGCAGATAATAGATACCTTTCCCCAAGAACATCGGAAGAAATGATACATATAGCAGATCAAGGTCTATATCTAGCCAAAGACCTAGGTCGTAATAGGTGTTGTCGCTATGTACCGGATGAAGAGGAGAAATGAAATGGAAGAAAGAAGAAAGAATAAACGCTTACCAATTAGACTCGAGTTGGCCATCAACGAATTATTTAGACAGGATCATGAAATTATTCCAATGGTTAATAAGGAAATTCATGTTGTTAACATATCAAGGACAGGTATCGGATTTGAATGTGAATCTGAGTTACCTTTAGGTTATTACTTTGATGCAAGAATCGATTTTGATAAGCTGAATTATTTCTATTGTGTTGTAAAAATTGTAAGAAAAGTCGATCATGACGGAACCAACTTATACGGTTGTGAATTTGTTGGTCTTGCAGAATTCCTTTCCAAAAAAGTGGATGAGTACCAAGCTTCGGTTGAAGAGAACCTAGATTAACAACAAATTTTGTGACGTTAGGAAGTGCCGATATGCACGTAACCATAAAACATGTAGCAAAAAAAGCAGGGGTATCTCCTTCCACGGTTTCAAGGGTGATTGCAGATAGTCCCAAAATAAGCGTTGCTACCAAGAAACGCGTTTTTGAAACCATGAAAGAGATGAACTATCAACCCAATATTATTGCCAGAAGCTTAGCCAATAGAGTCACCTATACGCTTGGTCTCATTTTACCGAGTAAAGATGAAGAAGTATTTGAGAATCCATTTTTTATGCAAGTGATGCGTGGTCTTAGTGTTTATGCCAAACAAAAAGGCTATTATATAATGTATAATTATTGTAGAAGTGAAGAAGAAGAAGTTGAAACCATTCGGCATTACATGGACAGTAAGTGGGTTGACGGCATCATACTTACTTCTACAAGAATTAAAGATAAAAGTGTGGATCTACTCATGAAAAGAGATCAACCTTTTGTGGTTATTGGTAGACCGGAAGCCCAGCGGGATAAAGTATTGTGGGTTGACAATGATAATGTAATGGCCATGGAGAATATCGTAAACCGCTTAATTGAGCAAGGTCATAGAAAAATAGCTTACATCGGTGGGGAGCAACAATTTACTGTTTATCGTCATCGTCTTAGAGGTTATCGCCAAGCCATAGAACAAAACGGTATTGATTGGGATGATCGGCTCGTCGTTGAGGCCGAGCCGACAGAACAGAAGGCTTATGAGGCCATGAAGCAAATGCTAAAAATCATTAATCCTGACGCCATTGTAGGGACCGATGACACGGTTGCCTATGGTGCCTATAAAGCGACGATAGAAGCAGGTGTTTTAGGCGTTGCTTTTGCAGGATTTAACAATACACCTTTATCCATATACAATAACCCGACCATATCGACGGTGGATATTAATGCAGAGAAACTCGGTCATTATGCAGCTCAAGTACTTATAGACCAATTAGAGAAAAATACAACGATGGAAAGAAACATCATAGTTGAAGCAAATTATATAGAAAGAGAATCAACGTTGGACTATGTTCGCCGTTAAGAGGTAAGTCATAGACACAAGGCGGTCATACTTTCATGTTATAATCATGTATAGAAAAGGAGTGATTGTTATGGAGAAAAAAACAGAAGAGGAACTAAAAAAGGTAATTGATGAGAAAAAGAATCGAGGCCATCAAGATAGCCATTTACGACCTGAGAAAAAGTCAGGCAAGGAACATGAGGCCTTTGATTCAAAAAAACATGGTGGACCAATTGCTAAATAGAAAAGTAAAGGCTGTTTCTTTGAAGGGATGAACCCTTTAAAGAAACAGCCCCTTTTTTTGTCCTCTTTGTTCTCCAACGCGTATAGAATTTTTCTCCATAGGCAAAGAAGCCTTCATAAGGTATAATGAGGGAACGAAGTAATATGGAGTGTTGATGGAAGAGCTTTTGTATTGGAGGTAGTAGGAATGGCTTTAATTAAGAAAAAGACCGATGCTACGGTCATGGAAAAAGAATATGAAGGTCGTTGCAAGATGAGGGTTTATGATTCTATATCAGATTGGCAGAAGAAGATTCAAACAGATAAACCCATTGATCCCATGACCCATATCGAGGATCTTTATTTAAGGTGTGATTTTGACCAGGATTATATTGGATCCATATTGAAAGTTAACATTCGAGTCTGCAACCTACTAGATGAAAAAGTTCCGATGAAAATAAAATTATACCTATACGAAGATATAGATCAAGAACCCATAGGAGCCATGGATATTAGGATGGTTGCCCAAGGTAAAACGACGACCAAAGGTTATTTTGAGGTGCCAATAAGTACTGTAAAGCTGTGGTCAGATCAAGAACCGAATTTATATGAGGTACTTGTGGTGATGACAGATCATTTTGACGAGACCCTTCAAGTAGCAGGCTTCCAATACGGATTCAGAGACATAAAAATCAGCGGCGAAAAAATATGGTTGAATAACAAGCCATTATTGATAAAAGGCATTAACTATGGTGGTGACTTGAGAAAGGCAAATAATACAGAGACATATAGAAAAGACCTTAAGCTCTTAAAAGAACATAATATAAATGCCCTAAAAGTAAACGGCGATTGTGTTGGCAATGATTTCTTTGAGTGTTGTAATCAGTTAGGCTTTTTTGTGGTCACAGAAGTAAGTGGCTTGGAGAATCATAAAGAAGGGATCATTTCAAGAGCGGTATCTGTTATCGGTCAAAAGAGAAACCATCCTTGCATCATAATGTGGTCACTAGAAAACACACAAAATAAAAATGAAAATCTTGCGGCCAAAAAAGTTTTGATAGCCCTTGATGACCGCCGTCCCTGTATGATTCATAATGATGGGCAATTTCTCATAAGTGATGTATTTGTTATGGAGAAATTACATGATAAAACAATAGAAAGAATCGGAAAAGGCCTTGATATTCGAGATGATATGGTCCAGCTTGAAGACCGTCGTTTCTCAAAAGGCATGGATGAATATATGGCAATGGCCTATAAGAAAAAACCTGCTATTTTATGTACAAATAGACAAATAAGCGTTAAAGAGCTTATAAATGTACAGTCGGTAATGTACAGCATGCACGCTTATACCAGGTGGCATGGTGGCTTTATAGGTGATTTCGAAAACTATTTCTCAAATAAAAATCATTCTGGGGAAAAGAGCTATGAAATTCAGCCATTAGCGTATGAAATCAAAAAAGCCTTTGAACCCTATAGTATCAGTTTTGATGCTCAGACAGCTTTTTACAGCATTAAGCCTTCGAACCTGTTGGCAGAAGATATTGAAGTACGTGTCATCATACAAGAAGACGGTACGCCGATTATGGAGGAATGCTTAGATACGGTTTGTATAAAACCCGGCGAGGTTATCACAGGTACTGTACAATCTTGGTTGAATCTAAAAAATGAGACTGTTTTGTACCATATTATTTTTGAGGTCCTACTTACAAAAGATTTGTGGTGGGCTAAGAAAGGACATGTACTTGCCAGTAAGCAGTTTGAGAAAGAAGACTACAATCCGGACATTTATATGCCCAAATCCAGTATCAATTGTACACTAAAAGAAGCCGAAGAGACCATTGAGGTCAGGGGTGAAAAGACATATTATGAAATCGATAAAAAAACAGGTCATATCACACAAATCAAGGTAGATCATAAAGCTTTGTTGGCACAACCTATTCAACCTATATGGAAGGGTTTATTAGACTTTGATAAAGGGCCGGATGCAAAAAGTGCAGGTGCAGACAAAGAGATGTCACAAGAACAAGTCAAAGCATACCGAATTGAAAAAAAAGGTTCTCAAGTGAATCTATATTTTGATGTAAAAATTAAAGATATCAAATCGTTGATGCAAATCCAATATGAGATCTTTTCAACTGGAGAGCTTAATATTTATTATAAAGGGGAGCAAAAGGATCAGCTCGAGAGACTTGGTTCTAGGATAACTTTGATAACGCCAAGAAATCAGGTTAACTGGTTTGGTAGAGGACCGCATCCAAGTCACTTAGATCTTGTAACAAGTATGCAGATGGGTCTATATCAAATGGATTTATTAGAAAAAAACCAAGAGAGCAATAGGGATTTTCAAAAAGGCACATATAAAGACATTCGGTGGATGACTGTAACGGGAATAGATGGTGAAGGGATTATGGTGGAGAGTATGGACAAAAATGGATTTGACGCAAGTTTTACTACGCCTGATCAAGAAACAACAACCCTTCTTATTAAGCACACCGGTAGCTATCGATTTTTATTTATGGAAGCATTATAGTTTCCCTTAATTAGGAATGACAAGTAGGCATAGACAGAAGGATACGGAGGCAATTATGGATCCAGTAATTAACAAAGGCCAAAGACTGATTGGCTATATGAAACAGTACATAGGGCACTATATTTTAGGCATATTGGCCGTGGTTGTAGTAGATGTTATACAGTTGAACATACCGGTGATTACCGGGAACATAACCAATGACCTTCAATTTGGTGTTCTAACCATGCCTTTACTCATGAGAGAACTGGCGAAGTTAATGCTTATCGGTATTATCATTACGATTGGTCGTTTCGCTTGGCGCTATTATATATTTGGTACCTCCAGACATATAGAGAAAAACATGAGAAGAGATTACTTTGTAAAACTGGAGTCCTTATCCACCGACTTTTTTAATGAGCATAAAACAGGTGATTTAATGGCCTATGCCACCAACGACCTGAATGCGATACGTATGATGGTGGGACCGGGTGTTTTAATGGCACTGGATGCAGTTATATTAACAGTACTTGTACTTTATAAGATGATTGGCACCATTAGCTTGAAATTAACTTTAATAAGTATTTTGCCTTTACCGGTGATTGCTATTGGGAGCCTGATTCTAGGCAAGTTCATACGAAAAAGGTTTAAGGACAAGCAAGAGGCTTTTGCCCACTTGTCCGACCTGGTTCAAGAGAACATATCCGGTATGCGTGTTATTAAAGCTTTTGTCAAGGAAGCCTATGAAATATCAAAGTTTAATGTGGCCAATCAGCACAATTACGATAAGAACATGCATGTTGTAAAGCTATTTGCAATTATGATGCCTTTGGTAACGCTCATTAGTGGGTTGTCAATTGCAATCGCCCTTGGACTTGGGGGTAGAATGACCATCCGAGGTGAAATCACTTTAGGAGATTTTGTGGCTTTTGTTCAGTACATTTTGATTTTGGTATGGCCTATGATGGCTTTTGGTTGGTGTATTAACATTGTGTCTCAAGGTATGGCTTCTCTAAGCCGCTATGAAGAAATCATGGCAACGAAGAGTACGGTCGTTGACAAAGAAGCATTAGTAGAGGTGGCCCATCTTAGCGGTAGCATTCAGATGAAAGACTTGACCTTTGCCTATAAAGCTGATGCAAAGCCGGTTCTTAAAGACATAAGTCTTTCAATCGAAGCAGGACAATCCGTTGGAATACTCGGACGTACAGGGAGTGGCAAGACCACTTTAGCTAATTTGCTCCTAAGACTTTTTGATCCACCTGAAAACACAGTTTTTCTTGGTGGTGTGGATGTACTTAATTTACCCCTTGAAAGATTAAGGAGAAGCTTTGGTTATGTGCCCCAAGACAATTTCCTTTTTTCAGATACAATCATCAACAACATAGGTTTTGCAAAAGAAGACATTCAAAAAGAAGAGGCAAAAGATGCAGCAACACAAGCCTGTGTTCATGACAATATTGTAGAATTTAAAGAAGGCTATGATACCATTATAGGCGAGCGCGGTGTAACTTTATCCGGTGGCCAAAAACAACGTATTTCCATTGCGAGAGCTTTATTAAGCGATGCTCCGATTCTGATTTTGGATGATGCTGTATCAGCTGTGGATACAAAGACGGAAGAAGCCATATTGGATATGCTAAAAAATCAAAGAGGTCATCAAACCCAGATTCTTATAGCCCATAGGATATCCACGATACAACATGCAGACCTGATTGTAGTTCTAGATGATGGTCGCATCGTCGAACAAGGCAATCATGAAACATTGATTGATAACAAAGGCCTATATTATGAGATGGTTAAACAACAACAGCTTGAGAAAGAAATTATAGAGGAAGGGTAGGTGGCAAAATGGATATAGAGGATCAAACCATAGAAAAGGGTTATGATGGTGTTTTACTAAAAAGACTGCTTAAATATGCCAAAAAACATTATTTTGCCATAACACTATCCATGATACTTTTGGTGGTGGTGGTGGGTATTGAATTGATTCGGCCGATCATTATAGGTCAGGCAATTGATGAAGTTATTGTTAATTATCAGAAGATCTATAGCCAAGTGGCCCCTGAAGAAGGTTCTGTGATTGCTGGAACCGGCTATATAGAAGATGAAGATAATACGATGAAGGAAGCACCAAAAGCTACGATTATCTATGAAGAGGGTGATTACTATCTTGTTGATAATCTTATGTATGAGGAAGCCTTAAGCATAAAAGAAGAAGAAGGCAGTATAGATTCTAACGGTGCATTTGTCACAGATCAAGGTTTGACCTATAGTGCCTTACGATTAACACCGGAGGAGATTGATCTCTTAAGGTCAACGGATTATACAGAACTTTTTAGATTAATGGTATTTTTTATTATCATTTTGATTGCAGGTCTTGTAATTGCTTATTTTCAGACCATATTGCTGCATTATACAGGTCAAAAGATTATCTATGAGATAAGAGATGAGATTTTTGCTCATATTCAGGGACGCTCTATTGAGTTTTTTAATCAGAATCCGGTGGGTAAGCTGGTGACCCGTGTAACCAATGATACAGAGACCTTAAACGAAATGTACACCAGTGTCATTGTCAACTCAGTAAAAAGTGTCTTGACCCTAGTCGGAATATCCGTTATGATGGTAGTTCTGAACTGGCGTCTTGCCCTTGCAGTTTTTCTTGTCTTGCCCCTAGTACTCGTATCTACTTTGATATTTAGAAAATACTCAAGAAAAGCATATCGTGATGTGAGACGTCAGGTATCTATGGTGAATACATTTTTATCGGAACACATATCCGGAATGAAAATCGTTCAGATTTTTGGGAAAGAAAAAGCGAAGTTAAAAGCCTTTGACGCAATCAATGACGGGTTGCTTAAAGCCAATATGAAAGAATTAATGGTATTTGGCGTTTACAGACCTACTATGTATTTGATCTATGTATTGTCATTAGCCATGGTACTTGGTTATGGTGGTTATCAGGTAATGAGTGGTGTTTTAACCATTGGGGTTTTAGTCATCTACCTTCAGTATATATCGAACTTTTTTGACCCAATTCAACAACTGGCAGAACAATTTGGCATCCTTCAATCGGCTTTTGCAGCGGCAGAGAAAATATTCTCACTGCTGGATGATGATCAAAGTATTGATGACATAGACAATCCGATAGCGCTGGAATCTGTAAAAGGACATATTGAATTCAAGAATGTTTGGTTTGCCTATAATGAGGATGAATATGTATTAAAGGATATATCTTTTACTGTGAATCCAGGAGAAACAGTAGCTTTTGTGGGTGCAACCGGTGCGGGAAAAACGTCTATACTCAACCTACTCACCAGATATTATGATATACAACAAGGTGAAATTCTACTGGATGGACACAACATCAAGACCTTGGATAAACATGCAATAAGAAAACATGTGGGACAAATGTTACAGGACGTGTTTCTCTTTACCGGAGATATCAAAGAGAACATACGCCTTGGTGAAGCAAGCATAAGTGAGGCAGATGTAGTCGCAGCAGCGAAATTCGTTAACGCCCACATTTTTATAGAAAAAATGCCGAACAAGTATGATGAACATGTTTTTGAAAGAGGGGCTACATTGTCAGCAGGTCAAAGGCAGTTGTTATCTTTTGCAAGAACATTGGCCTATAAGCCTTCGGTATTGGTGCTTGATGAAGCAACCGCTAATATTGATACGGAAACAGAAGTGTTGATTCAAGATGCCCTCTTAAAGCTTATGGAACATCGTACAACTTTGGTGGTCGCACACCGATTGTCCACCATTCAACATGCAGACAAAATTGTTGTTCTACATAAAGGTCGTATTAAAGAAATAGGTAACCATCAAACTTTACTGAGCAAAAAAGGTTTATACTATAACTTGTATCAGTTACAATATCAGGAGTTGGAAGAAAAAACTTCCTAAGAAAAGAGGTCACATGGCGTACAATTATAAAATGATTATTGGTTATGACGGTGCCAAATATCAAGGATGGCAAAAAAATAAGAATGCAAAAAACACCCTTCAAAGTAAGTTGGAAGGTACCTTAAGTGAATATCTAGGCGAAGAAATTGTGGTGATCGGTTCAGGCAGAACGGATAAAGGTGTGCATGCCCTTGGTCAAGTGGTGAACTTCATTACAAAATCCAAGCAAAAACCGGGAAATCTTAAATACAATTTGAACAAGGTCTTACCTGAAGATATCATCATTAAGGAAGTATACAAAGTAGATGAAGATTTTAACTGTCGTTTTGCCGCAATAAGTAAAACCTATCGATATACTTTATGGAAAGCCAATGCACAGACGATGCCTTTATTTGAACGTAAATATGTTTACAGACTTGAAGAACAGGTCGATGTGGACCTTATGTTGGTTGCAGCAACCAAATTTATTGGTGAGCATGATTTTAAGGGATTCTGCAGTGATAAAACCAAGAAAACAACAACAAGAAAAGTTAATATTATTGATATTATAGAAGATGAAGACCGTATCGAAATCATTATCAATGCCAGTGGCTTCTTATACAATATGGCAAGAATCATGGTTGGGACACTCATTGAGATTGGTCTTGGCCTTCGACATGACGACACCATTGATCAGGTCTTTGCCTCCAAAATCAGAAGTGAAGCCGGTTACACAGCACCTGCACAAGGACTCTGCCTCATGGAAGTAATATATTAATAAACTTAACTCTAGCAGTTATAAAATTACTTAGTGATGGTAATCCACAAGTTAAAGATGAAAAGTCACTCATAAAACCGCCCTACAACGAATAAGCTGTAGGGCGGTTTTAATTTTATATTAATATTATTCATCATTCATAATTCTGGCTTCAATGGCTTTTGCAGTTTTACTGATGGCAATACCACCAGTTGCGGTTTCACGGTGGCAGGCAGGTAATAAATCGCCTACTTGTTTCATGGCTTGTACCACTTCATCAAAGGGAATCATGGAAGGAAGACCTGCCAGAACCATCTCAGCGCACAAAAGTGCGTTGGCGGCACCTAGAGCATTTCTTTTGTGACAGGGCACTTCTACCAGTCCGGCCACAGGATCACAGATAAGTCCCATCATATTATTAATGGCAATAGCGGCTGCGTCAAAAGATTGTTCCATAGTTCCATCTAGTACATAGACGGTTGCAGCCGCAGCCATAGAAGCAGCCGACCCAATCTCAGCTTGACACCCACCTTTAGCACCGGATATGCTTGCTTGTTTGGCGATGATCATACCAACGAGACCGGCGACAAAAAGGGCTTCAATGATTTTGCTGTCTTCCAGATGATAGGTTTCTTGAAGTGCTTTTAAAGTACCGGGCAAAACCCCACTGGCACCTGCTGTAGGTGCAGCTACAATCTGCCCCATCGCCATATTGACTTCCATAGTACTAAGGGCATACATAATGGCTTTTGATGTTGTTTCTCCGCAAATGGATTTGCCGGATTCAAAAGATGTCTTAAGCTTAATGGCTTCACGACCTAAAATCTTACCATGGAGGTGTTGATTATCAGGATCTAGACCCAGTGTAATGGCTTGCTTCATAATCTGCCACTGGCGTGCCATTGTGTCTACGATGACACCTTGATCCAAATCACTATTTGAGACCTCATATTGTAGAGCAATCTCAAATAGATTGAGATTATGGGTTTCTTTTATTAGTAGAATATCTTTAGCAGTTGCTATCTTCATGGTGGCCTCCTATTGTATCGCCTCAAAAAAAGTCAGTTTATTCAAAGCACCCAAAGCACTAATCTTTTCCAAAGCATCCTTATGTATGACATCATCGGTTTCAATAACCATAACGGCATTTTCTCCTTTGGTTTCACGAAAGACCTTCATAAAGGCAATGTTGATATGATGCTTGGCAAGAATCTGGCTGATATCTGCCACAAAACCGGGTAAATCTAAGTGCTGGGTAATGAGGGTTGCATAACTGCCTGTGATGGCTACATCAATATCATCGATAGAAATAATTCTTACTTTACCGCCCCCAATGGAAGAACCGATAATAGATTGTGTCAATCCGTCCAAGCCTTCAAAAACTATTTTGACTGTATTGGGATGAACGTCATCTAAGTTTATCTTTAGAAACTGAATTTCAATATTCATATCCTTTGCTTTTTCATAAGAGAATGGAATGTTTGGATCATCAGGACGCATGCCACAAACACCGGCAATTAGAGCCTTGTCTGTACCATGACCTTTATAAGTGGTAGAAAAAGAGCCATGGAGATAAAAGGTAGCTTTTTTAATGGGCTTACCAAAAATGGATCGTGCAATATAAGCAACCTTTGCGGCACCAGCTGTATGAGAGCTTGACGGACCAATCATGGCTGGTCCGATAATATCAAAAATAGAGTAATTTTCCATAACTTTCACCTCGTGATAATAGAGTGGAATACTGTTTATATTATAACGTATAAATCATATTTTAAGTAGAAAAAAACAAGAAAAATTAGGAAAAAGGGGTTGACATAAGACGAAGTTGGGTGTATATTATAAGCATAATCAGCACTCACCAAAGAGGAGTGCTAACAAATATTTAAAGGAGGCATTTATATGTTTAGATTAACACCTTATGCACGTGGACAAGTATCAAGGAGAAGCAACGATTTCTCAGACATTTTCAGTATGTTTGATGATGTATTCAATGATTCATTGTTTCAATCTAGAGCTCTGAATAATGGCTCATTTAAGATTGACATCAAGGACAATGACCAAGAATACATACTCGAAGCCGATCTTCCAGGTGTAAAAAAAGAGGACTTAAGGATTGACTACAAGGATGATCAACTTTTAATTCAAGTAGAATGCAAGGATGAAATGGATGAAGAAAAAGCCAATTACATCCATAGAGAAAGAAGAATATGTTCTATGCAAAGAATGTTTGGATTAAAAGACATTCAAGGTGACCAAATTAGTGCTAAGTTAGAAAATGGTGTTTTGACCATTGTAGCACCTAAGAAAGAAGAAGTGGATAATAGTATTCGAATTGAAGTCAAATAATTAATGAAGACTGTCTTATAAGTAAAGTTAATAGGGAATTATAGTTTTTGAAATTCGGCATAGTCGTTGAGAGCGGCTATGCCGTTATTTTGTTTTGCTATCTAATAAATTCAGGGCATTATGAATGTGTTTTTAAAGGTGGGTCCCATGAAAACCCTTCCACAGTCTGTATGACTACGGCCTCCGGTTGGTGCGTCCTGCACCAAAAGTCGGCGGACAGCTTCCTGCTGTCTTGCAAATTTCATAAGAAAGTTTTCATATTAGCATCATGTCTTGAAGATTGACATGATGCTTAAGGTTACTTTCTTATGAGCCTAGTCACACAGTCAGTTCCAGGAACTTCATGGTCGACGTGGGCTTATTACGCTATTACTGATTTCTTTATCGCATTATGGAATATGAGTTTAAGCTTATTAAAAAAATGTATATGCGAAACCGAATGAGGAAAGAAAAAGCGCTGATCAATCACAGTTCTACATGGATGTAGAACGTCCTTCATTTTTACATGGATGCAAGATAAAGAAGCTTCGCTTCGCTATGAGCTCTGCTCATATTTCTGAATGGTTTGATAGGAAAGGTCCTTGACGTATTCTGCCACGCTTCAAGGCTGAATACTAAAGTATGACTTTCCTTGAAAATTAAAAAAGGAAGGATGATTGAGCAGTGTTTTTTATTGACGAAATGACGACCTATTATCGAGTAGATGTGATACATAGCTTTTCCGCTGACCGTACGAAGTGTAAGGCAAGGAAAAGCTGTGTGTTATATCTACGATTATCCTATATGGTTACAGTCGTAGATAGTTACTAAAAAAAGACAAGCGCACAAGCACTTGCCTTCGTCTCATAAAATAAGTTATACAAACAGATGTCGTAGTGGGTAGTTTTGAGACAGACTTTTTGTTCCCAATAATTAATCTATTTTGAACTAGTATTAAAGTAACGGGTCATCTGTGCTGCCAGATTCTGAATGGGCATACTTTGTAGATGAACATGACCGGGGCCGGTAAGTGTGGTTAAGAAAAGACCTTCGCCACCTAAGAAAATATTCTTAAGTCCCTTGACCATTTCAACATTATATTGAACGGATGCATCAAACATTGCCACATTACCGGTGTCCACTTTGAAAGTCTGACCGGGTTGTAGAATATACTCTTCAACATGACCATCAAACTCTAAGAACACATACCCGGGTCCTGTGATTTTTTGAAGAATAAAACCCTCACCACCAAAAAAACCTGCGCCAAGCTTTTTCCTAAAGGCGATTTCAAGCTTAACATTAGATGTACCGGCTAAAAAAGCACCTTTTTGGCAGATAATAGATTCTCCGTCTTTTAGCTCTTTTGCTACTATTTTTCCGGGAAAAGAAGATGGGAATGCGATGATGGTGTTGTCTGCTTTTGAAGTAAAGGTATTAAGGAAAACGGACTCACCGGAAAAAGCTCTTCCAAGTCCACCCATTAATCCACCCTTCATGTTGGTGTCCATGGTGATGTAGTCACTCATCCATCCCATAGCACCTGCTTCAGAAACCAAGGTTTCATTAGCGTTTAGAGTACATATTACGACCGGCAGTGATTGTCCTTTGATTTCATACTTCATAATGCGTTACCTCCTCATATTATTTTTAAGTTACTTACTTTATTTTACCACTTTCGGATAAAAAAAAGAAGGAAGTGTAAATGAGATTTATAGACGCTTGTCCCATAACGGCCAATTTGCTATAATGAAGTTGGTTTTTGCCTTAACAGGCAAAAGTGAAGATGCAACTCAAAGAAGGTGAATCTATGTTTGATATACAAGCGGAATTAAATAAACTACCATTAAAACCCGGTGTCTATATTATGAAAGACAGCCAAGATGAAATCTTATATATAGGTAAAGCCATAAAATTACGGCATCGCGTCAGACAATATTTTAGAAAGTCGACCCACCATACCAACAAGATCAAACGCATGGTGGCGAGTGTGGCTTCTTTTGAATACATTGTTACAGATTCTGAACTTGAGGCATTGATCTTAGAATGTAATCTTATTAAGAAACATCGTCCTAAGTACAATACGATGCTAAAAGATGATAAACATTATCCTTATATTATGATTACGCTGGGTGAGCCCTATCCAAGAATTATGATTGCAAGGGAAATGCAAAAAGATAAATCAAAATATTATGGTCCATATACAAGTAGCTTTGCAGCCAATGAGATTATTGAATTACTTAGGAAAATCTATAAAATTCGAAACTGTAATAGAATCTTGCCAAGAGATATAGGTAAGGAAAGGGCATGCTTATACTATCATATACATCAATGTGATGCCCCATGTCAGGATTATATCTCGGTAGAGGCGTATAGGGAACAGGTGCATCAGGCCATAGATTTTCTAAACGGACATTATAAAAAAGTTATTGAAATGTTAGAGACGGCGATGTATAAAGCCTCCGAAGAGATGGATTTTGAGAAGGCAGCAGATTATAGAGATCAACTCCAAAGTGTTCAGACGATTGCTCAAAAACAAAAGATAATAGACGGTGCAATGGAAGACAAAGATGTCATAGCCTTTGCGAAATCAGAAACTGAAGCTATTGTTCAGGTTTTTTTCATAAGAAATGGGAAAATGATCGGAAGAGAACATTTTAGATTGGAAGGCATAGAAGAATTAAGCAACAGTGATATTATGAGTACATTTGTAAAACAGTTCTACTCAGGAACACCCTATATTCCAAAAGAGTTAATGCTTCAAGAGGAATTGGATGAAGCGAATATCATACAATCATGGTTATCCAGTAAACGTGGCCAAAAAGTATATATTAAAGTACCTAGAAAAGGCGAAAAATCTAAATTAGTAGATCTGGCGGCAGAAAATGCAGCCATAACCCTAAATCAGTTTGGAGATCAGATAAAAAAAGAAGCAGCTAGAACCAAAGGCGCTGTTGATGAAATCGTGTCACTACTGGGTATGGAAACATCTATAGATAGAATTGAAGCTTTTGACATATCCAATACCCAAGGGTTTGAATCTGTTGGATCGATGGTCGTCTTTGAAGGGGGTAAACCGAAAAAAACAGACTATCGTAAATTCAAGATTAAGCATGTAACAGGACCCAATGACTATGCAAGTATGGAAGAAGTACTAAGAAGAAGGTTCACCCATGCCTTAGAAGAACAGAAAGAAATCTTGGTAAAAAAATTAAATCCGGATATCGGCAAATTTGCAAGACTACCCAATCTTATTTTGATGGATGGTGGTAAAGGGCAGGTCAATATTGCCTTAAGTGTTCTTGAAAGTCTAGGACTGGACATCGTTGTTTGCGGTATGATTAAAGACGATCAACATAGAACACGAGCCTTGTTGTATGAGAATCGTGAAATTATAATGAAGAAAAGTTCCGAGGCTTTTAAACTCATCACCAGAATTCAGGATGAAGCCCATAGGTTTGCCATTGACTACCATAAAAAATTAAGAAGTAAAGTACAAATAGCTTCAATATTAGATGACATAGAAGGCATAGGGCCATCAAGAAGAAAAGCACTTATCTTACACTTCAAATCCGTTGCCCACATACAGGAAGCGAGTGTAGAGGAACTCAGCCAAGCGCCATCAATGAATAAAAAGGTTGCTCTTAAGGTTTATGAGTTCTTTCATGGTCAAAGTGACGATATAGAAGATAATTAAGATGAGAAGCATTAAAAATGTCTAGTGCAATAAAGGTTTATTTATGATACTCTATATAAGTAAAAACTTCGGCTTAAGGCCTTAACCATAACATGGAGGAAAAACATGTATTCTGTAAAGCTATCGGATATCATCATAAAAATGAAACTAACCAATTTAACACCGGAAGTCGATATAGCCAGTCATGAAATATCCCAATCGGATGTGAACAGACCAGCGCTTCAACTGGCCGGTTTTTACGATTATTTTGATGCCGATCGTGCTCAGATTATCGGAAAAGTGGAGTATACTTTTATTGAAAATATGGCACCTTATTTAAAACTTGAAACATTTGAGAGACTTTTTGGTTCTAAGATACCCTGTCTAATATTAGCGCGGTCCCTTGAGCCGGATGAAGATATGATTGCAATTGCAAAGCGTCATGGTGTACCCCTTCTACAGACCAAATTATCCACATCTTATTTCCTATCAGAACTTACCAGATATTTGAAAGTGGAACTGGCACCGAGTATATCCATCCATGGTGTGTTGGTGGACGTATATGGTGAAGGTATATTAATTAAAGGTGAAAGTGGTATCGGAAAAAGTGAAGCGGCTCTTGAACTCATTAAGAGAGGTCACCGATTGGTAGCCGATGATGTGGTTGAGATCAAAAAAGTATCGGACGATACCTTACTTGGCACTTCACCGGATATTATAAGACACTTCATTGAAGTTCGAGGCATAGGTATTGTGGATTGCAAAACTTTGTTTGGTGTTGAATCGGTTAAGGAAAGCCAAACCATTGATTTGATTATTAATTTGACAGAATGGGACAGACAAAAGGAATACGATCGCCTAGGATTGGAAGAGGAATATGATGAGATATTGGGTAACAAAGTTGTCAGTCATACCATTCCCATTCGACCCGGACGGAATCTGGCAATCATTGTTGAAAGTGCAGCGATTAATCATAGACAGAAGAAAATGGGATATAATGCTGCGGTAGAACTGAACAACCGTGTGACTGGCAATTTGTTGCGCCGTTCACAAGAACGTGATGAAGAAAACGAAAAATTATAAAACAAATGCAATGACCATTAAAAGCATATAAGGAGGCAACATGTACAATATAGGAATAGATTTGGGTGGAACGAACATAGCCGTGGCCATTGTAACGGAGACGGGTGAGATTGTAAGAAAAGGCTCAACACCAACGTTAAATGATAGAAAATACGATGCTATTGTTAAGGATATGGCGGGGCTTTGCATGAAGTTAATGGCAGAAGAAGGGCTTAAGAAAGAGGATATTCACTCAGTGGGTATTGGAAGTCCGGGAACCCCGGATCCTGTTCATGGTGTAATCGTTTATGCGAATAACTTACACTTTGACAACGCACCTATACGTCAGGAATTTCAAAAATATCTGAATGTACCGGTATATGTGGAAAATGATGCTAACGTCGCTGCACTAGGTGAATACGAGTCTGGCGCAGGAAAGCTTTACAAGGATTTTGTTGCTATAACTTTGGGAACAGGTGTTGGATCAGGGATTATTATTGATAGAAAAATCATCAGCGGAAGCTGGTATGGTGGAGCCGAAGTGGGGCATATGGTTATTCAGTATGGTGGTGAACCGTGTACTTGTGGTCGTAAAGGATGCTGGGAAGCCTATTCTTCAGCCACAGGATTGATTAGAGATGCAAAAAGAGCCGCAAAAGAAAATCCAAAATCAGAAATGAATACCTTATTAGAAGGCAACCTTGAGAAAATGAATGCAAAAATTCCGTTTGATGCAGCACAAAAAGGTGATAAAGTGGCTCAAGAAGTTATAGATAGCTATATTGGCCATTTAGCGGTTGGTCTTGTAAACGTCATTAATATTTTCCAACCTGAAATTATCGTTTTAGGTGGTGGCGTTTCTGCTCAAAGAGATAACCTTATTGTACCCCTTAAGAAAAAAATTGTAGATGAGATTTACGGTGGTGAAGCAGCATTCAAAACTAAGATTGAGATTGCACAACTTGGCAATGATGCAGGCATCATTGGAGCAGCAATGCTCTATAAGATAAACGAAGTATAAAATAAGCATTAAGATGCTTATTTTATAGAGGGGCCTGTTAGGATGTAAATAAGGGACGTCATTGACGTCCCTTTGTTTGCATATATTCGATATAGTTTTTATCCCACTAGAAACTTATTCTTGGAATCGGTCAATGAGCTCTTTATTGGTCATGCTACCATCATCCCAAAGCTTTTCTTTGATTTCTTGAACATTTTTTTGCTTCTTTTTCTTTTCGGCCATCAGTAAGGCCTTTTCTTTAGCGCGACGCATATCTTCAATCTGTCTTTTCTTATTCATGATTTCTTGATTGTAAGCACGCATAACTTCTGCTCTTCTTTGTTCTTTGACTAAAGCGGATTTAGATCTTCCTTTTATCAGAAGATAGATAAAGACGAGGGTAACAAAGCTAACAGTAAAAAATGTGTAAGTGGATAGACCAAGCACCAACAATAGGGCACTTGTTATAAACCCTAAGCCGAGTATTCGTATCATAGTACGAGAGATCGTATCATTATAGAATAAGGCATTTAATATGGCACTATGTAACGTGTTATTGGCTAAGAAGTTAATACCTAGAAACAGTAGTAAAATAGTGAACATGAAAGTGAGTTCGGGCTGCATGTAAGACCTCCTTGTCTTTTGAGTCCATAGAAAATGGGTCACAAATAATTATCGTCATAATCCACATTCTAATAAATAGTCTAATGTCCTTATTTAGGACGGACTTAGGAAATGTCACAAATTAAGGAAGATACCTTCATGAAGAATATTAAGTCATATCTAGGCTTAAGTGCCCTAGTGATCATAAATGTAATGGCTTATAATCTAACAAAGAATAATTTGCTGGGTTTAGAACCGATATTCATCAGCACCTTTTCTCTGTTTTTAGCAACGCTTGTCCTTTGGTCACTACACTTTCTACTACAAAGAAAAATAAAACCGGATTTCAAAAAGCTTTTAACCATAGGTTTGGGTGGTATATTTGGCATAGCGGGATTTTATTTTTACATCAGTATGGCTTTAGAGACTATGGGTCTGGAAGTTGCTCTTTTTTATATGAGTGGTATACCTCTTATGACCTTAGTAGTTGCTCTCTTAATTGGGAAGAAGACCAGATTCAGAAATATTTTCTGGGTATTTTTTGCCCTTGTTGGCGTCGTATTGATTTATTTCCCAATGCTACGTTCTATGATATTCATGCCTAAAGCAATAGGCGCGATGCTTCTTGCCAACTTATGTTTTGTTTTTTATACTTTGTTCAATGAAAAGATGGCCTTAAAATACAATCTAGGCGAGATCATAACCCTTCAGGTTACTACAGGCACAATTGTTTTAGTGATGTCTTTTATTGGTAATACAGAAACTTTGGCATATAATCTTAAGGATCTGACGACGATACTAATGGACTTGAAAATTGTGGCAAGTATCCTTTTTCAAGTGATATTTGCAATTGTTATCGGTTATTATCTATATATCTATGCACTTAAAAGGGTAGGCGCAGTTATGTCCACCTTATTTATTAACTTAATACCGGTCATTCACCTCTTGTATAAGCTGTTTCTAGATGATAACCAGTTAAGATTTCCAGGAATTCTAGGAAGTCTTATGATTTTGGTTTCGATATATATGATAGAAGATATATAGACGGTTACTATTATAGGGCAGGTTTAGTCATCTTTTTTATTTTTATCGATTTCATCCAAAGTGCGTTTTCTTATATGTATAAAAACATTGACCAAGATTAGAGACGGAATGACATAGTAAACAAAATTATCTAGAAATCTGGGCATGGTAGTAGGGAGCATAATTTTGAAGTGGGACCAAAAAACTGAGAAAGTCATAGCATAAATGGTCATGTGATAAAGCTGTTTGATTTTTAGACCAAGTCCCAGCAAGGTTCTGAGTAAGTTGGCAATCATAAGGATGAACAAACTGTTAAACAAGAAATTCATCAAAGATATAAAAAATTGAAAGACCATACCAACAGGTATAGCAAGTAGAGCACTCATGACCATGGCTTCTCTGATGATGGCTGAGGAAGTATCGGATCCGTAAGGGTTATAAAAATCATCATAACCATTTACCATAGGCGGAATCCCATTTCGAATGATGATGAAACGGTCCGGTGCTAATATTAGTGCATTCTTATAGGCCAACATGTCATTAATATTTAAAACACCTTGTCCATCAATTATAATAGGAAAATCAAAATAGAAGATTCGGTAGATTTCAGTACCTTCTACTTCCAGTTTACCTTCGACCAAGCTGAAATTTGGTATGATTCCAGCGTCATAAGCCGCTATGGTCTTGTCAAAACTCACCTTGAGGTTGTAGCTATTATAGCCACCGACAACAAGAGAAAGTAATAATATGAATAGAATCATATAACCCAAAGCCTTTCTTAAAGGCTCCTGTAGTATTTGAACATAAAATTCAGATGGGACGAGGCTTTTGCCAACCTTACCAATCCAAGTGTACTTTTTCATAAAAACCTCTTTCTAATCAGACGTTATTACTATTATAGGCAAAGGGGTATTAAAGAACAAGTCTTTTTTCTGACAAGAAGGATTATTGGAGAAAATGAAATGTGAATTTATAATTAAGAAAATGGTAATAGAATTGTAACCTTATGCGGTTGTAAGTGGATTTTGATTCCCTTATAATAAAATAGATAGTGTTGACTTAAGCCTTACATATGTTGATTTGACGTATATGTGCAGGTTGTCTAATAGATTGGAGAACATAATGTCGTCGTATAGATTATTAGCACCTTGCTTGTTTGGGCTGGAATCAGTATTAAAACAAGAGATAAAAGATTTGGGTTATGAGGTTTTGGAAGTTGAAGATGGAAGAGTTATCTTTGAAGGAGATGCCTTGGCTATTAGTAGAAGTAACATATGGCTTAGGACAGCGGAACGGGTCATGATTGAAGTGGATCGTTTTGAAGCAAAGACATTTGAAGAACTTTTTGAGAAGATCCAAGCCATAGCTTGGGAGACATATATCCCTCTTGATGGTAAGTTTTGGGTTTCGAAAGCCTCCTCCATAAAATCTGAATTGTTTAGTTCAAAAGATATTCAAAGTATTGTAAAAAAAGCAATGGTTAAGCGCCTAGGTCAATTTTATAAAGAAACCTGGTTTGAAGAATCCGGTGCATCTTATCCGGTACGTATATTTATCAAAAAAGATATGGTAAGTGTATGCTTGGACACTTCACTTGAAGCACTACATAAAAGAGGCTACAGAATCATGACATCAAAAGCACCGCTATCAGAAACACTAGCTGCAGCTTTGATACTTCTATCCGTCTGGAACAAGGATCGAGCATTTGTAGATCCATTTTGCGGATCCGGAACTTTGGTCATTGAAGCAGCCATGATTGGCGCCAATCTGGCACCGGGGTTGAACCGTAGTTTTGCTGCAGAAGGTTGGAAAAATTTAGTACCTAAAGACTTATGGATGGCGGCCGTGGATGAAGCCAATAAGAAATTTGATCCCAATGCCTCTTTAAACATTCAAGGATTTGATATAGATGGTGATATTCTAAAAGTAGCCAGGGAAAATGCAGTGAATGCGGGCGTAGAAGGCTTTATACATTTTCAAGAAAGAGATGTAAAAGACTTAACCCATAAAAGAAGATATGGTGTCATCGTGACAAACCCACCTTATGGTGAACGTTTATCAAACACGAGTGAAGTGGAAGCGTTATATAAGGTCATGGGTCAAAGTTTTACAAGTTTGGAAGACTGGTCTTATTATATTTTGACCTCATTTGAAGGTTTTGAGAAACATTTTGGACAAAAGGCACAAAAAAAGAGAAAGCTATATAACGGGATGTTAAAAACCAATCTATATCAGTATTTAGGTAAACGTCCGCCCAAGATAGAAAGAGCTGATGGCTAATGAAAAGAACATTATATTTTATTTTACTTTTGGTCATGATAGGCAGTGGTCCTGTAACCCATTGGGTACCGTTAGGTTCTGTCATGGCATCCACATTAGATGTCTACCTCAACAACCAAGAGGTGGTTTTTAATGCAGATTACGGTATGCCTTTCATAGATCAGGCCAACCGAACATTAATACCCTTTAGAGCTGTACTAGAAGCTTTTGGTGCTAAGGTCCAATGGATAGAAAATACCAAGGTAGCAGTGGCTACAAAAGGCAGTGTTGAAGTTCGCGTACCGATTGATAAAAATCATATTATTAGAAATACAAAACTCATTGAAATTGATACCAAGGCGGTTATTATCGATAACCGTACTTATATTCCCATTCGTGCTGTCATGGAAGCTTTTGGGTCAAAAGTAGAATGGATTGAAAACCAAAAAAGAGTGAGTGTGACCTATGAGGCTGCTCCAATCATCAGTCGATTGCCGGAAGTCTATGATCTTAGAAATATTGGTAAAGTTACACCGGTCAAAGACCAATTAGATATCGGTGCCTGTTGGGCCTTTGCAACTTTAGGTGCAATTGAATCATCCTTACTGCCCGGTCAGGTGTTTGATTTCTCAGAAGATCATATGAGTCTCAATCATGGTTATAATCTCACTCAAAATGAAGGTGGCGATTTTCAGATATCCCTTGCCTATTTGGCAAGATGGTCAGGACCTGTACTGGAATCGGAAGATCCTTATGGTGACGGAATAAGTAATCCTAACCTGAAAGCAGCAGCACATGTACAAGAAGCTATTATATTACCAAGCAAAGACTACTCAGCTATAAAAAGAGCGATTATGAAATATGGTGGTGTGCAGACATCCATTCATATAAGGGATATAGCACAACAGGAACTTGGTGATGCTTACAACCCAAAGACTTTTGCATTTTATTATAAGGGTCAGTCCTTACCTAACCATGATGTGGTTATTGTGGGATGGGATGACACTTATAGTGCAAGTAACTTTACCACACCACCTTTAAGAAATGGTGCCTTTATCTGTCGCAATAGCTATGGCACTACATTTGGTGACAAAGGTTACTTTTATGTCTCCTATGATGACGTTCTTATAGGCAAAGAAAATATTGTTTATACCAAGATAGAACCAAGCACCAACTATGACAACATCTATCAAAGCGATTGGCTAGGATGGGTTGGCAGAATCGGATTTGGAAAAGATACTGCGTTCTTTTCAAATGTATATACAACAGATAAAAAGGAGACACTAGAAGCCGTAAGTTTTTATGCAACGGACATGGATACTGAATATGAGGTCTACGTTGTAGAAAAATTTGAAACGGAATCAGATTTCTCGAAGAAAAGACTTATTACGCGGGGTGCGTTCGATTATGCAGGTTACTATACAATCAAGTTTAATACTCCGATTCCTGTAGAAGGTACATTTGCTGTTATCGTCAAGGTGACGACACCGGACAGTTTGTATCCGGTAGCGGCTGAATATGACAAAGAGGTAGCTTGGCTTGAAGATGTTGATTTATCAGATGGTAGAGGTTACATGAGCTTTGACGGCTTATCTTGGGAAAGTACTGAAAAAGTGCTAGAGAGTAATGTATGCTTAAAAGCGTTTACAAAGAATTAGACGGACTCGTTTTGACACCTTAACCATAGAACAATGAGGGACTCTTTATGGCCAATAGATTTCAAATCTTATTAAACGTACTAAAAAAACAGAATAAGGTATATATTCAACCACATAATATACCAGATCCGGATGCATTAGCCAGTAGCTTTGCTTTAGGTTTGCTTCTTGAACGATTTGGTATTCCTAGTAAGATTATCTATGGTGATAGCATTGAAAAAGTCAATTCCAAGCGTATGGTTGATATGTTTAATATCAAGATTGAATGTATAGAAGAAGGCTTTTCTATAGAAAAAGATGATTTCATTATATTCATAGATGCCCAACGTGGTAATTCCAATTTGACGGATTTGCAAGCTAAGCGGGTTGGTGTCATCGATCATCATGATAAAATGACGAAAGCTAAATATGAATACGAAGATATTCGCACTGAAATGGGTGCATGCTCTTCTATGGTCACCGGTTATTATCAGGAAATGGGCGTGGAGCCATCACTTGAAGCGGCAACCGCTCTAGTATATGGCATCATGACAGATACCGATAACCTTACCAGGTATAATAACAACGCGGATGCAGAAATGTTTTATTGGCTCTATAAGTACGCCGATTTTACTATGATCAAAAATCTACGTATGAATGAAATCGGCAAGGCAGATATTTATGCTTATGCCAAAGCCTTACAAAATATTGAAATCTATGGTAATATTGGATTTATACATATTGAAGATTGTAATGATTCTTTACTCGGAACCATCAGTGACATGGTTTACACTATTGAAGGTGTTGCAATCGTAGTCTCCTATGCCAAAAGAGAAGACGGCATCAAGTTCTCAATTCGTAGTGGTCTAGGTGGTGTCAAGGCCAATAATTTGGTGCAATATATTTTGAACCATCAAGGCGTTGGTGGCGGACATGGTGAAATGGCAGGCGGCTTCATTAGAAAGAGTGAAATGCAATTTTTAGAGAATAAAGAATTGAACACTTATGTTAGATATAGAGTTTTATCTTATCTTGAGAAAGAAAATAGTTTGTAGGAGGTGTAGTTTTGGATTATGAAACAGTCATCATAGAAGGGTATAAAAAAAGCCCTATATTGGTAAGAAAATGGACACCCGAAGGTAAAGTGAAGGGGTGTTTACATATTCTACACGGTATGGCTGAGCATTGTCTAAGGTACGACGCATTTGCAAAATATCTTTGTGAACAAGGATTTGTTGTTTGGGCCCATGACCATCGCCAACATGGATACAGCATCGGTCATCATGAGGCAGGTTTTTTTGATAGAACAGATTCTTGGGATGCTATTATTGAGGATGTTGGTATTGTTCAAAGAGCTTATAACAAGACCTATTCGGATCAACCCATGTTCATGTTAGGACACAGTATGGGTTCTCTTATTCTAAGAAGCTATCTTCAGTCTCATCAAACAAAACTTATGGGGGCCATTATAATGGGTTCGCCCATTACTTCCAAGATATTAGGTAAGCTAGGTATTGTACTTAGCCGTTTTTTTGAGTATATAAAACCCAATCAGCCCAATCACTGGCTTAATTACTTGTCAGTTGGTATACACAATAAGACAGTGGATCATCCTAAGACGCCTTTTGACTGGATATGTTCTGATCCCGATACGGTTAAGGCATATAGCGAAGATCCTTTATGTGGCTATAATTATACACCAAGTTTTTATGAGACATTATCAAGAGGTTCATTAGAAGCCAATAACAGTATGCTCATGCGAGGCTTCCCCAAAATCAAAGCCTTGTTTATTTCAGGTGAAGAAGATTCGGCTGGCAACATGGGTGAAGGTGTTAAAAAACTTAGTGCAACCTATAGAAACCTGGGCATTAATCATGAACTTATATTGATGCCGGGCATGCGACATGAAATACTTAATGAAATAAATCGAGAGAAGACTTATGAAAAGATAGTTAATTGGATGAATCGGGCTTTAGTTACAGATAAGGAAAAAAATAATGAAGAAGAATGACTTAATTATAATAGGTGCCGGCCTATTGATTGCATTATTGGCCTATTTAGTAATGGGAATCGGGCAAAAAAACATAAAAACGGATGAATTAAATGTTGAAGTCTATGTGGATGGTGAATTACTTGAGGTTTTACCTATGGATAAAGAAGGTATATTCACTTATGAAACGGAGTATGGGACGAATGTACTTGAAATCCATGATCATAAAGCAAGTATCATTGAAGCAACCTGCCCGGATCAAATCTGTGTAAACAGTAGTGATATTTTTAGGCCTAATCAGAATATTGTATGCTTACCATTTCGTTTTCATGTTCTCGTGCAAGGTGAAGGGGAGGTGGAATTTGATGCAGTTTCACAATAAATTACCTCTCAGACGTATGATTATTCTTGGATTACTAATAGCTATTGCTTTGGTTCTTAGTTACTTTGAAAGATTTATACCGTTAAGCTTTGCCGTTCCAGGTATAAAGTTAGGCTTAGCTAATGTTGTTACATTACTGGCCATTAATTTATATCGACCTAAAGATGTGTATTTTCTCGTTGTTTTAAGAGTGATATTGGCATCCATATTTATAGGTAGCATGATGAGTTTATGGTATAGCATGGCAGGTGGCCTATTAAGTGCAACCGGTATGCTACTTATGTCCAGTCTCCCCAAAGATAAAGTGAGCATTGTAGGTATCAGTGTGATCGGTGCAATATGTCATAATATTGGACAGATTATAATAGTCTCCATAATAACGGGAAGTGCGTATGTTGCTATGACATACTTTCCTATTCTTGTCGTAGCCGCTATTGTGGCTGGTATCTTTATCGGTTACGTAGCAAAAGCAACAAAGCCATATTTGGCGAGGATTGTTTTGGATCATAATAGTTGATTTGAGTGTGTATATTTTTTGAACAAGTATTACGGTTAGATTAAAATGACGTCTGAAGTCTTTATTAATCCCATTAACTTTGCTATAATTTAGTAATGGCTATAATGGCCAAAGCAAAACTATAACCATTGTTATACGGTTCAATCTGATTGCCACCTCAAAGGAGAGTATATGATGAAGCGATTCTTAAGTCTATTGGTGCTTGTAGCACTTATTATAAATTTATTTCAAGTCAATGTTTTTGCAGGCAATCAAGCCAATGAACTTTATTTAGAATATGATCGTAATGTACATAAATATGATAATAGGTTGGTTACCGTTGTCATTAATGAAAAAGAGGTTAAGACCGGTGACATGCCGGCAGTTATTATAGGCAATAGAACATTGGTGCCGGTTAGGGAGATATTTGAATCTGAGGCTGTTGGTGCTAAGGTGGAATGGAACAGTAAGACAGAAGAGGTTTACATCACTTACCGGGATCAATTCATTGTTCTAGCCATCAACGATAAGACAGCTTATGTCAATGGAAAACCCCATGAATTGGATGTACCGGCCAAACTTATTCGAGATCTTAATAAGGACCATCCCAAGACAATGGTACCTATTAGATTCATTTCGGAAGTGTTGGGTTTTGATGTGGATTGGGATAACAGTAGTTATACCGCCATGCTGACCAATGCTGATCTGGTTGTTGACATGCCTATTGAACCAGAGGTACCGGAGGTAATAGAACCGGATTCGGAAGGCGATGACCTTGATGGAGATAAGCTAGAAGGCATTTCAGGAGACGGCGCTAACAAAACTTTGCCAACAGAATTAAGGAATACACCTGTTCAATGGTCGGCAACAAAAGATCAGATGGAAAGCATTTCATCGAACAATAATTCTATTGCGCTTACATCCGAAAACCATCCCGAGACTAAGATTACAGATATAGCTTATGATACATCAGGTACCCAAAATAGATTTGTGGTTAAGGCAACTTCGGCCATATCAGAGGTAAAATACACCTTGTGGGAGGGGAAACTGGTTATAGACATACCCAGGTCCGTTTCGGGTTTGAAGAGTGAAACAAAATATGACTCAAACCCCATCTTAACAAGTATAAGATCCAGCCAATACAGTTCCAATCCGAATACGACACGTATTGTCTTTGACTTAAAGAATGAATCCATTAAATTGGATGTATCTCTTAATAAAAATCGTACAGAACTTGTTGTTGCGACTTCGGACAATATCATTCACGATATTTTACTAGGACAAAACGATCAAGGTGATTATATACGTGTTGAAGGTGTTGCTGCACCGGATATGAATATTTTTCGACTTTCCAATCCGGATCGGGTGGTTATTGATTTTGAAAATACCACCTCTTTAATCGGCACCAAAGAAAGCCAAGCATCCGGTCAATATGTAGAGAAAATTCGAACAGCCCAGTTTGAGGAAACAAAAACACGTATTGTTGTGGAAACGGATGGTCAAGCCGACTATGAAGTGGTAAAGTCATCCGGTGAAGAGACCATGATTCAATTTAAGGAACCTACCTATGAGAATATAGAGTATAAAAATGAAACCAAACCGGTGATTGCATTAGAACATGTAGATGTGCCTATAGAGATGAGCGGTATCATTTACGATAATGACTATAGAAACAAGACTTTCCATATTACATTAGCGGGAAATTATGGAAATGTGTTTGGAAAAGGTTCTGTCAAAGTCCATGACGGTCTTATAGAAACTATTAATATTAGCCAGAATAGTAAGGACCAGACCCAAATTACCATTAAGTCGAATTTTATATATGAGTATAGAGTCGAAGAAGTAGGCGACAAGATTGAGATTAAGGCCTATAGACCAAAAGAGCTTTATAATAAGATTGTTGTCATTGATGCAGGACATGGCGGACGTGATCCGGGTGCAGTTGCCAATGGCTTACAAGAAAAAGATGTTAACCTAAAAATGCTTCTGTATCTCAAAAATCTTTTAGATGCGGATACCAGTGTCAAAGTCTACTATACGAGGTTGACAGATACATTCCCATCTTTGCAGGATCGTTGTGATATTGCCAATGAGATAGGTGCAGATTTCTTTATTAGTATTCACAACAATGCTTTTAATGCCAGCGAAAATGGTACAGAGACTCTGTATTTCCCATCAAACGTACAGGATAAGTTAACTTCTCCTAAGTTAGCTCAGATATTCCAAAAAAACATTGTGGCTTATACAGGCATGAAGGATAGAGGTCTTAAACAAAGAGAGAACTTATACCTGCTCAAGAATACAATCATGCCGGCAGTTCTGGTTGAGGTTGGATTCCTAACCAATGTCAATGACGTTGCCAAGTTAAAGGATGAGACTTTCCTAAAAACCACAGCATCGGCACTTTATCAATCGATACTTGAAACCTTTAGTACTTACCCAACGAAGCGATAAGAAGTGTGACTTTGTCACGATAAATACTATAGAAAACAAGAGGCTGATTTAGCCTCTTGTTTTCTATACCAGTCAAAAAATAATGACGTATGAGGTAGAAAATGAAAGATGAAATACTAAAAGTGTTGATGACCACAAAAGAATATGTTTCCGGTGCAGGCTTAAGTGAAACATTAGGTGTCTCTCGAACCGCTATTTGGAAAGCCATCCACAAATTAAAAGATGAAGGCTACGAGATAGAAGCCGTACCAAATCGAGGGTACCGTCTATTGATAGAAACAACAAATTTGGTTGAAACAGCGATTCGACTTCATTTAAGTAAAGCGTCAAGGTTTACGACCATCAAAATATATGAAACTGTTGATTCGACAAATTCTGAAGCTAAACGTCTGAAAGTAAACAAAAGCATGAATGAAGGTTTGATCATAGCCAAAGAGCAAACGGCAGGCAAAGGCAGGCGAGGTAAGAACTGGACATCTGTTAAAGATGAGGGTATATGGGCATCTTTAGTCTTGGTTCCGGATATAGCACCGACGATTGCATCCATGCTAACGTTAATCGCAGGGATGTCAGCAGCCATGGCTATTGAAGATAGAACAGGTCTTGAGGTAGGTATTAAGTGGCCTAATGATCTTGTCATTTCAGGAAAAAAAGTTTGTGGCATTCTAACAGAGATGAGTACAGAAGCGGATTATATAAATCATGTTGTGGTAGGTATTGGCATTAATGTGAACCAGACATTTTTTGAGGAACCCTTAGAGGCTATAGCGACCTCACTGAAGATCGAACTTGGAAGAGAAGTGAACCGAGTGGAGATCTTAACTACTTTTTTAAATCATTTTGAGACATTATATGAAAAATTCTTGAAAATTATGGATTTGAGTTTTATGATAGATAAGTACAACAGCATGTGTGTTAATGTGGATCAGGAACTTAGAATCATTGAACATGGTGCAACCAAACAAGCAACGGGCATCAAGGTTACAGATCAAGGTGGCCTGATGGTCAGAAACAAGGAAGGGAATACAGAAATCATATATGCCGGCGACGTTTCTATAAGAGGCATAAATGGTTATGTATAAAGGGTTCAGCAATGGAAGAGGTTATATTAGCTGCTGCGAGCAGTTATGACAGAAAATACTATTTTAACAGTGAATTTGATGCAATACCAGAAGGTATTAAAACAAGTATTCAAATTATGTTGGTTTCATTTACGATGGAAATTGGTGGTTTATTGTCTTTGGTATATGATGAGCATGGTTTGTTACATTTTAGAACGGAATGTGATGAAGAAGATATTCTGTATGATGAGATTGGCGCACATCTGAAGATTAAGAAGATGATGGTTGATCAGGAGGATCTTCTTGAAGGGCTTCAAATGTTTTACAAGGTTTTCTATTTAGGTGAACCTCTAGAATAAGTAAAGAAATTCACCATTGCATTTGAAAAATATACTGCTATAATAGACATGAAACAATTAATGCGAATCATCTACGGATGATGTCTTGTATCCCGTATGGGAACGAGAACAGGAGGCGATTTTGTGAATAAGACACTAAAAGACACAAGAAAACTGGTGATTTTGAGCCTGATGCTTGCCATCACTATGATACTGGATTTTACACCGCTAGGCGCGATTCCTATGGGAACGGTTGAGGCAACCATCACACATATTCCTACAATCATTACAGGGATTATTTTGGGACCGGTTGCAGGATTGATTATGGGACTGGCATTTGGACTTATATCCTTTTTTCATGCACTCATTAGACCGGTATCACCCTTTTCACTGTTTTTTATTAACCCGATTATTTCCATTTTACCGAGAATGTTTATTGGTGTAGCTGCGTATTATGCGTACGCTTTAGCACTAAAACTATTTAAGGCGAAACTGGCACCCTTAGCCATAGGTGTGGGCGCATTTGTAGGGAGTTTAACCAATACAATATTGGTACTTGGTGCACTTAGTCTTATATATGGTAGTAAGATTGAAGCTATGCTTTTAGAAGCTGGTTTATCAACCAAAGCTTATTTGTGGGCAGTTGGTGTTGCAGGTACAAATGGATTAATGGAAGGTATTGTTTCAGTTGTCATCGTAACAGCGATTTGCTCTGTTTATTTTAAGCAATATAAATCATAATAACTTTAATAAACCGTTAATAAACCCTCAGTAAGACTTCTGAGACTTATGTAAGATATTAATGACGATATATAAAGTTGAGCTATTAATAAATATGAATCAAGAGCTTAGACATATGAATAAGCTCTTGATTCTGATTATAGAGAAATGGTTTTTTGATCGTTGAAGAGCCGTTATAAAGAACGAATAGGAGGATCGTATATGTTATTGGCCATGGATGTTGGTAACACAAATATTACAATAGGGGTCCATAGCAATAATGAATGGATTGGTACTTTTAGGATGACCACTAAAACCCCAAGAACCTCAGATGAGTATGGTCTTTTTCTTCTTGCGCTGTTAAATTCAAAGAAGATTGAAGTCAAAGATATAGATGGTGTCATCATATCGTCAGTAGTACCTAACATTATGTATTCGTTGAATAATGGCGTAAGAAAATATATCCGGTTAGAACCCATGATTGTCGGTCCGGGCATAAAGACAGGTATATCCATCCACACCGATGATCCAAGAGAAGTGGGGGCAGATCGTATTGTGGATGCAGCCGGTGGCTTTTATGAGTATGGTGGTCCATTACTCGTCATTGATTTTGGAACAGCCACTACTTATGATTTTATTTCTGAAAAAGGTGTTTTTGAAGTGGCCGTCACTTCACCTGGGATCAAGATAACAGCCAATGCTTTGTGGCAAAAGGCAGCAAAATTACCGGAAATAGAAATCAAGAAACCAAGTTCTATATTGGCCAGAAATACCATTGACAGTATGCAAGCAGGTTTGGTATATGGTTATATCGGTCAAGTGGAATACATTGTAAAAAAAATGAAAGAAGAACTTAAATTACCAAATATGAAAGTGGTTGCAACGGGTGGTCTCGCTAGGGTTATGCAAGGCGAAACTGAAGCGATTGATATATATGATAGTATTTTAACCTTCAAGGGTCTGAAACACATATATGACCGTAATAGAGGAAAATAAAGTGAAAATAGATCAGCTTATTCTAAAGAACAACATTTTTTTGGCACCTTTAGCAGGTGTATCAGACCGGCCATTTAGAGTACTTTGCTATGAACAAGGTGCAGGTTTGGTGTATACGGAGATGATCAGTGCTAAAGCCATCTCTTATGATAATCAAAAAACCAAAGAGATGTTGGTGACAAGTGCAGGTACAGAGACGTTAGGCATCCAACTTTTTGGAAAAGAGCCGGAGATAATGGCAGAAAGTGCTCAAAAGATAGACCATTCGGGTATCGCACTTTTTGATATTAACCTAGGTTGTCCGGTACCTAAAGTGGTAAATAATGGAGAAGGATCTGCACTAATGAAAAACCCTAAGTTGATTGGCGACATAGTGTCAGCAATGGTAAAACATGTGTCCAAGCCGGTAACGATAAAAATAAGAAAAGGCTTTGATGCAAACCATGTGAATGCAGTCTTAGTAGCAAAGATTGCTGAGGCAAGTGGAGCAGCAGCAATAACGGTTCATGGGAGAACAAGAGAGCAATACTACAGCGGTCATGCAGATTGGGAGATTATTCGAGCTGTAAAGGAAGCAGTAGATATTCCTGTAATCGGAAACGGTGATGTATTTAATGCTACTGATGCTAAAAGAATGTTGGAAGAAACGGGTTGTGATGGGGTGATGGTGGCAAGAGGTGCTCAAGGGAATCCGTGGATTTTTAGAGAAATCAATGATTATCTAAAGACCGGTCAGATACCAAAACGACCGGACACCGAAATGATCATAGAAATGATGATGCGACATAAAAACACGATGGTAGAAGACAAAGGCGCCTATATAGCTCTAAGAGAGATGCGCAAACATGTGGCGTGGTACACAAAGGGTCTTAAGCATGGGACAAGACTTCGACAGGTGATGAATCAGATTGTGGATATTCATGAATTTGATACAAAGGTTCGTGAGATTTTGTTGCAATGATAGTTAAAGGGTAGAATGTCAATATGATAATTGACAACTAGGATATATTAAGTTATAATCTTTGGATATATTGTATGATGGCTTAGTATAAAATTCACACGTGATCTAGATAAACCTACGTTTTGGGCTTATGTAGAACATTTTTTTGGCCGATTACTAACTTAGAATAACAAATAGAAGGGGTGTCATAAAATGCCTGAGAAGAAAATAATATTGACTTATCATGGTTTACAAGAACTTGAAGCGGAAGTACAGGAGCTAAAAGTCAACAGACGAAAAGTCATTGCCCAGAAGATTAAAGAAGCAAGAGCACAAGGGGATTTGTCAGAGAATGCTGAGTACGATGCTGCGAAAGAAGAGCAAGCAGAAGTTGAAACACGTATTGTACAAATAGAGAAGCTTCTAAAGAATGTAGAAGTTATAGACGAAGATGAAGTTGATTTGAGTTATATAGGTATTGGTTGTAAAGTTAGATTATTTGATATGGAATATGATGAAGAAATTGACTATGCTTTAGTTGGTTCTACAGAAGCTGACCCATTACATGGAAAAATATCAAATGAGTCTCCTGTTGGAGAAGCGTTGATTGGTCTAAAAGTAGGCGAAATAGCTGAGGTAGATACCCCAGCTGGTTTATTGAAGTTCAAAGTTCTAGAGATTCATAGATAGAACGTGTTGATAGTTGAAAAGGAGTGTCGATCATGGAAAATGACCTAATCGCACAAGTAGAAGATTTAAATGAATTAGTAAAAATAAGAAGAGGGAAGCTGAGTGATTTACAAGAAGCCGGTAACGATCCTTTTCAAATAACAAAATACGATGTTACCCATCATAGTATAGATATTACGGATGATTTTGAAGCTCTGGAAGGACAAGAAATCAGCGTTGCAGGAAGAATTATGACCAAACGTCTCATGGGTAAGGCTTCTTTTTGTCATATTCAAGACCGTAAAGGTCAGGTTCAAGCTTATATACGTAAAGATGGCATCGGTGATGATGCTTATGAAGCTTTTAAAACCTATGATATTGGTGATATCGTCGGTATTAAAGGGGTAGTTTTTAAGACTCAAAAAGGAGAAATATCCATAAAGGCTGGTGAGGTACTTTTACTCTCGAAAAGTTTACAAGTTTTACCTGAAAAATTTCATGGCCTAAAGGATACGGATACCAGATACCGCCAAAGGTATATTGATTTAATTGTTAACCCGGAGGTCAAAGAGACTTTCTTCAAACGATCAAAGATTATTAAAGAAATTCGATATTTCTTAGATGATATGGACTTTCTAGAGGTAGAAACACCAGTGCTTCACACCATTCCAGGTGGAGCAGCGGCCAGACCCTTTAATACGCATCATAATGCTCTAGATATGGATATACATATTCGAATTTCCTTGGAGTTGCATCTGAAGCGTCTTATCGTAGGTGGTTTTGAACGGGTATATGAAATGGGACGTGTATTTAGAAACGAAGGTTTGTCGGTTCGACATAACCCTGAGTTCACTTTGCTTGAATTATACCAAGCATATACAGACTACTATGGTATGATGACACTTACTGAAAACTTGATTCGTACAGTAGCACAAAAAGTACTCGGGACAGCAAAAGTAGTATATGATGATACTTTGATTGATCTTGAAAAACCTTTTGAGAAATTAACCATGTTAGAGGCGGTCAAAAAATACACAGGTCTCGACTTTGATGAAGTTTTAGACGACGAAGCGGCAAGAGCTTTAGCCAAAGAAAAAGATGTTCACATTGAAAAACACTTTAAAAAAGGTGAGATACTCAATGCTTTCTTTGAAGCGTTCGTAGAAGAACATTTGGTTCAACCAACCTTCATTATGGATCATCCTGTTGAGATTTCACCACTAGCAAAACGCAAACCATCAAATCCTGCTTACACAGAAAGGTTTGAACTTTTTATAACAAAAAGAGAATTTGCAAACGCTTTTTCTGAACTGAATGACCCTATAGATCAAAGAGGTCGATTCGAATATCAGGAATCTCTAAGAGAAGCTGGGGATGAAGAGGCCAACAAGATTGATGAAGATTTCTTAACAGCTCTTGAATATGGCATGCCACCAACAGGTGGACTTGGAATCGGTATTGATCGTTTAATTATGTTGCTTACGAATTCTTACTCCATAAGAGATGTCTTATTATTTCCAACCATGAAAAACAAATAGTTATGATCCATGAGGATTTCTCTGAACAAGGGAAATCCTCGATTCATATTTAATCTATTGTTAATAAAAAATGGTCGAAATGCCATTTTTAATATGTTATAATGTTGTACGTAAGCCATGCGATGGGAGAATACAATGGATGATTTAAGAAGGAAATCTAATAATTATAAATTGCAGCAAAAAAATGGAATCCTAATGATTCTGTTTTTTACGCTGTTGATGCTTATGCTTCAAGGTTGCAGCGCATCTGTTGATGAAGATGAGGAAACAGACAAAATCATACCACCAACATCCAGTGAAAATCTAAAAAAATACGAATCGTTACCGGTTTTATCGGATGTTGTTTATGATTTTGCTACCTATGAGTCGGTCGTGTCAACGGACACCACACAAATTAATGAAACAAGGGCAGTCAAAGGTGTCTACGTCAGTGGGCATGCTGCAGGCATTGGTTCATGGATGGATGATTTGATTCATCTGGCAGATACAACTGAAATCAATGCTTTTGTTATTGATGTTAAGAACGACTCCGGACATATTTCTTATGACATGGATTTGAAAGAGGTTAAAGAAGTAGGCGCAGAAACCAATGCGATAAGAGATATAGAAGCTTTAATGGAACGTCTCTACAGCCATGACATTTACCCGATTGCCAGAATTGTTGCTTTTAAAGATCCATTCGTGGCAGAAAGGAAACCTGAATACGCCATTAAGAAAAAAGATGGATCGTTATGGAAATATAAGAATACACCTTGGTTAGACCCTTATAACAAAGATACTTGGAAATATATCATAGATGTATCTAAGGAAGCTGCTAAGATTGGGTTCAAAGAAATACAGTTTGATTACATTCGTTTCGAAGCGACCAGTACGCTTGCTGAAGCAGATTTCCAGGGAAAAGATGTTCTACAGACAAGGGAAGAAGTCATATTGGAATTCTTAGAGTATGCAAAGGAAGAGCTTAAACCTTACGGTGTTAAGGTTTCTGCGGATGTTTTTGGAACGGTGATTACAAGTTCAAAAGACGCTGCAACCATTGGGCAAGATTATGTTGAAATGTCAAAGGTCGTGGATGTCATATGTCCAATGATTTATCCATCCCACTATGGATTTGGCTTCTATAATACACCAAAGGGCGAGCATTCAGACTTATACCCCTATCGTATTATTCATGGATCTATGATGGATTCTGCAGACAAATTAACCCAAATTCCTGAAGGTGACCATAAGGCGGTTGTAAGACCTTGGTTACAAGCTTTTACAGCCAGTTATCTTGGAAGGGGTAATTATAAGACTTATGATGCGGCAGCCATTAGAGAACAGATTCAAGCCACTTATGATGCAGGTTTAGAAGAGTGGATACTGTGGCATGCAGGTGTCAAATATAATGCAGCAGGTTTACTGCCAATAGAGCAAGAAGAATAGAATTAAGAGGTGACCACTTATGGACCAAGAAAAAGTCAAACTCATGATGAAGCTTGCTACATTTGAAAGAAAAGAAGGTAAAGAAGACCTGAATATCATGGAATACTTTAAAGGCGATTATATCGCCTACAAGACTTTCCTGATATTGCTCGGTGTGTCATTCTCTTTGTTCTTGTTTTTTTTAGCGGATATCGGAATGAAATTTTTTGAGGATATGCAACGTTTTATTGAGTACGATTTTGTTGAACTTGGTATGCGTTATCTTACCATCTGGGCTGTTTTTATGGTGATTTATGGTATTGTTGCAACGATTATTTACAAAAAGCGTTACCGAGAGAGTAAAGAAAGAATCGGCGAGTATCAGAAATCACTCAAAGAATTGAGAAAGATGTAAGCATTGGAGGAGGACACATTATGACCATGTTGCTTGAAATCAAAGAAATAATTATGCTAAATTATAGAAAGTTTGAACGTATCATCGTGCCACTTAGCAAGTTTATTCTTGCTTTGGTCGTTTTATCCCTGCTAGGCAGGTACTTGTCTGGATTTGATTTGGAAAATAAGTTCGTAATACTGGATAAGTTTTACATAAAAGTGGCCATGGCAGCGATTGTCGCGTTTGTACCCGGAACATGGTTTGTTCTATTAATCATGGTAACATTATGGGCAAGAATGTTTTTTATATCCATTGAAGCAACTTTTATTGTCTTTGGCGTAACGATTATCATCTATTTGATGTTTGTGCGTTTATTTCCCAAACTAGCTTATTTGGTTATTTTGCTACCTTTATTGATGTATATGAAACTTGCGTACTTTTTGCCTTTGTTTGCAGGACTTTTTCTTGGTCCGGTTGCAATTGTGCCTATTGGCGTAGGGGTTGTTGTTTATTACCTTGGCATGAACTTGCCCGGTTTGCTTCAAATGACATCCGCAGATTTATATGATATGCCCACGACGATTATAGAAATGTACAAATATACGATGAACATCGTAATGGATAATAGAGCGATCTTATTAACCATCGTTGTATTTATTGCTGTTATACTAACAACTTATTATGTCGGACGTCTTGAGTTGGACTTTGCCCAATATATAGCCATTGGCGTCGGCGGACTTGTCAACATTTTTGGTTTCATTATGGGTAATTTGGTTCTAAACGCAGATGTACAAATATTAGGTGTATTGTTGGGTTCGGTACTTGCAGTAATCCTTGTATCCATCATGCAGTTTTTTAGATTCACTTTGGATTATCAAAAAACGGAACGACAGCAGTTTGAAGATGAAGATTATTACTATTATGTAAAAGCCATCCCCAAAATCAAATTATCAAAAAGTAAACGAGAGATTAAAACCATAGAATAAATAATAAACGAGGTGCTCGTGTGAACGCATTTAACGATTTTTTCAGTTGGTTTGGCAACATTACAAATCAAATACCGACCATACAAATCAAAGATATCATTGAGATCTTAATGATTGCTTTTGTAAACTATCAACTGATCAAATGGGTCAGAGGCACAAGAGCATGGGTTTTATTCAAAGGCGTATTCGTAATATTGGTTATTGCGACCATTGCTATTATTTTTGAGCTGAATACTATTATTTGGATTCTATCTAAAACCATTAATGTTGGTATCATTGCATTTTTAATTATATTTCAACCGGAACTTCGCCGTGCCTTAGAGTCACTCGGACGTCGGAATTTTATTACGGATTTAATCTTATCTGAAGACCATGATAGAAGTTTACATATGAATCACGAGAGTGCAGAAGAGATTGTTGTGGCTGTAGAAGAGATGAGTAAAACAAAGACAGGTGCATTAATCGTAGTTGAAAAAGAAGTAAAACTATATGATTATGAAACATCCGGTATTATCATTGACGCGGTGGTTACATCTCAATTGATTATTAACATATTTGAGCACAATACCCCTCTACATGATGGCGCGATGATTGTACGAGATGATCGAATTGTAGCAGCTACGTGTTATTTGCCCTTGTCAGACAATATGAGTCTTAGCAAAGAACTTGGTACAAGGCACAGAGCTGCTGTAGGTATCAGTGAAGTGGCGGACTGTATGGTCGTTGTTGTATCAGAGGAAACAGGTTTTATATCCCTTGCCACAGGCGGTAATATTATACGTAATGTGAATAAGGAATATTTGATGAATAAGCTTGGCGGAGACAACTCCAAAAAAGTCGGCTTTAGGCCACTAAAGCTTTGGAAAGGAAGACGTCAAAATGATCGAAAAAATCAAGAATAATTGGTTGTGGAAAGTCGCAGCTTTATTAATAGCTTTTGTACTATGGTTGGTGGTTGTCAATTATGATGACCCATATATTAGAAAGACATTTAATAATGTGGTCGTGGAGAAGAGAAATGAGTTGGCCATCACATCACAAGATCAAGCCATAGAGTACAAGGAAGGTGAGAACATCAGTATCACACTTGGAGGTAAGAGATCCATTATTGATCGTTTAACTTTTTCTGATATTAAAGCTTATGCAGACCTTGGAAAAGTATCCATAACCAATACTGTGGATATTATCATAGAGGTGAATGACCAGTTAGATGTTCTGGAAAAAAAGCCTAACAATATGCAGATCAGTTTAGAACCGATTATCAATTCCTTAAAAGACATACAAGTAACTTATATCGGTGAACTTGAAAGCGATTATATTAGACTCAATCCGGTAATCATTCCAAACCAGATTGAGATATCCGGTCCTCAGTCGCAACTTGCTCGCGTGTCCGAGGTTAGAGTACCCATTCGAATCGATAATGCTTATGATGATGTTACGGTTTATGTTACACCTCAAATCGTAGATGCCGCCGGTAGAGAAATACTTGGTTTGGAAGTGAGCAATAATCAGATACAAGTCAAAGTACCAATCCAAAAAATCAAAACTGTGCCTGTGGTTTTTCAGACTGTAGGCGAATTAAACGAAGCCTTTAGACTGGTTACCATGGAATTGGAAATGAAAGAAATCATCGTTCGTGGTGAACCGGATGTACTTGAAAACTTTACAGAACTTGTTGTACCAAACATTGATTTAAGTACATTTAATCAGGAAACTGAATCTTATAGCATAAACTTAAATCAGTACTTGCCGGCGGGTATTAATGTATATAATTCAGATGCTTTAACAGAACTCATCATTGAGGTTGCACCTTTGGTGAATCAGGACTATAGTATTGATCTTGAATCCTTGTCCGTACGCCAATTAGGTGATGGCCTGACATATACATTCTTAGATACAGTGCCGTTGAACATAAGACTTAGAGGTATTGAGAAGGAACTGTCCATTCTTGAAGTAGAAAAATTGCAACCGAGAGTTTTTCTAAAAGACCTTGGACCGGGTGTTCATACCGTAGAAGTTGAGTTTGAAGTACCGGATTACTTCGAATGGATGTCAGCCACACCTACGGTTAGAATAGAAATAAGTACCACCGATCAAGTGGAAGATACAACAGATAATTAATTTAAAAGAGTATACCAATATGACAAGTGGTCTATACCACTTGTCATTTTTTAACTAAAAATCCTAGGATTCAATTGAGATGCCTATTCGTGAATGGTATAATGAAAAAGATTTAATACAGGAGGAGATAATACTATGGGGAAATTATTTGGAACAGACGGTGTCAGAGGCATCGCAAACAAAGAATTAACAGTTGAACTCGCTTATTTACTCGGTCAAGCCGGCGCTTATGTGCTTACAAAAGAAAACAAACACAAACCAACCATTCTTATTGGAAGAGATACGAGATTATCAGGAGAGATGCTCTCTTCTGCAATGATTGCAGGGATATGTTCTGTAGGTGCAGATGCTATGTCTATGGGCGTTATGCCGACACCGGCAGTTTCTTATTTGACGAGAGAATATGGTGCCGATGCAGGTGTAGTTATATCCGCATCTCATAATCCGGTGGAATACAATGGTATCAAGTTTTTCAACAGAGATGGCTATAAGCTTTCAGATAGCATCGAGGAAGAAATAGAAGCATTGGTCAGAAACGGTAATAAAGACATAGTATTACCGACCGGGGTCGATATTGGCCGTCATATTCAGCGGAATGAGTGTATCTACGACTATATAAGGTTTGCTAAAAGGCAAATAAAGACAAATCTTGAAGGCCTGCGTATTGTTATTGATTGTGCCAACGGTGCATCATTTGTATCGGCGCCTGAAGCCCTAAGACAGATGGGAGCAGAAGTCATCATCATCCATAACGAACCGGATGGAACAAACATTAATAAGCAGTGTGGTTCCACACACATGGATGACTTGCAATCTTATGTAAAGCAGGTTCAAGCAGATGTAGGTCTGGCTTTTGATGGTGATGCTGACCGATGTTTGGCTGTAGATGAAAAAGGTAATGTTGTTGATGGTGATCAGATTATGGCCATTTGTGGTCTATATATGAAAGAACAAGGCACACTTAGAAAATCTACAGTAGTTGCCACGGTGATGAGTAATCTTGGTTTTTTCATCATGGGCAAAAAACATGGCCTAGCCATTAAACAAACAGCGGTAGGTGACCGTTATGTACTTGAAGAGATGATTCGCAATGATTATAATTTGGGCGGGGAACAATCGGGACATATTATATTTTTAGACGAAAATACAACTGGAGATGGCCTACTTACAGCCCTTCATTTATTAGAAGTCGTCAAAGAAACAGGTAAAACTTTATCAGAGTTAGCTTCATGTATGGAGGTTTTACCACAGGTGCTGATTAATGCTAAAGTCAACAAAGTCAATAAATATGCTTACAAAGATAATGAAGAGATTCAAGCAGCCATAGCGCTTGTTGAAGACAAGTTCAAAGGAGACGGTCGTGTGTTGATACGTCCGTCCGGAACAGAACCTTTGGTTAGGGTTATGATTGAAGGTAAAGATAAAACGATACTTGAAAAAGAAGCACGACAACTGGCGGACTTAATTGAGTCACGCTTAAGATAGGAGGCATAATATGTGTGGAATAGTTGGATATATTGGTAGTCAGGAAGCATCCCCTATTTTAATTGAAGGATTAAGAACACTAGAATATAGAGGTTACGATTCATCAGGGATTGCAGTTTTTGATCACAAGTTGAATATGGTTAAGTCAAAAGGTAGACTCATTAACTTAGAAGACAAATTAAAAGTGGAAGACCTGCAAGGTGTCCTAGGGATTGGTCATACAAGATGGGCAACTCATGGCGAGCCCTCAGATCATAACGCCCATCCTCATATGAATGAGAGCGGGACCATTGCACTTGTTCATAACGGTATCATCGAAAATTATATTTCTCTTAAGGAAGAATTAATAGAAAAAGGTTATCGCTTTATTTCCGAGACAGATACGGAGATTGCGGTGCAGCTTATCGATCTATATTACAAAGAAGACAACAATCTTTTAGAAGCGGTTATCGCGGCACTCCATAGAATAGAAGGTTCTTTCGCCCTTGCAGTGGTGGCAGAAGAAGAACCGGATAAGATTATCGCTACAAGAAAAGACAGCCCATTGGTTCTTGGGATTGGTGATGGGGAGAATTTTATTGCTTCTGACGTACCGGCTATTTTAAGACATACTAGGAAAGTATATTTTATTGAGGATTATGAAATAGCGGTTGTTACTAAGGATGATATTGTCATCATGGATATGGATCAAAAACGCATCAAAAGAGAAATATTTAATGTGACATGGGATATTCAAGCAGCTGAAAAAGCAGGTTATGAGCATTTTATGTTAAAAGAAATATATGAGCAACCAAAAGTGATTCGTGACACATTAACACCAAGGTTGCCAATGGATCAAGACGATGTTTACTTAGATGGCATCAATCTTGAAAAAGAGGTTTTGGAGAAAATCACGAGAATATATGTGATTGCCTGTGGAACAGCCTATTATTCCGGCCTAATAGGAAAAGAGCTTATTGAGAAATATGCCCGTATTCCTGTTATAGCTGAGGTAGCCTCGGAATTCAGATACAAGGATCCAATCTTAGATGAAAATACATTGATGATTGTTGTATCTCAATCCGGAGAAACAGCGGATACACTAGCAGCGCTTAGAATGGCTAAAAAAGCAGGTGCACATGTTTTGGGTGTTGTTAACGCCGTTGGATCAAGTATTTCAAGAGAAGCTGATGATGTACTCTATACATGGGCAGGACCGGAGATTGCAGTGGCATCTACCAAGGCATATTCGGCTCAGTTATGCGCTATGTATCTCATTAGCATGAAGATATCCTTAGTACTTGGAAAATTAAGTACAGAGGAATTTAGAGAGCTAAGGGCGGCATTGTACCAATTACCATCCCAAGTGGAGCATATCTTAGAAAATGCGAACCTGATAGAAGCTATGGCGAAAAAGCATGTGAATATGAAGAATGTATTCTATATTGGTCGAGGTTTAGATTATGCCGTTGCTATGGAAGGTGCGCTTAAGATTAAAGAAATTGCATACCTACATGCAGAGCCATATCCAGCAGGGGAACTGAAGCATGGACCTATTGCTCTGATTGAAGAAGGTTCTTTGCTTATGGGATTGCTTGGTCAGGAAAGTCTTTTTGACAAAACGGTCAGTAATATAAAAGAAGTCAAAGCAAGAGGTGCCAGTATTATGGCGATTGCTATGGAAGGTAATAAGGAAGTGGAACAAGTTGCAGAAGATGTTATCTATATACCAAGAACCCATTGGTCCTTAGTACCATTGCTTGAAAACATACCACAACAATTGTTTGCTTATTATATAGCAAAGAATTTGGGACATGATATTGATAAACCAAGAAACTTAGCTAAGAGCGTTACTGTGGAATAAGAATCTCTTTTTAATGGACTTTTAATGTTTTTACCATGAGATTTTAGACTTGGCGTACTATAATGAATTCATTAGATAGCATAAGTGATGAAATGAAAGTTGAGGTGCGCTATGAATAAGAGATTATACCGTTCTAATAAAGACAAAGTTTTGGCCGGTGTCTGTGGCGGAATCGCTGAATATTTTAAGATTGATGTGACCATTGTACGTTTGATCGTTGTCTTACTTGCTTTTCCAAGTTTTGGCATCACCTTTATCGGGTATATTATCGGTGCCATTATCATTCCGGAACGACCGGTGGGATATGTGGATGTTGATATGGATGAAGATATGGACACTGACATGGAAACAACCATCGATCTTGACAGTAAGGATACAAGAAGGGTGCTTGGCATCCTGATGATTGGCATAGGTATTTTGATTTTGATGAGTAAATTATTTATATGGTTTGACTCAGGCATGATTATTGCAATTGCCATTATTGCTATAGGTGTTTTTATTATCAAAAAGAAGAATTAAAAATTGCACTTTGTAACGTATGATAAAAAAGGCAAGCGCTTAAGCGCTTGTCTTTTTTATGAATATAAGTTGATTTTAGTTCCCCGAAAGCCAACATCGACCATGAAGTTCCTAGGACCCCTTTTAATAATATATTTACTATTATTTGAGAATGCTTATATGCTATAATAAGAAGGTAAGGAAGGTGATGACTTGTTTGGACATAAAAGGTTAACAGAATGTTATTTTAAAGCCATTCGCAACCAAGATACGATAGAAGTGGATGACGATACAAGAATTATATTTTTTAGTGATGTACATCGTGGTGATAACAGTATGTCTGATGAATTTGCCCATAATCAAAATGTCTATTACCATGCCCTTGATTATTATTTTAAGAATGAATACACATACATTGAAGTTGGTGATGGGGATGAATTGTGGGAATATAGCAAATTCTCTCACATAAGAAGAGCCCACAGCGATGTTTTTTGTTTACTAAAAAAGTATTTTGATGAGAAACGCCTCTATTATCTTTTTGGTAATCATAATATGGCTTTTAGGCATGACTACATATCCAAACATGACCTGACCTATTTCTACGATGAATACTTAGATATTAAGACACCTTTATTTCCGGGTATTAATGTCAAAGAGAGCTTGTTGCTCAAAGATCGGCATACAGATAAGGAAGTACTTGTGGTTCATGGTCATCAAGGTGATTTTATGAATGATCAAGGTTGGATTATTTCATTATTTTTGATGAGAATTTTTTGGCGTTATATGCACATGGTAGGTCTTAGAAATCCCTCAAGTCCTTCCAAAAATAGAGTGAAGAGACACAAGATAGAAAAGTCCTTTTCCAAATGGATTAGAATCAACCACATTGGCATTCTTTGCGGCCATACCCATCGTCCCAAGTTACCGGGTCAATTAGATGCTACCTATCTGAATACGGGGTGCTGTGTTCATCCAAGGGGTATTACTGGCATTGAGTTGGTAGGAAGGAAATTCTATCTGATTCATTGGAGCATCATTCCGGATGATCAAGGCCGTTTGGCGATTCGGAAAAAGATTATGAAGGGGCCACTCAGTTTTGATGAGATTAGATTATAGGTGAGGGGAGTTCCAGGAACTTCATAATTGAGGTAGATTTATATCAAGGGGTCCCATGAAAACCCTTCCACAGTCTGTATGTTTACGGTCTCCAGTTGGTGCATCCATGCACCAAAAGTCGACGGTCAGCATCCATGCTGACTTGCTTAAAACATACATCCAGTTCCAGGAACTTCATAGTCGGTTTTGAATTGAAAAACAAATAAAGACAATAGTGAAATAAATAAAAGCAGCAAACATTTCATTTTTCGCCTTATTTTTAAAGGTTTGGCTAAAAATGAATGCTTGCTGCTTTATTAATTAAACAGCTCTTTAGGCTTTAAAGCTGTAGGTAGTTTTTTGACGATAGATTTCATCGGCTCTTAGGATCTTGGTGGGGAAGAAATCTTGATTGATCGCGTCAGGATAGTATTGGGTCTCAAGACAGACTGCACCATGTTTTAGAGTGGATTGGCCGCCTTGAAGTGGGAGCTCGGAAGTTAGGAAGTTGCCGGTATAACAGACGACACAAGCTTCTGTGGTTTCTATCTCAAGTATACGTCCGGTTTTTGGATCTGTAAGTATAATGGGTGCTTCAGAATCTGAATCTAGGATAAAGGCATGATCATAGCCACCGGCGTTTTTTAGCTGGATATTTTCATCATGTATGTGAGTACCAATTGCTTTTGGTTGACTGAAGTCAAAAGGTCCTGAGGCGGTGGGTAAGATACCTGTTGGTATAATTTCTGAATTCACAGCGACATAGTCTTTTGCCGGAAGGGTAAGTACATGGTCCAAGATGGTGGTGGACGGATTGGCCGATAGATTGAAGTAGCTGTGATTGGTTAAGGTGAGGATGGTATCTTTATCGGTTGTTGCTTTATACCTTATGGTGAGGTTGCTATCTTCATCAAAGACATAGGTCACGACTACATCCAGATTCCCCGGAAAGCCTTGATCCATATCATAACTGAGATAACTCAATACCAGTTCAGCTTGGGTCTTTGATACAATTTCAGTCACGGACCATATCTGTTTGTCAAGGGCAAGACTGCCACCGTGTAGACAATGATTGCCGTTATTTTTTTCTAATGTATAAGTGGTATCATTAAGATTAAAAGAAGCTTGACTGATACGCCCTGCAACTCTACCGGTGATGCAACCAAAATGGGGTGAATGCTCTTCATAAGCTTCTACAGAGTCAAAGCCTAAGACCACATTGTTAATATGACCGGTAGCATCCGGAACATTAATTTCCTTAATGATGCCTCCATAGTTTAGAATTTTGACATTGTGACCTTTTTCATTGGATAAAGTGTATAGCGTGACTTGTTGACCGTCTTTTGTGTGACCGAAAGGGCTAGATTGACATTGCATCGTAATTCCTCCTTAGATGAAGTTGAGTCTTAGATTATTATACATCAGGGTCTTGTAAAGCTCAATCATAGAGATTAGTCCTTGAAATAAAAGGCTCAATCCTGTATGATAAGAAATGAGTTGTCACTACTAAAACAATAGAAATGGAGATTATAGAATGGAAAAAATAGTATTAGCCAAAGTCGGCGACAGAGAATTGACAAAAGAAGATATGATTGCAATTATGAGAAATCTGCCTCAACAAGATGCTCAGAATTTTTCTAGTTTTGAAGGTCGAAAAGTATTATTGGATGAAATGGTAGCAGGAGAGTTGTTCTATAAAAGAGCGGTTGAAAATGGCTTTGATCAAGAAGAGAAGTTCATTGAGATTATGGCAGAGACCAAACGTGCCATGTTACAAAGATATGCTGTTCAAAAAAGCCTAGATGCCATTACGGTAGAACCATCTGAAGTTGAAGCATATTATGAGGCACACAAGAATAATTTTTCAGAAGGACCAAAAGCCAAAGCAAAGCATATCCTGATGACGGATGAAGCGGACATCTTGGAAGTCAAGAATGAGATTGACACCGGTATGGATTTTGAAGAAGCGGCAAGAAAATACTCAACTTGCCCATCAAAAGAACGAGGTGGAGATCTTGGTACTTTTGAAAGAGGACGTATGGTTCCTGAATTTGAGGATGCGGCATTTACACAAGAAATCGGTCTTGTTGGGGATCCTGTAAAAACACAATTCGGTTACCATTTGTTGTTGGTTGAAGAACGTGTTGAAGCTTCTGTTAAAGCTTTTGAAGAAGTTGAAAACCAAGTCAGACAAGAACTCATCGGTAGAAAGCAAACCGAAGTGTACAGATCTGAGATTGAAGCTCTAAAAGAAATTTATCCAGTGGAAATCAACGAAGACGGCTTAAAATAATGATAGTAATATAAGCTTTTATAGTTAAACCTTCAAACCGCCCTTTCTCTGTTAGAGAAAAGGCGGTTTTCTTCTTTCTTAACTTGAAGGGTCATGTTATAATGATTTTGATAAAAGTGGTAACATAGAAACAATTGAGGTGTTAGATGATTAAGTTGCAGGAACGTATCGATAAAAATCAGTTTGATGGTGCAGGATTTTTCTATAATGAACCTATGAGTCGCCACACATCTTTTAAGATTGGTGGCCCGGCGGATTTGTTATTTGTACCAAAAACCATAGAACATATAGAAGACATGATTAGGCTGTGTATGGAACTGGATATACCCTATTATATAATGGGCAACGGAAGCAACCTTTTAGTAAGCGACTTAGGTTACCGAGGGGTCATTATTCAGATTTGTAAGAATATGAGTGCCTATAGAATTGAAGGCAATCGGGTGTATGCCCAAGGTGGTATTCTTTTATCGAGTCTCGCCAAGCATATTTATAGAGCTGGCCTTAAAGGGTTTGAGTTTGCTTCAGGTATTCCCGGAACGTTAGGTGGCGCAGTTTACATGAATGCTGGCGCTTATGGTGGAGAAATAAAAGATGCTATTATAGAAGCAGGGACCCTTACAAGAAAGGGTGAAGTCAGAACATTAAATAAAGAAGCTCTGGATCTGGGTTATCGACATAGTAGTCTTCAGATTCACGAAGACATTGTATTGTCTGCAACTTTGGTTTTTGAACAAGGGGATAAAAAAGAAATCAAGGCCCTTATGCAAGATTTGGGGCAGAGAAGAAAAGACAAACAACCCATTGAATTGCCAAGTGCAGGAAGTACTTTCAAGCGACCGGAAGGCTATTATGCTGGAAAGCTGATTATGGATGCAGGCCTATCCGGCTATCGTATAGGCGATGCAAGGGTTTCTATAAAACACTGTGGCTTTGTCGTCAATGAAGGGCAGGCGACTTGCAAAGACGTGTTAGACCTTATTGAGTACATCCAACATGAAGTCAAATCGAAGTTTGATGTTGACTTAGAACCGGAAGTTAAAATTATTGGTGATTTTTAGTCGTAATTGAAGGGAGGAATCAGGATGCAATTTGTAATTGTGACAGGTATGTCAGGTGCCGGAAAAAGTACAACCTTAAAATTTCTAGAAGATGCCGGGTATTTTTGTGTCGATAATCTACCACCGGCCTTAATCGGGAAATTTGCAGATGTTTGTTTTAGTCCGGATTCAGGGCTGAAAAAGATAGCGCTTGGTGTTGACGTTCGTAGTGGTATGCATTTTGAAATCCTTTTCAGTGAACTGGCGCAGTTGAAGAACCAAGGCGTGACAATGGATATTATTTTTCTGGAATCAAGCAATGACATATTAATCAAAAGATTCAAGGAAACCAGAAGAAAGCATCCCTTGGTGGAGGACGGACGCATTGAAGACGCCATCTTAGAAGAAAGGGCGCTTCTTGAACCTGTTAAAAATCAAGCAAAGATCATTATTGACACGACCAACCTCTTAACAAGAGAACTCAGATTTGAGCTCCACAAAGCCCTCAATGATGAGCAAAGTTATAAAAACCTCATTATTACTGTCCTTTCATTTGGATTCAAACACGGGATTCCATCGGATTCAGATTTGGTTTTTGACGTCCGCTTTATACCGAATCCTTATTACAAATCAGAACTCAGAGGTTTTACTGGAAAAGATAAGGTGGTTCAAGACTATGTGATGCAGTGGGATGTGTCGACTATGTTTATAGATAAACTGGATGATATGTTGGCGTTTCTCATACCCAATTATATTAAAGAAGGAAAAAACCAGTTGGTCATCAGTATAGGATGCACAGGTGGCAAACATAGGTCCGTCACCTTAACGGATGTCTTGGCAAGGAAATTAGAGAGCTATAATTATAGTGTACATTGTCACCATAGAGATATTGATAAGGATGCCCTTATAGGGAAGTAGTAGGTAGACCCATGGAAAATAAAAAAATAGTATGCATTGGTGGCGGTACTGGACTATCCACGATGCTTAGAGGCTTGAAAGCCTATACAAAAGACCTAACAGCCATTGTTACAGTATCTGATAATGGTGGTCACTCCGGCAATCTTAGAAAAGAAATGAAAATATTGCCTCCTGGAGATTTGCGTAACTGTTTATTGGCACTTGCTGAAGCAGAACCAATGTTGGAGGCTTTGTTTGCGCATCGTTTTTCAGAAGGTTCTCTTAAGGGTTATAATTTAGGCAATTTATTGATTGTAGGCCTTGTTGACTTGTATGGAAATTTTGGTGCTGCCATTGAAAAAGCCCATGAGGTACTGCGTGTTAGGGGACAGGTATTGCCCGTTACGACAGAAGATGTTCAGCTAAAAGCCATTTATGATGATGAAAGCGAGATCGTTGGTGAGTGTGAGATTGTATCCGCCAACAAAAGTCATAAAAAATATATCAAAGAGATGAAGCTTATGCCAAGCCAACCTAAAGTATATAAGAATGTTTTAGAAAAGATTGAAGAAGCTGATATTATTATTCTAGGCCCAGGAAGTCTCTATACCTCTATTATTCCTAACTTATTGGTAGAGGGTGTATGTGATGCCCTAAGAGATGCTAAAGGTAAGATTGTCTATGTTGGCAACATTATGACACAGCCCGGAGAAACAGAGGGCTTTACCCTACTTGAACATGTTAATATCATTGAACAATATATAGGTGTTGGTATGATTGATAAAATCATCGCCAATGACGGTTGGCCGGAAGCTATGGTCATCGAACATTACAATCAAGATGGGGCAGAGTTGGTACTACCCTTGATTGATGACAATAGGTTGATTGCGGTTCCAATGATCGCTCTAAATGAAGAAACAGGCTATGTTCGACATGATTCAAGACTATTGGCACAAACAATTATGTCGATTGGTTAAAGCCAATAAAATAAAAGAGGTGAAGGTATGTCATTTTCATCAAAGGTGAAAGACGAACTGGCTAGGCATATCGGTGAGGCCAGACATTGTAGGATTGCAGAAATTGCAGCCATCATCAATGTATGCGGAAAAATCAAAGAAAATGAAAAAGGTGAAGTCATTAGCCTTAAAATACAGACGGAAAATGCGGCGGTAGCAAGAAAATGCTTTACTTTATTAAAGAAAACATTTAATATAAAAGTTGAGATATCCATCAAGAAAAATATTTATCTGAAGAAGCATAGAATCTATCATATCTATGTTATGGACAGTGAAGAAGCTCTAACGATTTTGAAAGTTACAAGGTTGCTTGTTGACGGCAAGGTGAATCGACATATCAGTCCATTGATTGTGCAAACAACATGCTGTAAACGCGCTTATATTAGAGGTGCTTTTTTAGCCAGTGGGTCCATTAGTGATCCGGAAAAAACATATCACCTTGAGTTTGTAAGTCAAGAAGAGAAGCACACAATTGAGCTTATGCGTTTGGTGAATACTTTTGAAATGGATGCAAAGATCGTCTTAAGAAAGAAGTATTATGTGTTATACTTAAAAGAAGGCAATCAGATTGTGGATTTGCTAAACATCATGGAAGCCCATGTGGCATTGATGGAGCTTGAGAACCTTAGAATTCTAAAAGAAATGCGCAACAATGTCAACCGCATTGTTAATTGTGAGACTGCAAACATTAATAAGACGGTATCTGCCGCTGTAAAACAGTTGCAGGATATAAGTTATATTGATCAAACCATCGGTCTCGGGACATTGCCGGAAAACTTAGAATCAATAGCAAGGCTTAGGATTGAGCATTCAGATGCCAGTCTTACAGAATTAGGACAATTATTAGATCCGACAGTAGGCAAATCAGGTGTGAATCACCGTTTGCGAAAAATAAGTCAAATTGCTGAAAAGCTAAAGAGCACAAGGGAGGAATTTCATGACTGAGAAAAAAGTAATGGTTAAAATAGCATCAGGGCTTGAGGCAAGACCGGTTGCTTTGTTTGTACAAGTGGCTAGCCAATTTCAAAGCAGCATTTACGTATCCATGCAGAACAAAAAAGTGAATGCCAAAAGTATTATGGGTATGATGTCACTTGGCATTCTTGAGGGTGAAAGTATTCTTCTTACCGCGGAAGGACCGGACGAGGAAGAATCCATTGAAAAATTGGAGACCTACCTTACGACAGTCGAGTAGTAAAAAGTCATAACCCGTCACCCAGTTGTAGAATCTACAATAAGGTGAGGGGTTTTTTATTCGTATCAACGGGATTAACTAAGGAGAACATCATGAAAAAACAGATTATTTTTGCGACAAAAAATCAACACAAAATGATAGAAATCAAAGAGATTTTGTCAGACCTACCCTACAAGGTGGTTTCTATGGAGGAAGCCGGCATTGATATTGATGTGGTAGAAGATGGACATACTTTCGAAGAAAATGCCATTAAAAAAGCGAAAGAAATTGCAGAAAAAACCGGCGATATTGTATTGGCGGATGATTCAGGTCTTGAAGTGGATTATATGAATGGGGAGCCGGGTATTTATTCGGCTCGCTTTGGTGGCGAAACAACAACCTATGATATTAAGAATCAGATGATCTTGGATCGATTGAAAAACGCCAAAGAAAAAGAACGCTCGGCACGCTTTGTATGTGTAATAGCAGCAGCTTTTCCGGATGGCGAGGTAAGACATGTAAGAGGCACCATAGAAGGTTACATTGCCGATGAAGCCAAAGGCATTGGTGGATTTGGATATGATCCTATTTTCTATGTACCTGAAGAAGGGTGTACAACAGCCGAAATGACGGCCGAGAAGAAAAATGCAATCAGTCATAGGGGGCAAGCTTTAAGACGCATGAAGGATGCTCTTAAGGCTTATTTCGAGGTACAGCCATGAGAATACTTGTTATAAGCGATACCCATAAAAGAATAAAGCATGTTATGGACCTTATGGAAGGTGATCATCGTTTTGATAGAATTTTCCATTTGGGAGACTTAGTGCGAGACGCTCATGACATTGAGAGTCTTTTTGACATACCCATTGATTATGTGGCCGGCAACTGTGATTGGGGAGAAATCAATGTCCCTACTGAGAAAGTTGTGTTTATACAAGGGAAAAAGATTTTACTTACCCATGGGCATCATTATTATGTCAAACATGGTACGAATATGCTAAAAGCGTTAGCAAAGAAAGAAAATTATGATATAATTTTATATGGACATACCCATATGGCTCATGAAGAATATGAAGGCAAATGCTTAATTCTAAATCCCGGTAGCATCAGTTCACCAAGAGACGGGGTGGCCAGTTTTGGTGTTCTGAATATTGATGAGGATGGAAAAATTCATACCAACATCGCTAGAATTTCTTGAAAAATCTCTTAAAAACCTTGATTTTATAGGGGTTTAGAAAAAGAAAACGAATTATAAAAAAAACCTTCCAAAAGTGTTGACAAAGTTTTGTTTACTCTGTATAATACATCTTGCACGTTTGAAATAAAAGCCTTTGAAAAACGGGGTGTGGCTCAGCTTGGCTAGAGCGCTTGATTTGGGTTCAAGAGGCCGCAGGTTCGAATCCTGTCACCCCGATTTTTATGCGACACCATTAGTGTAAATGATAGTTATCATTTTGCGGGTGTAGTTTAATGGTAAAACTCCAGCCTTCCAAGCTGGTTACGGGGGTTCGATTCCCCCTACCCGCTTCATCATGAAATGAGCTTGCTGTATGGGTGGTTGTAGGTATCAGATGTAATAGCAGAATTTGATTTATAGCACACCAAAGTATAACTTGTGCCAGTAGCTCAGCTGGATAGAGCATCGCCCTTCTAAGGCGGGTGTCCGGGGTTCGAATCCCTGCTGGCACGTTAATGATTCTTAAGGTAACTTAAGATGATCATATGGTGGGTATAGTTCAATGGTAGAGCGCCAGATTGTGGTTCTGGTTGTTGTGGGTTCGAGTCCCATTATCCACCCTTAAAATATTATTGGGTAGTCGCCAAGCGGTAAGGCACTGGACTTTGACTCCTGTATGCGAAGGTTCGAATCCTTCCTACCCAGTTTCCATAAGGTCAATTTAGCAGCGGTCTTATGGCAGAAATAAGGAACACAGTACTACGGGTCACTAGCTCAGCTGGTAGAGCACTGGACTTTTAATCCAGTTGTCTCGGGTTCGAACCCCGGGTGACTCATCGTTAATGCTTGCAGTAACTTGTTGCTGCTTGCAATAACACAAGCGGATGTGGCGGAATTGGCAGACGCACTAGACTTAGGATCTAGCGCTTTACGGCGTGGGGGTTCGACTCCCTTCATCCGCATTACAAAAAAAGAATCTACTGAGTAGATTCTTTTTTTGTTACTCCAGCTCATTAAAAGTATTTAACCGACACAGGGCATTATTTTGATATCGGCCGTCTTCGGTGACTTCTTCTTCAAACCAGTCCGGTGCATCAAAATCATGTGCAGCCTCTAAGGATGGGAATTCCACCTCAGCCATGATAAGACCCTCAAGCCGATCTTTAAAGACATCAAGCTCAATGGTGAAATCACCAAAAGGGATGAGGTATCTGGTTTTATGAATCAAATAATAATCCAACTTAGAAGACAGATGTTCAAATTCCAAGGCGGTTATGGAGATCTCGAATTCTTCCCGAGCAAGCAGTCCCTTACCTTTACACGTTAAGAAATAGTCTTCATTGGATTTGCGTATACGAATGACGGGGCTGGTACTAACATAACCTTGAAGAATTTCTTTTTTGGGATAAGAGGCCAGTGAGCCGGGTAAAGAGGATACAATGAATTTTCTTTCTATTTCCATTCTAAAAACCTTTCTTTTATGATAAACTAGGGTTATGTAAATCGATATTAGGATTATCTTATATTATAAACCATAATCTGGTAAAAAGCATGTTGACTTATTAGATTATTACGGAGGTATTTTATGACAAAAATGGCAATATTTTTAGCGACCGGATTTGAAGAGATTGAAGCGGTAAGTACCATAGATGTTTTAAGAAGAGGTGGTATGACACTTGACTTAATATCTGTTTCCGGTAATTTGGATGTTACAGGTGCCCATGATATTACCCTTAAATGCGATCGACTTTTTTATGAAGTGGATTATTCAGAATATGAGGTACTTATACTACCAGGTGGTATGCCGGGCACAGAGAATCTGAGTAAACATGAAAGCTTAATGGCGCTTCTGCCTACTTTTTATTCGTCAGGCAAGAAACTGGCAGCCATATGTGCAGCACCTAGCATACTTGGCGACCTTGGTTTACTAACAGGTAAGGAAGCAATTGCTTATCCTGGTAATGAAGCCCATTTGAAAGGTGCAAAAATAAGTGGCAATGAAGTTGTTATGGATGGTAACATTATTACGGCAAAAGGTGCAGGTGTAGCCATGGCCTTTGGCTTGGAGATTCTTAAGTGGTATTTGGATGAGGCGGAGGTAGTGGCGCTTCAAAAAAAACTAATACTGGCATAACGAATAAAGAATCTGTAGCCTTATCGGTCATACAGATTTTTTATTTATCCTATTTATAACCGCTAAATTAAGTATAGTATTCTAAATTCTACTGTGTTATAATGATTTAATGGTTAAACTTGGGTCATTATGCCCAGATTCAAAAATGCAGCCTAAGGCTGATTTGAAATAGATAATTGGTTAAAGCGTTAATATTAGGTTTTTCTAAACCAACCTACAACATATAGATTTGACACTTTAACCATAATTAAATAAGAATAGAAGTTAATCAAGGAGGAACAAATCAATGAACACAAAAGTGGAAAAATTAGAAAACAGTATGGTGAAACTTGTAATCGAAGTGGATGCAAATGAGTTTGAAAAAAGTTTACAAGCAGCCTACTTGAAGAATAGAGGTAAGATTACTATTCAAGGTTTTAGAAAAGGTCGAGCACCACGTAAATTAATAGAAAAAGTTTATGGTGCCAATGTATTTTATGAAGATGCAGCCAATGGTATTATTCCTGATGCTTATGATCAAGCGGTAGAAGATACCGGACTTGAAGTCATGTCAAGACCTGAAGTAGATGTTGAACAAATCGAACCCGGAAAAAACTTCATCTTTACAGCAAAAGTTGCTGTAAAACCGGAAGTGACCCTTGGAGATTATAAAGGTCTTGAAGTGGAAAAAACCACAGTAGAAGTTACAGACGAAGATATTGAAGCAGAACTAAAGAGTGTCCTAGAGAAAAATTCAAGGATGGTCGGCGTTGTCGGTAGACCGGTAGAGATGGATGACCATGTTGTCATTGATTTTGAAGGTTTTGTTGATGGTGAAGCTTTTGCCGGTGGTAAGGCAGAGAACTTCAGCCTAGTCATTGGTTCAGGCTCATTTATTGATACTTTTGAAGAACAAATCATCGGAAAAAATATTGGTGAGACTTTTGAAGTTAACGTTACTTTCCCAGAAGACTATCAGTCAGAAGCCCTAAGAGGTAAACCTGCAATGTTTACGGTAACGGTACATGAGATTAAGGCAAAAGAAATGCCGGTTCTTGATGATGAGTTTGCCAAAGATGTGTCAGAATTTGATACTCTAGCAGAATACAAAGAAGATGTTGCAAAACATATTCTTGATAAGAAAGAAGCAGCAAGCAAGCAAGAAGCTCAAAGCAATCTGCTCAAAGCGATTATTGAGAATGCGACAATGGACATGCCTGAACCTATGGTTGACCTAGAAGCAGAAAATATGACCTATGAATTTTCACAAAGACTTCAAACACAAGGTATGAAGATTGAAGACTATTTCAGAGTAACAGGTCAAAATATGAATACATTAAAAGAGCAAATGAAAGGTCAAGCCATTGAAAAAATCAAGGTGAGATTGGTACTTGAAGCAATCGCTAAAGCTGAAAACCTTGAAGTAACGGATGAAGCTGTTGAGGCGGAACTGGTTGCTATGGCAGAACAATACAACATGGATCTTGCAGTGCTTAAGGAAACTATTGGTGATGAAGAAAAAGACTCTATTCGCCAAGACATGTTAAATCAAAAGGCCCTTGACCTTGTCGTGGAAGCATCTAAAGAAGTGTAATAAGACAATTTGGATATAGATTAAGGCAATGCCAATTCCGAAAAAGGAGGATGGTAATATGAGTTTAGTACCCTATGTAGTAGAGCAAACAAGTCGAGGAGAACGTACCTACGATATCTTCTCAAGATTATTAAAAGACCGTATAATTTTTCTAGCTGAAGAAGTGAACAATACAACAGCTAGCTTAGTGGTAGCACAGATGTTGTTTCTAGAGGCCGAGGACCCTGATAAAGACATTCATCTTTACATCAACAGTCCCGGAGGTTCCATAACAGCAGGTATGGCGATTTATGATACCATGCAGTTGATTAAGCCAGATGTATCGACGATATGCGTGGGTATGGCTGCAAGTATGGGCGCGTTTTTACTCGCCGGCGGTGCAAAAGGTAAAAGATTTGTTCTGCCAAATGCAGAAGTTATGATTCATCAACCTCTTGGCGGTACTCAAGGACAAGCTACGGACATTAAGATTCATGCAGAACGGATTATTGCTATGCGTGAATCATTGAACAAGATCTTAAGTGAGCGAACTGGACAACCCCTTGAGGTCATTGAAAAAGACACAGAAAGAGATAACTTTATGACAGCGGAACAAGCAGTTGCTTATGGTCTGGTTGATAAAGTTATCGAAAAGCGATAACTGAAAGTAGGTGGACAAATGGCTAACAAATTTGATGATAAGAAGCAACTTAGATGTTCTTTTTGTCATAAAACTCAAGATCAAGTAAGAAAATTAATTGCAGGACCAAATGTCTACATATGTGATGAATGCATAGAGCTATGTGCAGATATTGTGGAAGAAGAGTTCCAGGATTTTAAAGAAGAGGTTGAATTGGCTAATGTACCAAAGCCAATAGAAATCAAGACATTCCTAGACGGTTATGTAATCGGACAGGAAAAAGCTAAGAAAACTTTGGCGGTTGCGGTTTATAACCACTATAAGAGAATCCGTAGCAATTATGTTTCAGAAGACGTTGAGCTACAAAAAAGCAATATTTTAATGGTTGGCCCAACAGGATCCGGTAAAACTTTGTTGGCCCAAACACTGGCCCGTATGTTAAACGTACCTTTTGCAATAGCGGATGCAACATCTTTAACGGAAGCAGGCTATGTTGGAGAAGATGTAGAAAATATTCTATTGCGTTTGATTCAAGCGGCAGATTTTGACATTGAAAAAGCAGAGCAAGGTATCATATATATAGACGAGATTGATAAGATCGCACGTAAGTCCGAGAACCCATCCATTACCAGAGATGTTAGTGGTGAAGGTGTCCAACAGGCTTTACTAAAAATCCTAGAGGGTACAGTAGCATCTGTTCCGCCACAAGGTGGTCGAAAGCATCCTCATCAGGAATTCATTCAAATCGATACAACCAATATTCTTTTTATATGCGCAGGTGCTTTTGATGGCCTGGAAAAGGTGATAGAGCAAAGAGTCGGAACAAAATCCATGGGCTTTGGAGCGGATATCGTCAGTAAAAGAGATGTGCAAGTAGGTGCAATACTTGAAAAACTACTGCCACAAGATTTATTGAAATTCGGCTTAATTCCTGAGTTTGTCGGTCGTGTACCCGTAAGTGTTACCCTATCAAACTTAACAGAAGAGGTATTGGTCCAGATTTTGACGCAGCCCAAAAATGCTTTGGTCAAACAATATGAGAGTCTTTTTATGTTAGACGATGTTGAACTGGAGTTTGAAGAAGAGGCATTGGTTGCTATTGCAGGTCTGGCAGTCAAACGTAAGACAGGTGCTCGTGGACTAAGAGCTATACTAGAAGAGTTGATGATGGAGATTATGTATGAGATTCCATCCAATGAAAAGATAGAAAAATGCATTATAACAAAGGAAACGGTTGAAAATAAAAGTTATCCTCAGGTTGTAGTGAATGAGAATGTAGCAACGATTAAAAAAGATCCGGCACTACCCAAACCAAGAAGCAAACGTAAAAGTGAAAACGAAACAGCATAGAGAATAGTATTTAAGGGGGCTGCTGTTAAGCTCCCTTATTGCTATTTTGAGAACTTATGGCGTTGAATAATCAGCAAGAATAGAGTTATCAGAGGGTTATAGGTTACCAGAATCAACCTAAATACACCATCAAAGGAGGTTTATATATGACAGAACATGCTATTATATTGCCGGTTTTGCCTTTAAGAGGTATTAACCTTTTTCCTAACACAATCATGCATTTTGATGTGAAGCGAGATAAATCGGTAAAAGCATTGGATCAGGCCATGTTAGAAGGTCAGATGATATTCTTGGTTGCTCAGAAGCAAGCCCATGTGGAAGAACCGGGCATTGTGGAAGACATGTACAAGGATGGCACCATTACAAAAATAAAACAATTGATTAAGCTACCGAATAAAATTGTGCGTGTCTTAGTGGAAGGCATTAGCCGTGGCCGAATTGTTAACTTTACGGACCAGACATCTTATTTGGAAGCCAATATTGAAAAAATAGAGTTATTGGAAGTACCCATTAGTACAGAAGAAGAAGAGGCAATGCGACGCATCGCTTTTGAATCTATTCATGATTATGAAAAGGTCAATCCAAATTTTTCCAAAGAAACCTTGAATAACATACGAAGAATCAAATATATTGGTGAAATGACGGATAATATTGCCTTCAATCTAATGACATCCTTATCCAATAAACAAAGTATATTAGGCGAAATTGAGGTCAAGTCCAGATTCAAATTGGCCATTTCCATGTTAAATGCTGAAGTGGAAATCATGAAATTAAAAAATAACATTAATAATCAGGTAAAACAAAAAATCGATCAGAATCAAAAAGAATATTTCTTGAGGGAACAACTTAAAGTCATTCAAACAGAACTTGGTGATCAACAAGAAATTGAAGATGAAGTCTCGGAATATATGGAAGCAGTCGACAACCTTAATGCTTCAGAGGAGATTAAAGAAAGGCTTTATAAGGAATTAAAAAGATTAAAGCGTATGTCAGCATCATCAGCAGAAGGTTCTGTTATTCGAAGCTACATTGAATGCATCTTAGAGATGCCCTGGAATGAAAAAACTATAGAAAGTACGGACATCGAAGGTGCTAGAGATATCTTGGATGAAGACCACTACGGTCTGGAAAAAGTTAAAGAAAGAATCATTGAGCATTTGGCGGTTAGAAAAATAGCCCAAAAAACCGATAGTCCCATCATATGTCTGGTAGGTCCTCCCGGAACCGGTAAGACTTCCATAGCAAAGTCTGTTGCAAGAGCACTTAACCGCCACTACGCCAGAATATCTCTAGGTGGTGTGAGAGATGAAGCAGATATTAGGGGACATAGAAAAACTTACATAGGTGCTATGCCGGGACGTATTGTGAATGCTTTGAAACAGGCAAAGACCAGCAATCCATTGATTTTGCTAGATGAGATGGACAAAATGAGCTCCGATATGCGCGGCAACCCATCAGCAGCATTGCTTGAAGTCTTAGATGGTGAGCAAAACGATAAGTTTAGAGACCATTATGTTGAGATGAATGTTGATTTATCCGATGTATTGTTTATTGGTACAGCAAATACCCTAAGGACCATACCGAGGCCATTAATGGACCGTCTTGAGATCATAGAGGTACATAGTTACACGGTCAATGAAAAGGTACATATAGCAAAATCGCATTTGATAAAAAAACAACTGGATAAACATGGCTTATCCGCCAGTCAGTTAAAGTTTAGTGATAAAGCGCTAATGGAGATGATTAATAGTTACACGAAGGAAGCCGGTGTTCGAAATCTAGAACGAAAAATCGGTGAGATATGTCGAAAAGTAGCTAAAGAAATTGTTATCGGTGAGAAGAAACGGGTTCAAATCACGGAAAAAAATATAAAAAAATATCTAGGAATTACTTTGTTTCACTATGATAAGCGTTGTGATGAGCCACAAATTGGCGTTGTTAGAGGTTTGGCTTGGACAGAAGTCGGCGGGGACACCCTGTCCATTGAAGTGAATGTCATGCCCGGCACCGGTAAGTTCGAGATTACTGGACAGATTGGTGATGTCATGAAGGAATCTGCCAGAGCAGCCATCAGTTATACAAGATCCATATCAGGCAGTCATAACATTGATAAGGTGTTTTATACCAATAAGGATATCCATATTCATATCCCACAAGGTGCTGTTCCAAAAGATGGTCCATCAGCAGGGATTACCTTGGCTACAGCTATCATCTCAGCCCTGTCAGGAATTAAGGTCCACAATAAGGTTGCTATGACAGGAGAAATCACATTAAGAGGGCGCGTATTACCTATAGGTGGTTTGAAAGAAAAACTGTTGGCAGCAAAAAGAGCAGGCATTGAAAAAGTATTGATACCGATTGATAACAAAAGGGACATAGAGAAAATCAGTGAAGAGATTCTGACGGGACTAACCATTATATATGTACGTAATATGGACGAGGTTCTGAAAGAAGCGTTGATTAAGGAGACAAAAGATGCAAGTAAATAATGTCAGATTAGAAGCGGTTGGCGTCAAGTTTGAACAGTTTCCCGAAACGGATTATCCGGAAGTAGCGTTTGCAGGCAGATCCAATGTAGGTAAATCATCCCTTATCAATGCGCTCATTAATCGTAAGGCATTGGCACGTACCTCAGGACAGCCGGGTAAAACACAGACCATTAATTTCTATAATATAGAAGAACAGCTTTATTTTGTGGATTTACCTGGATATGGTTATGCAAAAGTTGCTAGAGCTTCTAGAGAACAATGGGGTAAAATGATTGAGTATTATCTCAATAGAAGAGTACCTCTTGGTATGATTGTCTTATTGGTGGATATACGTCATACTCCAAATGAAAATGATCGTATCATGATGGACTACATAAGGACTGCAGGTTTTGAACCTTTGGTCGTAGCAACCAAAGCAGATAAATTAAATAGGTCTCAGATTATTAAGCACTTAAAAATTATAAAACAAGCATTAGCGTTACACAGCATCGATCAGATTATTCCCTTTTCATCCATGACCAAGCAAGGTGCAGAAGCTATTTGGGATGAAATTGATCAATGGCTCGCGTATGTCCAGGAACAAAATGAAGAAAAAGAAATTGATGTAGACGAAGAATAAGGCTAAACAACAAAAAACAGATTCGATTGAATCTGTTTTTTGTATCTTCTTTATATTTTCTTTATATCGATTTTAACGATAGTATAAAGTCTATTGAAGCAGACTGTATAAGAGCTGTTTATAGATCTCATGGCTTTTACTTTCCCAAGCATCACATATCTTTAATGCTTCCTCTTTTTCAGTTACCCTTAGATTAATCTCTATAAGATTCTTATTATCTTCTTTGGCAATACAATTGACATAAAAATCACCATTTTTTTCAGGTATGTAGTCGGCTACAACATCAAATTTGGACTTAATATCATATTTATTATTTTTAAGATATATAATCATATCATCCTTGATGCTTTCGGGTATATGGTTTTTGAAGTACTCTAAGGTCTCGCAACCGGCATCTGTGATATCATAGATCGTATGGCTGGATATCTTAGAGGATTTAAGGAGTCTAGCATCCATCATCTGTCCGATATAAGTCTGAAGGGAAAAGTAATCCGTATAGTCAGAAACCAATAAAAAATCAGAGAGTTGGGTATTAGATAGGGGTAATCCTGCTTTTTCAATTAGGAACAAGATCATAAGTTTGTTTAGACTTAGCTCATAATCGTTACCGGTCATGTTCATACCTTCTTTCGTTGTTTTCTATTAATTTTCCTTGCCATAAATCTCTATCCTTAAAACATTGATGAATTTTATTCAGAACACCACGCTTGTTTAGGCTCCATAAGGGGGCAATCAAATCCTCTTTTGGTGCATCACCGGTAATTCGATGAATAACCATGTTGGGACTTATATTAGCAATGGCGGTGACAATTAAGTTAGCATAAGTATCAAGGGACAATACTCTAAAAGGTTTTTCCTCATATAAACGCCCCAAGTCCGTATTTCTAAGGATTTGGAGAAGTTGAATTTTTATGCCGTGGACTTTAGATTGATGAACATATGCTACACTTTCTAAAAATTGCGCATCTGTTTCTGTTGGGAGTCCGGCAATCAAGTGGACCACAACTTTTATATTAATAGCATGCAGACTTTGGACGGCATGATCATATACTTCCAAGGGATAGCACCTTCTAATGAAACTTGAGGTCTTTTCGTGAATACTTTGTAGTCCTAGCTCTACCCATACAGGTTTAATTTGATTTAATTCTTCCAATAAGTCAAGAATCTCTTTTGACAAACAATCCGGTCGCGTCGCAATAGAAAGACCTACAATGTCTGGTCTTTGGATGATGCTTCTATAAGTAGCCCTTATATAGTCTATGGGACCATAGGTATTGGTAAAAGACTGGAAATAAGCGATAAAATGATGTCCTTCGTATTTCTTTAATAACAAATTTTTGGCTTTTTCCAGTTGCCTTTCAAGGGTTGAAGCTGAAGGTGTTGCAAAATCACCGGAACCGGAACCAGAGCAAAAAATACAGCCTCTATCATCCAAAGTACCGTCTCTGTTGGGACAAGTCAAGCCAATATCCAAAGCAATCTTGTATGTCTTCTGACCAAACAGCTGATGATAATATGCGTTTAGGCTATAATAGGGTTTTTGATCAGGCCATAACATAAGCAGGCTCCTTTTTACATTCTCTAGCATTCTGTCCCTATTTTAACAGATTTTCATTCCAAAGTCATTCAAAAAGTGGCGATGGACAGTAAAATAACCACATTAAAGAATGTGGTTATTTTGATGAGGGGAGTATAAATAATTAATAAGGGGTTATATAGTGGGTACGAATCTTGTTCCAATAAGAAGGGAGAACAAAATCCATCCACAACCTAATTATAATATATGTATTTCTATAAAACAATACCTAAATCAAATAAATTACAAATAATTTTATTTATAAGATTTCTTCGATGGCTAGGTGGGGTGAAGTCATAAGGTCGATGATTTCTTGATTGACTTGTACAATAGGCTTCGAAGGTGATGTATTATGTATGAAGATAATCTTACCTTTTCGTTGATCTGAAAGCCGTACACTCTCGCCTAAATAATTGTGGGCAATATTTTCAAGGAAGATATATAAAAACCGCGCATCTAAAAAGCCATAAGATTCCTGTTCAAACATCTGTATGACTTTAAAAGGTGAGAATTTTTGGTGATAGGTCCGATTTGATGTCATAGCATCATAGGTATCTAGTATGGCCAGTATCTTACCAAAGTCTGATATAGAATCACCCTTAAGACCAAAAGGATAGCCGCTACCGTCGTTACGTTCATGATGCATGAGGACACCTTGCTTAACTCTTTCAGGGATATCCTGATCTTTCAGAAGGTTATAACCTAAGAGAGCATGTTGTTTGACGGTAATAAATTCTTCTTCACTCAGTCGTCCTGGCTTATTTAGGATGGCTTGATCAATCTGGGTCTTGCCAATATCATGAACCAAACCGGCTAAAGTCAAATCCTCAATCTCATCGGAAGGCATTTTGAGCCAGTGTCCGAATATATTACAAAGCATGGAAACATTCAGGGAATGGACATAAGTATGTCCTATATCGGACCTTAAATGATTCATATAATTAAAAAGTTCACTTTTAAGTCTTAAAGAGCCCATTAAGGTTTCGGTGCTTTTGATTAACCGTTCAGGATCAATACTTTTTCCATCACTGATGGCCAAGAGCTCATTTTTTACAGATGATTCTACTTGAACAAAAGTTTCCTTGAAATTCTGGTAGTTGATACTTTTTGGCTCGTAGGCAACGATGGATTCTTGGTCAGAACCTGGATGCTCTTTGTTATAATCTTGGCGTTCTTGCACGGTAAGGGTCTCAGTAGCATCTATAATTGGGCTATATTCCTTAATAACAACACTTAGAATCTGATAAAGGTTCATACGAAAGATATGCTTCTCGGTGATGCTTGTATCCTTAGGGATTAACAGCATACCATTTGGAGCAATGACATTTTCGGCTAATTCCATGTGTATTTTGATTTGGTTCACACTTATTCGTTTACGTGTATAATCGGTCATCTAGACTCCTTCGGCATAACGGGGTTAAACCACTTTTCTCCATACTTTAGGAAATTCCTATTATAGCTTTCAGCTTTGAAACATAGCTGAAAGCGTTGAGGAACTTTCCAGCCGTGAATAATTTGCAAGCAAACCGAGGCACAGCCTCTTTATTCCTTTACTCTAAGAAAGTGCTCAAATTAGCATTATGTCTTGAAGATTGACATGATGCGTTGAGGAAACTTCTTATCGTAGTACGAAATATGCCTTCGGCATATCGCGGTTAAACCGCTTTTCTCCATACTCTAGGAAACTCCTATTATAGCTTTCAGCTTTGAAACATAGCTGAAAGCGTTGAGGAACTTTCCTGCCGTGAATAATTTGCAAGCAAACCGAGGCACAGCCTCTTTATTCTTTATTATACCAAATTATGGTGGAAAAGGAAACTGACATCATTGTGAGAAGGTTTTATGTCGGTGAAGGACATGTTTATTATAGAAAATTTTGCTAACATTTTTAACCGAATTGTTATTGAAAAAACATATAAAACAAGATATAAGTATGTTAGAATAAATCGATACTTGATCTATAGGAAGGTATTGCATCAAAACCTAATTTTGATTCTTTAACCACCTGAGGATTAAAATGTCAAGACGAAGAAGAGGTAAGAGAAGATGAATAAAAAGCACTTTATGAGAGGCGCCATGTCCTTTTTGTTAGCAGGTGCCCTAACGATACAACCCCTAACAATGGCGGTTGAAGCAAATGACACAACTTACTATGAAAAAACCACACAGAAGCAAGTGACCAGTGGTCTCACCTATGAAAAAAAAGCCAAGCTCACCAGTCGAGGATGGGTGGATATCCATGTCTTAAAGATGGATCTAAATAACCCTTATGTGGATCTTGATATCTTAAGATCGACAAATATTTTTGGAGAAAAACTCACAGTCTCCTCGATGGTTAACCAATCTGCTAAAAATGTAGCTGGCATTAACGCATCTTTTTTTAATACGAAGGAGAATCCTTCTGACATCATTGGTGCGGAATATAAAGATGGCTATGTGGTGCTTCAGAATCTTTATAATCATTATGATAAGGGGGTGGCATCTCTAATACAAACAGAAGAATCCATTTTCCTTGATTTTTTTAGTGGCGATATACGCCTGAAAAATTCAGCAGGTATAGTAATGGACCTGTATGGCATCAACAAAATTAATGTTCAAGTAAAACCGGTTATTTTTGATCAAAAAACAATTAAAACAACGGCCGAAAGTCTTCGTATCAATAACTCCTATAAGATGGTAGTGGTAGATGGTGTGATTGTTGATCACAAAATGCCAATGGAAAACGTGGCCATACCGGAAAATGGTTATATTATATCCATGTACAAAGGTTTGTATGAAATTTATTTTGAGACCTTTAAGATTGGTGAGAAGGTAACACTCAATATTGCCAATAGTCTAGCAGATAATCCCATCAAGATGATTCTAAGTGGTGGTGGTAAGATTATTGAAAACGGGTCTATCGTTGAAAAAGGTACGATATTATCCAAAAACACCAATAGTCCTAGAACCGCAGTTGGTATAACCCAGAATCAAGACTATTTAATAGCTATGGTGGTAGATGGGCGTGGACAAAGCATAGGAACCACCCACTCGGAATTGGGAAAATATTTATTGGAATATGGTGCCTACAACGCCATTCACTATGATGGTGGTGGATCTTCAAGTATGGTAGCACGGCCACTTGGTGCGTTTACGTCAAACCTTGTGAGTAAACCTTCAGATGGTACTGAACGTAAAGTGGTTAATGCCTTGGGCTTTGTGACGACAGCACCGGTGGGTAACATAGAGAATATTGTTCTAGTGCCGAATAAGAACAGAACCATGATTAACCAACCCATTACTTTTACGGTTGTAGGTTATGATGAATATTACAATCCTGTAAATATAGATCATAGCAATGTAAGTTTTTCAGTAGATGGCTTACGTGGTAATTGGAGCGGTATGACTTATGTACCGACTATTTCCGGTAAAGGAAGGGTTTTTGCAGAGTATAAGGGTAAATCAGCATCCACAACCATCAACGCTATAGATGGTTATATTGGACTTGCTCTTGGCCATAAGGTGTTACAGATACCTCAAAATGGTACGGGACAGTTCAGTCTTCTAGCGACTGACAGAGATGGTTATAAGACCGCTATTGATATTAAGCAAGCGACATATACTGTAGAAGATCCAAGTCTTGGTCAGTTTGAAGGTGGGGTATTTAAGGCAGGTCAGAAAGTAGGTACAACAAAAGTAACCATTGGTCTAAAGGGTATTGAAGTAACCGGTTATATTATCGTCGGCGAACAAAAGGCCTTGGTAACAGATTTTGAGAACCTTGTACCAACGACCATGTTTTATCCGGAAACAGCTACAGGACAAAGTGTACTTGATAAGACCCAGCTTGTAGACCCTTCACAGAAAACCTCGGTTAAGGTAGATTACAGCTTCAAGAAGGCTGAAACGACACAGGCCGTTTACACGGTGTTTGATACTAATCCTCTTATAATCCCGTCTAAGGCGAACAGTCTTTCTCTTCAATTATATGGCGACAATAGCGGGCTTATGTTTAGAGGAAAGATTGTAGACAGTAAGAATGTATCCCATCTCATCACCTTCACCAATGCTATTGATTTTACAGGCTGGAAGAAGTTGACGGCAACTTTACCGGCAGAGGTTTCTTATCCTATCACAATAGAAAGACTCTATGTTGCCAGTGTCAATGCCAAAGCAGACATTCAAGGCACGCTCTATTATGATATGCTTGAAAAAAGCATACCTTTTGAAACAAGTCACTTGGAAGGTTATGACATTAATAGTCTAAATGATCCTTTACAGGAAAACAGACCCACTGACGGAAAATTTAACGTTTCTGTATTTGGAACCACAAGCGGACGCAACACATTACTAGATGAAGTTGTAATGGCAAAAACCTATGAGGTTATGAATCAAAGTGACTTGGCAATCTATTCAGGGTTTTCAAATGTGGATCAAAGTCAATTAAAAAGTAAGACGGAAGTCTGGCAAGATCAATATAAAGTAAGTGATTATCCTGAAGTTAAGGTCATCCATTTGTCAACATCTAAGAATTCCTTATACAAAACAGACGGCGCCCAAATCAAAAAATTAGAAGCAGAGCTTTCAAATACAGATCAAAAACATATTATCATAATCGGTAATAACAGCCCGGTCAAAACCGGTAACTTTACAGACAAAAGAGAAGCAGAGCTGATTCATAGTATACTAAGAGACTATAAGGAAAAGACAGGCAAGAATATTTTCTATATCAATGCCAACGGTTATACATTTGGTGTTAATTATCTTGAAGGAATTCGGTATGTAGACATGAACGGATTGTGGTATAATGCACAAGGGAGATCCTTAAATATTAACAACCAGTTTTATATGTTGAATTTTTATATGGATCAAAATGAGTTGCAGTATAAGATTGAGAATCTATACACAGCAATCAGTACCGAATAAAACCGATGGAGCATACGCATGAAATTTTTAAGTCTAAGTAAAAGGATACACAATTCATCATTTGGCTATTTACCGGTCAAGATAGTTGAAGGTATTGTTGGCTTGTTGACCCTCCGGGTATACACCGGCTTATTTTCTACAGATATATTTGGTGAATATCAGCTGATCAATCCTTACATCAATATCGTCCATCTTTTGCTTATTGGTTGGATTGCCAACGCTTCCATTAGGTATATTGGCCAATATGTTAATAGTGACCAGGAAGAGAGAGAAAACTTTTTTTCAACCTATTTTATTATTTGGTCCTTATTAATCATCCTTGCATCACTGGTTATGGTAATCTCGGCTTTCCTATTGCCCGGTGTTTTTGGTCAAATGCATTTATCATTAATGTTAGCGATTCTAATGGTGCTTGTCGGGTACAGTTTTAACCAAAATATATTAAGTCTTTTATTGTTTGTGGACAAAAGAGGTCTAAATATTATTTTGCTCTTAACAGCTTCCATGGGAAAACTCTTACTTACGATTCTAATATATAAGATGGTTGGTGATACTGTTCTAGCTATTTTATTATCCCATGGTATTATAGACATAACAACAGGTTTGGTTGCCATGAGAGCCTTAGACATAAGACATAAAGTTCGACTCCAAAGTGTTTCTACGGAGATATTAACAACTTTTTTAAGGTACGGCTTTCCATTAATTGGACTTACACTTACCATGTCTTTACTGAATTTTTCAGACAGATATGTGATCACCTATTATTTTGATAAATCCTATGTAGGCATCTATGGTGCCAATTACGCTTTGCCGGCAGCTATATTTACCATGATTATGATTGGTATGAACAGAAGCTATTATCCGAATCTGATAAAAGCTTATAATGAGCAAGATGAAGAAAAGGTAACGCGACTGTTGAAAAACGGCACAAAGAATTACATACTCATTGCCTTGCCGGCTGCTGTAGGGCTTTTTGTAATTGCAAAACCTTTGGCCACATTGTTCCTAGATTACAAGTATGTCGGTGGTAGCCATGTGATTGGCATCATTGCCTTTGGTATGTTTTTTCTGGGACTTACAGAATACGTTAACAAAGGCTGGGAACTTAAAGGTAGCACGGTCAATATATTACGAAATTGTTTCATTGCCGCTTTGTTTAACATGGTACTCAACATTCTATTTGTCGGTAAATATGGCTACATCTTTGCAGCATATACCACATTATTTGCCTATATTATCTATTTTATGCTGAGTTATGTATTTAGAAACAAAGCCATTCCCTTTTACATCGAAAGGAAGGCCATATTAAAGATTGTACTATCGGCCTTTATGATGGGTATTGTGGTTAAAGGTGTTATCGTTTGGATGGGCTATAGTAATATGAGTACCATCATAGGTATAATATCCGGCGGTCTCATTTATTTTATACTGTTGTATATATTAGGTGAGCTTGAAAATATTAAAGAATTCTTAAAGGGTGGGTGACTATGAAGCATTTGTGCTTGGTACTTTACTATTTGATTGGGAAAAGAATGCCCGCATCGGACGGGTATCTAACATTTGGTGCCAAAAAGATCAGAGCTTTTCTGGTTAAGAGAATTTTTGACCGGGTAGGACAAGATGTGAATATCGAGAAGAACGTGTTTTTTGGAAAAGGCGCAGGCATATCCATAGGTGATCGTTCAGGCATTGGCCTTAATGCTCGTATTCAGGGCCCCCTAACCATAGGAAAATATGTAATGATGGGTCCGGATGTCATCATCTATACTAGGAATCATGATATACAAAATACAAGTGTACCCATGATTGATAGCGGGGAAACATCACCAAGAGCAGTTATCATTGAAGATGATGTCTGGATTGGTGCTAGAGCCATTATTTTACCGGGTGTTAGGATCGGTCAAGGTGCGGTTGTGGGTGCCGGTGCGGTCGTTACCAAAGACGTCGACAACTATGCCATTATCGGAGGTGTACCGGCGAAAATTATCGGTCATAGAACCCATCAACCACTTTGAAAATATAAGACGTTATGGTATTATAGGTATGTAGTTTTGTTAATAACTTAACTTTTAGTTATTTTTTCATCTGAAGTGGATTAGGCTGGCTTGCTAACCAAGAACTTAGAAATTATGTGGAAAAGTTGAGTTAATATATAAATATCAAAATAGAATAACTGGAGGCGCTATGAAGAAAAAAATATGTGTACTGGGACTTGGATATATTGGACTACCAACATCGGCTATGTTTGCCAATAATGGACATGAAGTTATAGGTGTTGACGTTAATGAAGCGGTTGTTAATAACCTGAATGCAGGTAAAATCATTATTGAAGAACCATTCTTGGATGCTTTGGTTTATGAAGTGGTCAGCCTTGGTAAGCTAAAAGCAAAGACAACACCGGAAGAAGCGGATGTTTTTATCATAGCGGTGCCTACGCCAATCAATGAAGATAAAACAGCCATGATGGATTATGTAGAAGCGGCAACAAGAAGCATTGTACCATTCCTTAAGAAAAACGACATGGTTATATTAGAATCTACGTCACCACCAGGTACGGTAGAAAAGTTAATGATGCCCATACTAGAAGGCGCTGATTTGAATCCTTATGAGGACTTATATGTAGCACATTCTCCTGAACGTGTTATTCCGGGTAAGATATTAATAGAGCTTGTAGAGAACAATCGAATCGTCGGCGGTATTAACGAAATATCATCGAAAAAAGTTAAAAAGCTCTATGAGTCTTTTGTAAAAGGTGAGATTTTCCTAACGGATCCAACAACAGCAGAGATGTGTAAACTTATGGAAAACACCTTTAGAGATGTTAATATTGCATTGGCCAATGAATTGGCGCTGATATGTGAAGACCTAGGCATTAATGCTTGGGATGTTAGAACGTTTTCTAACAAACACCCAAGGGTGGATATTCACATGCCCGGTCCCGGTGTAGGTGGTCATTGTTTAGCGGTGGATCCATGGTTTATTGTTGAGAAATTCCCTCAAACAGCTAAGATTATAAAGTTAGCAAGAGAAACCAATGATGCAATGCCGGCCCATGTATTCTCCAAATCAAAAAAGATACTGGGTCAATTAGCAGGTAAAAAAATTACCATATTAGGTATTACCTATAAACCGGACATCGATGATTTAAGAGAAAGCCCAATACTTGAGCTGATTGAACTTTTTGAAGAAGTTAAGGACATTAGGCTTAGCCTTTTTGATCCTTTTGTTAAGGAGTTCAAGCACCTTGAAGATGATATCAAGGTAGCTTGTACAGATTCTGATCTGATTATACTGGGTGTGAATCATAAAGCTTTCGAAGATATTGATTTTAATGAAATTAAGCCTCTTGTTAAAGATGGGCATATCCTAGATACAAGGAATTTCTACGACGCAGATAAGATTAACGCTTTAGGATTTGACTACCATCTGCTTGGAAAGGGAACTGTTTAATGCAAAAGAAGAAAGTATTGATACTGGCCTATCAATTTCCGCCTATGGGTGGTGCCGGTGTCCAAAGAACGTTGAAGTTTGCCAAGTATTTGCCACAGTTTGGATGGGAACCGATTATATACACCGTTGATCATAAAAAAGGGGTCAATGATCCTACTTTAAGCGATGAGGTTAACCATATACGTATCATTCGGACCAAGAGCCATGATTTGACCCATTGGAAAAAGCCCTTTCATATCCTTGGCAAATTCCTATCAAGAAAATTGCTCATACCGGATGGAGAATGGCTTTGGTATAGAAAAAACAGAAGAAGCATACTGGAGTATGTAAAAGAGATACAACCGGATGTGATCTATAGCACCTCTTATCCATATAGTGACCATCTTTTAGGCTTATATGTTAAAAAGCATTATAAAGATATTCCTTGGGTGGTTGATTTTAGGGATGAGTGGACAAAGAATCCTTATATATTGGATATGAACTACAGCACCTATCGAAGAAAGATTGAGCAGAAAATGGAAGCAGATGTGATTGCCCACTGCGATTACTTCATTACGAATTCTCCTTTTATGTTAGAAGGTTTTATGAAGGATTATGATTTGAAAGACCGATCGATCGTCATACCCAACGGCTATGACGTTTCTGATTTTGAAGGCCTACAAGTCCAGACAACGAGAAGAGAAAAACTAACTATGACCTATGCCGGTTCTATGTATGGTCGTAGAAAACCGGATTATTTTTTAAGAGCTTTGAACAAAGCTATTGAAGATCAGCTTGTAGATGAAAAGGATATCCTGCTACAGTTTGTAGGTGATTTTTCCAAGCAGAATATTGAGAAAATCTCAGGTATGTTGGGCGATAAAAAAATCGTGCAATTCTATCCTTATATGGAACACAAGAAAAGCATTGAGTTTCTTCTGAATTCAGATGTTCTTTTATTGATTGTGGGTAAAGGTATCGGAGATAAGAATTTTTATACCGGAAAAATATTTGAATATATTAATACCCAAAAAACCATATTGGGCTTAGTGCCAGAAGATGGGGCAGCAGCTATGGTCATCGAAGAAACCAAGACCGGATACGTTGTCGATAGTACAGATGTGGATAAGATAGCAACATGTATTGGAGATATTTACAGCAGATGGAAACAGGAAACACTTGAAGTACAGCCAAATTATGAAGCTATTTGTCAATATGATCGGGTGAATCTCACCAATCAGTTATCCAAGATTCTGGACCAAGTTTCAAAGGGATGATAGGCTGTGATAGAACTGAAGCAGTGAAAGGTGTATTTTATGAATGAGAATAGTGGTAATCGATTAAAAGTTCTTCATATCATAAGCGGTGGTGATACCGGTGGTGCAAAAACCAGTGTGATTACCTTATTAAGGTGCCTTAAAGATATGATTGATATCAAACTGGTTTGTTTTATTGAAAGTGATTTCACAAAAGAAGCCAAAGAACAGGGCATTGATTTGACGATAATGAAACAGAAAAACCGTTTTGATATGACAGTGGTGAATAAGCTTACGGATTATATTCATAAGGAAGGCTTCGACTTAATCAACTGTCACGGTGCCAGAGCCAATTTTATTGCGTCTAAGCTAAAAAACAAAACCGAAATCAAGCGTGTCACAACGATTCACAGTGACTATGAACATGATTTTGACAACAATATCTATAAGAAAATCATATTCACGATGTTAAATAAGAAAAGTCTTAAGACTTTTGATGGTTTTATTACCATGGCCAAAGATTTTAAAAAGGACATGATGCGAAGAGGTTTTGATAATATTTATGTAGCCTATAATGGGATTGCAAAGCATCAGTCTCATACTGAAACGACGAAAGAAGATTTTTGTAGAAGACAAAATATTCCCTATAAAGAAAATAGCTTTGTAGTTGGATCAGCCACAAGATTGCATCCGGTCAAAGGTATTGATGTCCTCCTTAAGGCCTGTACGATTATTAAGACCTACTCAGAGGATATTGTTTTTTGGATTGCCGGTTATGGAGATGAAAAATATTTACGAGAGTATGAAGAGTATATCCGAAAAAATGAATTGGAAGCTACGGTTCATCTTATTGGCTTTGTTAAAGAGATCGACGCTTTTTATCAAGTCATTGATATCAATACCATTACCTCCCATAGTGAGGCGGTATGCTATGCTCTACTCGAAGGTGCAAGGTTCGCTAAGCCTTCTATAGGGTCAAGGGTGGGTGGTATTCCGGAGTTGATTGAAGACGGTGTAACGGGCTTGTTGTTTCCGGATAACGATAGTGAGAAGCTAGCAGCATCCATCATAAAAATATATGAAGATCAGGCTTTGGCACAAAGACTTGGAACACATTTACATGATAAAGTTATGGCTGAATTTACAGATGAAGCAATGGCAAAGCGATATGTTGAGATCTATCAAGAAATGTTGAGAGGATAAGGATATGAAGAGAAAAATCAATAGCATTGACATCTTAATAGCACTTGGTATTGTTGTATTACTGGTGGGTGCCTATATGTATATGTCACGAAGTCAAGTTGATGATGGTTTTACAATTAGCTCGGATCATAGAGTGAGTTTTATGGTAGAGACAGATAAGTTGCCACTTGGCATGGGTGAGCGGATTCATATAGGTGACCAGTTGGTAGCAAGTGGGCGCTATCAAGATGCTTATGTGACAGATGTTAGTATTACCGAGTCCATGGAAGTGATTGCAAACGATGGTGTTTTCGTAGAAGTGGTGAACCCAACCAAAGAACTCGTTCGGGTTACTGTGGATGCAAAGGTGAACAAATACGGACCCTATCGGGATTTATCAGGACAAGAGATTAAGGCAGGTTTGGATTTTTGGTTTAAAACAGATGACGTCGTGACCTTGACAAAAATCGTCCAAATGGTTGAAGAGGAGAATTAAGATGAAGCTCATCACGAGAGAAGGTAAGTTATTTAATAAAATACATATATTTGATCTACTGTTTCTGATGTTACTCATTGTGGTATTACTTGGTGCCATAAGTAAATTCTCAGGCAAGAACATCATAAATCTGACAACCAATACAGAAAATGTCATGGTCGAGTTCACGGTCGAAACCTATCCTTTCCAAGAGGACTATTTTGCTTCAATTAAGGTAGGGGACAAGCTGGCCGAAGATAAGAAATACATTAACGGTACGGTAACGGATGTTCAGATTATCGACAATATATTAGCTTTACCGGACAATAATGGTCAGATGGTAACCGAATCAGATCCTTATAAGAAGAAGGCTTTGGTTACATCGCGCGTGGAAATGTCTTATAAAGACCCGGTTTATAAAATGGGAAAAGAAGAGATGGTGGTAGGTAATATCTTTTATTTTACAACAGAAAAGGTTAAGCTATCCTCTGTGATCGTGGATTTTAAAATAGTCAAGTAAATGGGGAAAACCATGGATATTCTAAGAAGAAAAATATATGAAAGCTTTATATTCAATTTTATATTGAACTTGGTGGAGATGGCGAAACACAGTCATGTGATGAAACCGAATTCAAAGACCCTTATTAAGACCCATCCGGAAAAGTTTATGGATTTCTTTTTGATACGTTTTTTGTTGTTTATTGACGAGATTCTTGAAAAAGCCTTCAAGCCTTTTCGTAAATTATGGGATCAAAGTTGGTTGGTTGTTTTCTTTAGAGGTGTCTACAAGAACCTGACAAAAAACAGTTTTGTCGGTGCGATTGTTAAAGAAGCTAACTTTATCTATATCATTGCCCTATATGTATATGTGGATAAGCTCGTTAGAATTGTTGCAGGCCCTTTATCCGGTACATGGGATGAATTACTTTTTCTACTCATTGTAGCTTTCTTTGTTTATAGACGTATTATATGGAACAAAAGGTATGTCTATTCAGCGATGGATCTACCGATTGCTTTCTTTGCATTGATGTTTATGCTGTTGGTATTTATGAATTCACCAGACTTTGCTGTTGCCATTGAAGGCTTTAGAGTGGTAGTACAACATGTTCTTTGGTATTATTTGGCCCTACAGTTATTAAGAGACAGAATGATTATACATAGGACCCTCTGGATATTCATCGTTGGTATAGGCTTGTTAGGTTTTCACGGCATCTATCAATATTTGACCAAAGCACCTATGCTGGGCAATTGGGTGGATAGTGGAGAGACCATTACCACGAGAGCCTATTCCATTATTGACAGTCCCAATGCATTTGCGTCTCTATTGGTTTTATTCATACCTATTGGATTTGCTATGTTTATCGCTCATAAGGATATAATACTTAAAATAATAGCCCTTATTTTTACACTGGCAATGGGTGTCAGTCTATTAGTAACCTTCTCAAGAGGTGCTTGGATTGCTGCGTTTTTATCCATTATCGTTTTCTTCTTATTTATGGCAAGACGTATGATTTTATTTATCTTTGCTGTGGTGTTAGCAGCGCTCTTTAATTTAGACGCTATTTATAACCGTTTTAGTTACATGTTTACCCAAGAGTATAGGATAAAATCAGCCAATGGTGGTCGGATTTATAGATACAACTATGGTCTTGACAAGGTTGCCAATGATAAGACCATTGGTCTTGGTTTAGGCAGATTCGGTGGTGCAGTTGCAACCAATCATAACCTCTCGCCTTTTTATATGGACAACTATTACCTAAAGACTTTTATTGAGACTGGCTATGTCGGCATCACAACTTATGCACTTTTAATTATGACCCTACTTTTTAATAGTGTAAGATATATTCTAGGCATCACGGAAAAAGAAAATCGGATTTTAGCTTATGGCATTTTTTCAGGTATGATTGGTGTGCTTATTCATAATTTTGTTGAAAATATTTTTGAATTACCTTTCATGGTGATTTATTTCTGGGTTTGTGCTGCAATCATTGTAGCCATGTATAAGTGTGGCCATAGAAAGGATGTTGATTAATTTGAAAAAAATATTAATATCCGGTTATTATGGCTACTTTAATTCAGGTGATGATGCTATTTTAACGTCAATATGTAAAGATATTAGAGAAATATCACTCGAACATGAAATCACCATATTATCCAATAATCCTCCCAGTACCAGATTGGAATATGGTGTTGCAGCTGTGGAAAAATTCAACTTTGTCAAAGTAATCAAGGCCATCATCAAAAGTGACATCGTTCTTATGGGTGGTGGTAGTCTGTTGCAAGATGAGACCAGCAACAGATCCCTGTATTATTACCTTTTCATACTATGGTTTGCAAGAATAAGTAGAAAAAAAATCATGCTCTATGCCAACGGCATCGGTCCAATCGGTCATCGCTTCAATCGTTTTTTGACGAAGTTAGTGGTCAATCAAGTGGATATTATTACTTTACGTGAACGTATGTCACAAAGTGAACTTAAACACATGGGTATTGATCGTCCGGAGATTCATGTAACGGCAGATCCGGTGTTTTCTTTTCCACCACTGGATGTGCATATTGATGAGATTCTAAAGGAAGCGCATATTGAAAAAGATGATAAGTTGGTTGGCGTTCTATTTAGAGAATGGAAAAACAGTCACCACTGCAGTAGAAAAATAGCCGAGATCTGTGACTACTTAAGTACAAGCTATGGTGCCAAAATCATACTTATCCCGATGAAACATCCTGCTGATTTAGTGACTTGCGAAGCCATATCAAGCTATATGAAAAACGAAGCAGTTATACTAAGGCACAAGTATGATGCCAAAACTTTGATTGAGATCATGGGGGAAATGACCTTGGTGCTTAGTATGCGCCTTCATGCATTACTCTATGCAGCACTAAAAGATGTGCCTATGATTGGATTTTCTTATTCTCACAAAGTTAGATATTATATGAAGGAATTGGATCAACCTTATATAGAAGATGTAACTGATTTTGAAACTGAAGAAGTGAAAGTCATCTTGAATGAGATTTTTGATCATTACGAAGACATTCGAGAAAAAATCCACGAAAAAGTAACGGAGATGCGTCTAAAAGCAGATCAAAATAAAATGTTGCTTGAGAAAATCATGACGCTATAGTAAAGCTTTATTAAGAAGGTGTGTTGGATGTTGTTGAAGTCTTGGTATACAAAAAAAATAAATATAGGTTTCATATTCATAGCCATCTTTATGGGTATGCTCATTATGAGCGGTCAAGAAATCACAGCATCAACATTACCGGCGGTTCATGAGAAAGTCACGACAGAGCAAGTGGCCAAAGGGTTAATCTATGAGGTTAAAGGTCGGTTAACAGCGAAGGGGTGGGTGAACCTTCATGTTATGAAAATGGCATTGTCTGAACCAACTTTAATACTGGATACCATTACGAGCAGAAACCATACTAATGACATGGAAACCTTAGTTGAAATGACGGCCCATGATGCTACCTATACCGGTGCCATAGGTGGTACAATCAAGGATATCTTTGAAGGGAATGTGATTGATGAAGAACGATTGCTTGAGGCCCTAGAAGATGAAGGTGTCTTGCTTCAAGACGGTGAAAAAGTATGGGAAGGCAATAAAAAAGAGAATGAGCGTATGGCCAGATCCGTCTATGGTGTTACGACAGACCGTCAGACACTGGTTTTTATAGTGGCAGAATATAATCAAAGCAGCATTGGCGCTACCCATGAAGAGATGCAAGATTATTTGTTAGATTATGATGTTGTAGATGCTTTGTATATAGATGAAGAGGATGCACCTTCTATGGCGATTCGTGGTCCGGGTGCCTTTGCCTTAACCCAAAGAAATGTCCTAATGGACGAGACGATACCGATGACAACGATTGGACTGGGCATCCGATCAGAGGCACCGGCAACAGAGGCTTACAACCTATTAATTAAAGTGGATAAATCACCATATATGGTGTCAAAACCAATTGGTATTAAGCTTTTAGCCAGAGACATGAATTATAACCCTGTGGCCATAGATGCAGGTCAGATTGCATGGAGTATGTCCGGTGGGTTTGGTACGATTAGCAACAATACCTTCATCCCTATGGAAGGGGGAAAAACCACCATAACTGCCTATTATCAAGGGAAACGAACGAGCATAACCTTGAATATATTTGATCCGGATACCAAGGATCCATTATATGAAGCCTTGCCTGAAGCCGGTTTTACGGTCAATATTTTTGGAACAACGGTTAAACAAAACCGGTTGCTAGATAGCATTGTTATGGAAAAGGTATATGAAACAATGAACGGCGCAGGCTACGGTATTTTTGCCGGTCAGACCCATATTGACGGAAATAAACTGCTCAAAAATCATTATATCTACAAGAACCAATATAGCGTTTTAGACATGGAAGGGGCTAGGCTAATATCTCTTGCTATGGGCACAGGCAGTATGGTGATGACCGATGAAACACAATGGAATAAGTTAAAAACCACACTTGCCACAACGGTTCAAAATACAATCATTATTCTTGGAACACAGAGCCTTACCAGCAATGAAAAAGGATTTTTTCAATATGAGCGTCAACAAATCCATGAACTATTAAGAGAATTTGTTGCCAAGTCCGGTAAGAATGTATTTTATATTAATGCCGGAGCAACAGAAGACAAAAATCAGTGGTATGATGGTGTTCGTTACATCGATTTAAACGGTCTTTTGTACCAAGTAGAAGAGAATAACAGTGTGAACCTGTACGACAGCTTTCAGACCCTTAGTTTTACATTTTCAGGAAGTAGTAAAATGACCTATCGATTGACAGACCTGTATCCTAAGACAACCGTATCCAGATAAATGCGAGGTTCCCATGGTAAGAAATAAAAAAGATTCATCCCTAAATATGATTGTGGTCATTATTGGGCTAACCTTGATTGGCAAAGTGGTGGGGTTATTAAGAGATACCTTTATCGGCTACAAATTAGGTGCTGATTTTGAATCCGATGTTTTCTTTATGACTTTAAGTTTGACCACCAGTGTGTTTCTTGGTATTGGTAGCGCGATCGCCACCAATATCATTCCTATATTTGTCCGGTATAGAAAAAACCAAGAAGATACCAAGGGTATTAGCAGTATTTTTAATGCAGTTGTTTTATTATCTCTTGTGATGGGCATTGCTTATTATATAGCAGCGCCATGGATTGTAAAGCTGTTTGCGACGGGTTATACCGGTGAAAAACTTGAGATGACCATACAAATGACCCGGATTATGATACCTTCCATCTTGTTTATTTCTCTAACCTATCTGTTTGTAGGTGCTATGCAAGCCCATGAAAAGTTTATCTTACCAGCAATGATTAGTTTTCCATATAACATTCTGTTCTTCATCTATCTGGCTATCGGTATTGAAACAAACGGTATTGCAGGCCTTGCCTTAATCACCATGATCGGGTGGTTGCTTCAGATGATTGTCCTAGCACCTTCAGTTATTAAACATAAACTGGTACCTCTTATGGGGCATATTGATTTTAAGCACCCGGCGTTAAAACACTTTTTTATTGGGATTATTCCCATCATCTTGGTTACATTGACCCATCAGTTCAATATTGTCATAGACAACAAAGCTGCTTCTTTTCTAGGTGACGGAAATGTCTCTGCTATTTATTATGGTAATATGCTTTTTAAGGCTATAGTAACAACAACGGTATATGGTATTACGGCGGTCATGTTTCCAAAATTCAATGAGAAGTTCCTAGATGAAAACCATGAAGGCTTATATCAATCTGTCATTAACGTTCTAAGGAGTGTATTATTACTCTTGATTCCGATGTCCATTGGTTTGATACTGACCGGCCCCTATGTGATTGCCCTTATTTTTGAACGGGGTGTCTTTGACGCAAGCGGCACCATCGCCACCACCATTGCTTTTACCGGATATACCTCTTTTATGATTGCTTTCGGGTTTATAGATGTATTAAATAAAGCCTACTATACGCTAGGCATTCGACGAATCCCTTTGCTTATAGGCGGCTTCATTATTTTGGTGAATATTGGACTTAATAATCTTTTAGTGGGCAAGTATGGCTTTGCAGGCATCGCCAACGGTACATCCATTGCCTTCTACTGTGGTGCTGTACTCAGCTTCTTTCTCTTTAGCAGGCAGTTCAATTCATTTCCTCTTCACCGATTCTTTAACACCTTGTTTAAGACCTTAATGGCCACTGCGGTCATGGGTGGTAGTGTATATTTGTTAAATCAGTATTTGAACCCCATGTTGGGTGTATCAACTAAAGGTAACTTAGCCATAATAGGAATAGATATCACCCTCGGTATGGTCATCTATGGGTTGACCTTAATCCTACTTAAAGAGCAGCTCATCTACAATATCTACAAGCAAATACGAGATAAATTCAAACAAAAACATGCTTAAGGTCTTATAGATGCATCAATTCTTCTAATACTCTACCTTCTACTTTCTCCATTTTAAGGCCTAACAAAGCGGCAAAGGTGGGTCCTTCATCAACCAGGTGACTGTGCAATAGCACAGCGCCTTTTTTAATGGAAGGGCCTTTCATTAAGAGTAAGGTTTTTTGATCCGGGTGCTCAGGCATAAAACCATGATCACCAATATAGGTGTCCGGATCGTCTTTACTATCATGTATGATTTTACCTGAGGCACTGTTTCTAAAAACATGACGGTCCTTAGCTTCTAGAATATAGCTAAAGTCTCCGGATAAGTTGTATTTTTCGGAAGCTTCATCATGGGTCAACATGAAGCGTAGTGGCGTTTCAGGCATTTTTGTAAAAGCCTCTAAGACCACTTTGATTTTTGTTCGTATCTCTTCTGTAGCTTTTTCATGAATATGAATCTGACATGAGCCACCACAAGTACAAGCATAGGCTTGCCATGAAGTAATCTTATTGTCAGCATCGGTTGTAAGAAGGCCTTCTTTTTTAAATAAACTATTGATCTCAATAACGGTATCAAAATCATGGGTCCCGTGGTCCCCAAGTAAAACAATATTGGTATGTGGCAGTTGACCGTTTTTTTCAAGGGTTTGAATCAAGCGTTCAATGCGCTGGTCAATACGCTTTAAGGCTTTGAGACTTTCTTTACTCTTTAGGCCATGGATATGTCGCATGGTATCCAGCTCTGTAAAATGTATGGCCATTAGATTGGGCTTTTTCTTCTTTAAGATATAATGGGAAACAGCTTCACTAAAATTATCCAAGTAAGGCTGGGTCGTGCCTTTTAATAGTCGCTTATACTTGACTACAGGCCATAACATATTTTTAGTGCCATAATCCCAGAAAAGCTTAAGACGGCTAATGGAATGATCTGGTGACCAGATTTCAGGGATATTGTAATCGATGTTAGCACCAGCCATAACCGGCCACAAGACAGCCGCGGTTTTTAGACCGGCCTGATTGGCATAATCAAAAAAAGTAGGTACTTTAATGTCCCGTTCATACCAATGCCAATCTTGAAGGGTTGCTTTGGCAGGATCAGGAAGTTCATTGTTATAGATGCCATGAACAGAAGGGTAGTGGCCGGTGGACAAAGAAGTATGACAGGTATAAGTGACGGTTGGGTAAACACTGGTCACTTCTTTAACATGAGCACCTTCACGTAGAAAGCCGGCAAAAGTTGGCAGGCCTAATAAGGTCTTATAGTCCAACTTATTTAGGGCATCCACACTGATAATGATCAAATTATTTTTTGTTTGCATACTTTGCCTCCTGTAGCTTAAAACGTCATAAGGTCGCCCATGTTATAGAGACCAGCAGGTTTGCCATCTAAGAATCTGGCAGCATTCACAGCACCTACGGCAAAAATACGTTTGGACATGGCTTTGTGATTGATTTCAATAATCTCATCTTCGCCGGCAAAAATAACATCATGTTCACCAACGATGGTACCACCACGAATGGCATGGATACCAATCTCTTTCTTGGGTCGTTTAATGCGTTCTGCACTACGATCATATTTGTAATTATAAGTATGATCCAGTGTATAGTTGATGCCGTCTGCGATGGCTAGAGCCGTACCGCTTGGTGCATCAACTTTCTGGTTATGATGTTTCTCGATGATCTCAATATCAAAGTTCGCATCCGTCAGAATTTTTGTTGCTTTTTGAGCCAAGCTAATCAGCAAATTAATACCAAGGGACATATTGGCTGAAAACAATACAGCAACTTTTTCACTGATTGCCTTAAGATGTGCTACTTGGTCTTCACTAAGACCGGTGGTACATACAACGATAGGGATACTTGTTTTAGCACTATAATCTAAGATGGCGTCAACGGCATTTGCATTTGAGAAATCGATGATGACATCTGCTTTTACATGACATTGTTCCGGTGTTTCAAACACTGGGTAAGGGTTTTCTATGCCCATATAAGGGTCGATACCGGCTACGATGGTCACTTGATCGTTTTCTGCTACCAATGAGGATATAACCTGACCCATTTTGCCGTTACAACCGTGCATAATAATTCGTGTCATGGCGAACCTCCTTTTATTGCACGTTCAAGCCCATATCAAGCATAGCTTTTTTTAGATACTCGACATTGGCAGGTTCCATTTCAAAAAGCGGTCCTCTTGTAGGTCCTACATTCATCCCCATAAGATTAAGGGCTTTTTTTATAGGTACGGGATTGACTTCACAGAAGATGGCTTTTGTCAGCTCGTGCATCTTAAGTTGTCTGGCAAGGGCACCTTCTAAGTCACCGGTTCTATAATTGGCCACGATATCATGGGTTTCTTTTGGTAAGATATTGGCAATAACAGAAACAACACCTTTGCCACCAAGGGCAAGAAGGGGGAGAATCTGATCATCGTTACCGGAGTATATGTCCAATCGACCTTCTACTGCATGGGCAAGATCAACCACTTGGGCAATGTTGCCACTGGCTTCTTTGATGGCAACGATGTTGTCAACAAGAGATAGTGCTTTTGCAGTTGAAGGTTCTATATTAAGGCCTGTTCTTGATGGTACGTTATAGAGCATAATAGGAATACTTACAGCAGCAGCAATCTCCGTATAATGACGGATAAGGCCTTTTTGTGTGGTTTTGTTATAATAGGGTGTTACAAGGAGCAAGGCATCTGCACCAAGTGCTTCTGCTTTTTGCGAAAGCTCAATACCATGGGCGGTATGGTTACTACCTGTACCGGCCATAACAGGTACACGTTTATTCGTATGTTCTACAGCTACACGGATACATTCTAATTGTTCTTCATCTGTGAGTGTGGATGCTTCGCCAGTGGTACCGCATATAACGATACAATTGGTGCCGTGATCGATTTGAAAATCAATCAGTTCTCTTAATTTGTCATAGTTAACACTTTCGTCTACATTCATAGGTGTTACTATTGCTACGCCGGATCCGGTAAATATTGACATATGATTCCTCCTAAAGTTTAATCGATGATTGAGTAACTTTACCCATTTTTTGACAATAAAAAACAGTCAACAAGTGCGACTGTGCATTCTCAGAATGATAAGACACAAGTAGCACTTCATATACGCAAGGTATACGACAGTCAAATGGCTGTTAACCAGTTGCCCAGGAAGGGGCTTACAGGTAACCCAAACCTTCGGCGACATCTCCTTTAATTATACATCATTTGCACCTGAATGCATCCATATAATGACTCTTAGCTATCGCGCCTCTACTTTCGTTGATGAACAACAAGGTTCAAAACAACGTATAAAATTGAGTTAATCTTATCATTTTTTCAGTCAACTGTCAAATGAATAGAATAAGTACAGCCCCAAGAATCGGGCTTTTATCCCAAGTCTTGAGGCTGCTATTTTCTTCTTAGATATTAGATGAGCCTTGGCACGTACATTAGATCATACGAGTTAATAAAGACTGGCTGCGTTGAATGAATTTTGTCATGGCTTCAGCATCAAGAGGCTTATGGCTCATGAGTGCCAAATCATATAAATGCTCACAGAAAAGCTTCACATCTTCTTTCTTATCCGCTTCCGCCTGGTGGGTGAGTATGAAGTCGACAATCTTGTTTTTCTTATTCAAAATCAAAGTCTCATCACTTGGCATATCTCCAAGTCCCATACCCATAAAGCCGTACATCTTGCTCATGTCTTGCATTCTTCTGGATTCTTCAGCAAGTACAATAACGGCAGAGATGTCTTCTGATTTGAGAGACTCCAGTTGAACCTTAATGTCTTCTTTAGACAGAACCTCTGCAAAAAGCTTTTGAAGTTGTTCAGCAGATGCGTTATGGGCATCTTGATCATCTTCATGTATTTCTTCTTTCATTACATCCGTTAAGTCAGCATCAATTCTTGCAAACTTAACATCGCTCGTTTTAGCTTCAATATGAGAGATAAAAGCCTGATCGATGCTATGTTCTAAGATGACTGCTTCCATATCATGGTCTTTGAACATCTTAATATATTGGGCTTGTTGTACCGGATCGGTGACATAATAGACCTTATTTTCATGCTTATCTTTATTACGTTCCAGATAGTCACTTAGAACCACATAGTCGCCGGTTGTTGTTTTGTATAAGATAATGTCTTTAACTTTGTCATAGAACTTTTCGTCTCTAAGTCCACCGAATTTGATGAAGGGGTGGATGTCGCCCCAGAATTTCTCATAGGATGCTTTATCACTTTTATGTAGGCTTTTTAAGCGATCGGCCACTTTCTTAGATATATAATCCGAGATTTTCTTAACAAAACCATCGTTTTGTAGGAAGCTTCTTGAGACATTCAGAGGTAAGTCAGGACAGTCAATCACACCTTTTAACAACAATAAGAATTCGGGAATGACTTCCTTAATGTTTTGTGCAACAAACACTTGGCTGTTGTAAAGCTTAATCTGACCTTCGATGTTCTCAAACTCGTTGCCAAGCTTAGGGAAGTATAGGATACCCTTAAGATTGAAGGGATAATCCATGTTCAAATGAATCCAGAACAAAGGCTCTTTAAAATCCATGAAAGTATCACGGTAGAAAGCCTTGTATTCTTCATCCGTACATTCACTGGGTTGTTTTAGATATAAGGGTGAGATCTCATTTAAAGGCTTAGGTTCAACGACCTTATCTTCGCTGTCTTTATCTGTTTCTGTTGTTTTTTCTTCTTCTTTGCCGACTTCTTCGAAATAAATCTCATAAGGCATGAAAGAACAGTATTTTTCAATGGTGCTCTTAATCTTATAAGCATTTTTGAACTCTTTGCCATCTTCTCCTAGATGCAAGATAATGTCTGTACCTCTTTCGCTTCTGTCACCATCTTCTAGTTTGAATTCAGTGCCGCCGTCACATGTCCAGTGAATGGGTGTTGCATCTTGTTTGTATGAAAGAGACTTGATCTCCACCTGCCCTGCTACCATAAAAGCGGAATAGAAGCCAAGGCCAAAATGTCCGATAATCTGCTCGGAATCTGCTTTATCCTTATAGGTGTTCAGGAAATCTTCAGCACCAGAAAAAGCAATCTGATTGATGTATTTCTTAACTTCTTCAGCGGTCAGACCAATACCATTGTCTGTAAAAGTCAAGGTGTCTGCCTTTTCGTCATAACGCACGACAATCTTGTAAGCTTCATCTGAAGGGAGTTCTACTTCACCCATAGTCGCTAGTTTTCTTAATTTGGTTATGGCATCACTGCCATTTGAAATCAATTCTCTTACAAAGATATCGTGGTCAGAATACAACCATTTTTTAATTATTGGGAAAATATTTTCGCTGTGTATAGACAAGCTTCCTTTTTCAATGCTCATGCTATAACCTCCTCTTATATGTAATTATGATTAATATAACCATATCCAATGTATATGATAGTCGTTCCTACATAGATTGTCAAGAAAAATTTAGCACTCTCATGAGAAGAGTGCTAAAAGCAAAACTATATTTTAATCATAATCAGCTCATTTTTTTTGAAGAACTGGGTAATCATAGCATCAAAGGCATACTCTAGAGACTTGTCCAAGGTAAATTGGTTATAATTCACACCAGTGGTAAGTTTAACATGTTGACCGTCAAATAGGATATTCAAGATGAAGCCTTTAATAGGATGACCGGAAAGGCTTTGGCCATGGCGTCTTAGAATCTCTTCAGTAGCGTCTTGAGATAGGGTTAAGGTAAGCTTCATACCGGTGGGTCTTAGACTTTGTTTCAAAACTGTTGCCACCACAGGTTTAATATAGGTCCAGGCAACATATTCATCGATGGATTGAATCTGGGCATCTTCCTTAGACATGTAACCTGAATTAACGGCCCCGTTAACAGAGAATCGGCACAAGGTATCTAAGTCAAGAGATAAGACCAGGAAATTATCAAAAATATCGGTTTTAATGAGTTGGTTCATAAAGGTTTTCGTGTCGTCAGCAATTAATCCAATCATGTGATTCCTCTCATAAGCTAGAATGATTTTATTATAAGTCTTTGATACAAAACTTGCAATCCATACCTGAAAATTCGGCTGATTTCTCTAGATTGACAGCCTATAAACCCTCTGTTAAACTATCCAATAGGAGGTGTCATATGCGAAATTATACACAAGGATTAATAGATTATATAGGAGCTGCAACCTCACCCATTCAAGCGGTGAGTACGAGTGTTAGTGCCTTAGAAGAAAACGGTTTTGAAGCTTTGCTTATGTCAGATAATTGGAAGTTATCCGGGGGTGGAAAGTATTATGTAAGACCTTACCCCAGCATGCTGGTGTGCTTTACCATTGGAACAACGCCATATATACAGGAAGGCTTTAGGATTATTACATCCCACACAGATTTTCCAAGCTTTAAGATTAAGCCGGATCCGGAGATTACGACTCATGGTTACTTGAAGCTGAATACGGAAGTCTATGGCGGACCGATTCTAGATAGTTGGTTTGACCGTCCCATTTCTTTAGCCGGACAAGTCGTGCTAAGATCAGATACAGTGTTTAAGCCCAAAGTGGTAGAGATTGATTTTAGGGATCCGATTATGGTGATTCCCAGTCTTGCCATTCATTTTAAAAGGCATGATAAAAAGGAAGCAGAGAAAAATCCTCAAGAAGACTTGTTACCCATCCTAAAAATGGTTGAAGATGAATTTGTTAATAAGGACTATTTGATCAGCGTATTAGCAAAGAAACTGGCCTGTGACGTAACGGACATCCTAGATTTTGATCTATACATGTATGTAACAGAAAAAGGTCAGGTCATTGGCCTTGATCAATCTTTTATATCAGCCCCAAGGATCGATAACTTGGCTATGGTGTATAGCAGTGTGACGGCCCTTATTGAAAGCAGTCATTATGATGGTATCAGTATGGCAGCTTGTTTTGATAATGAGGAGATTGGAAGTACATCCAAACAAGGTGCGGATAGTGATTTGTTGCATCAAATCATAAAACGAATAGGACATAGCCTAAATGGCTCGCCGGAACAAATCTATAGACTGCTGGATCAATCCTTCATGATATCGGCGGACGGTGCTCATGCTACCCATCCTAATGCGACGACGTCTTGTGATATTACGAACTTCCCTGTTTTAAATAAAGGGATTACAATCAAAATCAGTGCCAAACAAAACTATGCCACAGACAGTGTAACTTCCGGTATTTTTCAGCAGTTATGTCATAAGGCAGAAGTGCCGTATCAGAGGTTTGTCAACCGATCAGACATACCCGGCGGAAAGACCTTAGGGCCTATTGCCACTAAGTATCTACCAATAAAAGCAGTGGATGTTGGGGTGCCAATGTTGGCCATGCATGCCACCAGAGAATTGATGGGTGTTAAAGACTTAGAAGACATTATTAAAGTGTTCAAAGTATTTTATGAAAATAAAGCTTGATATTTGGTTTTCATATGCTTTTGTGATATAATATGTAGTAATAGATACTACATGATAACTGTTTGACATTTCGGTTGATGGTTTTCATATCTTTATGTAAACAAAGGAGAATGCATATGAAATATAAAATTGTTGGCGATAGCAGTTGTGACATCACCAAGCAGATGGAAGAAGAGATGAACATAGCAATAGCACCCTTAACTTTTACTTTGGATGGTGTAGAGTATGTCGATGATGATAACTTGGATCTTGAGAATTATCTTAGGAAAATAGATCAAAGTAGCAGTGTTCCCAAAAGTGCTTGTCCATCGATTCAGGATTATTTGGATCACTTTGAAGGTGATCATGAATGGGTATTTGGTGTAACCCTATCTTCTGAACTGAGTGGCAGTTACAACAGCGCCATGAATGCCAAGACGATGTACCTTGAAAAATACCCAGATAAGAAAGTGCATATATTTAATTCGAGAGGCGCTTCTACGATGGAAGTTCTGATTGCCCTTAAAGTCCATGAATTGGTAGAGGCAGGCGAAAAGTCATTCGAAGAGATTGTGGATTATGTTGAAGCATATATTGATGAAGCTAAGGTGCTTTTTGTACTAGATAAGATTGATACTTTGGAGAAAAATGGGCGTATGAGTTCTATGAAAGCCAAAATCGTCAGAGCGCTTAATCTTAAGTTGATTCTAAAAACAACACCGGAAGGTGCCATTGACATGGTGGACAAAGCCAGAGGTACGAAAAAAGCCCTTGCAAAGATGGTAAACAGCATGCCAAAAGTAGGCACGGTATCAAAAGACAAAATACTAGCCATATCCCATTGCAATGCTCTAGAGCGTGCAGAGTATGTTAAGCAACTGGCCAGTGAATCTTATGATTTTAAAGATATTATCATCTTGAAGATGCGTGGTCTTAGTTCTACTTATGCGAATGAAGGCGGTATTATTATATCTTTTTAAAATTGTTGAACATCAAAACTAAGTTTTTATATACTATAGCTTGTAATATAAGAAATCCCAAGGCAGGTTGTCTTGGGATTTCTTGATTTTACGAGTGGTAATAAATCCAAAAGTTATAATTTTATAGCCAGGTCGGCACCAAGAACACCTACGATTTCCGAGTTGTCGTAAATGGGGAGGCTGACGGTCAGACAAGGGCTTTTGGTAATGGCTGAGATATAAACATCGGATATATGAACAAGACCTTTCATACTTTCTTTGAACCAAGGACGGATATTGGCACTTTTGATTCCGGCTGGCGGGTTGGAATAGATAAAGCTGCCATTGCTTCGGTTGCTCCAAAGTGCTTCTATATGAGGGAGCTCATGAATGGTTCTATCCAAGATTTCTTGATGGGTTTGTTTTTGGTCCATGGTAAGCGTTTTATGGTTTTGTAGAATGTCTTTTAGATGCATGATTAAATCTTCACTTTGTTTTTCAATCTGTACTTTTTTCTGACTTAACATATCCACATCAATCTTATCCGTTAGGGCATGGAGACTTTTTGAGGCGTCGCCAAGGCTGACTTCCATTTCTTGAATCTCATCCAGCTTTGCATATTGGTTTTCGATGTGATCATGGAGATGACCGATACCACCCGATACATCTCTAGAGACTTGACTGGCTCTTGCAATGGTGACAGAGAAATTATCGGTGACCACCAAGTTCTCTTGAATGCTTGTCGACATGTCCTGTACCTTTTGATCTAAGCGATCAAAGGAAGCATCCATGACCTTAAGACCGTTTTCTATACTGATGGTTTTTTCGACAGCCTTTGAGACATTGCTATTGGTTTGATTCGATTGTTCAATGACTGTATCAATGGAATTGTCAATGTTGGACATGATATTAGAGATCTCGGAGATGGATTCTGAGCTGTTGGTAGCTAAGGTACGTATCTCGGTTGCAACAACACCAAAGCCTTTACCGGCCTCACCGGCTCTGGCAGATTCAATGGATGCATTAAGAGCCAGAAGTTGGGTTTGCTTATAGAATGTTTTTACGGATTCAAGAATCTCTGTGATTTTTCGTGTATCGTCGTATAAGGTGTGGATAGAGGATGAAGAAGCGGTCGCAGCTGTGGAAATATCATCAATTAATGTGATAATGTCCAAGATAGAGGCCATTTGGTTTTTTAGAACATCTTTGGAAGCTTGGCTGGAATCTCTAAGTTCAGTGGTAATGGCTTCTAGATGTTTGGTGTTGGCCAATATTTTTTCAGACATAAGCACGGTTTCATTCACCACTTGATCATGTGCTTGGTTGGTTGTTCTTAGATTATCTGATGTAGTATAGAGCGCTTTTGTGATGTTTTTTTGATCTTCAAGCAACATCTCAATAGAAGCGGTGGAGGCATCAATCTGAGCGGAGACAACCTGCATTTCAAAAACATGGGAACGTACCTGTTTTTGTAGAATCTCGATACTTTCTGCCACCGGACCCACCTTTTTGTTATAAGCATTGGCCCCGATATCGTGAAGTAAGTCGCCTTCGGATATGTTTTTTGCCTCAAGTTTGAGGTGCTTCATTGTCTTTTTGCCCATAATAACACTCCTTCTGTTTAGATTTAGGTTGGTACTGATTTTTATAGGAAAGATTGGAACAAAATTTTGTATAGAAAATATTAAGGCGACAATAGGAAATTCTCAGAGTAGAACAAAAAAAAGACCGGCACACAGAAAAGTGTACAGGCCCCATTGCCAATAATGGTTTATTTTACAGGATAATCAAAAAGTTGTCAATCTCAATAAATAAGGATTGCAATCTATGCATGAGGTTGTTACAATGAATCAAAAAAAGAAAGAGGATCGTCATGATATTCAGATTGTTACTATATATAGGTGTTCTTAGCATAGGCATGTTGATTGGTATCTATAACATGGCTCATCCCAAGCTCGACCAAGCCCTAGGAAAACTTCAGATCTTAACATTAATCGGCCTATTATTTGTGATGGGCATCCGTTTAGGCGCAGACAAAATGGTGGTGTCTTCCTTGTCAACCATAGGGTTTCAGGCATTTGTGTTGGCTTTTGGCTCCATCGCCTTTAGTGTTCTCTTTGTTTTCTTAGGACGTCAAATACTGAAGTTAGACAGAAAGGGGCGCGTGAAATGACTTGGATTATTATGTTGTCAGTCATCATCGGTGCATTGACAGGGTATCTGGTGTTCCCCAGTCAGTGGTACGACTCGACAGGATGGGTTATTGATATCGGTTTATGTCTCTTGCTTCTTTTTGTGGGTATGGACATAGGGAAACAAAAAAATACGCTGGCAGAGATTAAGAAAATCGGTTTCAATATATTAGCGGTGCCTCTCATGATTGGCCTAGGAAGCATCTTTGGTGCTTTAGTTTTCGGACATTTTGTAGGCCTTAACTACAATGAGTCCGGTGCTATCGGAGCCGGCTTTGGATGGTATACTTTGTCGGCTATTATGCTGGTGGATTATTCATCTGAAATCTCAGCATTGGCTTTTCTAACCAATGTTATACGGGAAGTTATGGCAATCTTAATGTTACCCCTAATAGCCAAATATATCGGTCACTATGAAGCGGTGGCACCATGTGGGGCAACAGCTATGGATACAACCTTACCGATTATAGCAAGATATACGACACCAAAGGTTGCCATTGTGGGCTTTGTATCCGGTGTGGTACTGTCATCCTTGGTACCTTTATTGGTGCCAATTATAATCAATTTATAGAACTCAAAAACAAGATGCGTGTACGATTGGCTGAATATCGTAGTGTATCTTTTTTTTGTAAGTGTCATAGAGTGATATATCATTAGAAAAAATTTCACATAGTCAGGTAGGGGATTAACAAAGTTTGGCCGAAATAAATGTAAGATAGAAGTTTAAGGAAAAAAAGTATTATTTTTCCATTAAATTTTCACAGTTTAACTTAACAAAGCAACCTATGTATGATACAATGAGCACGCTTAAAACTTATTCACATTTATATACACATTCACCATGGAGGCGTTATGTATAAACTGGATTTACATACTCATACAGTAGCAAGTGGTCATGCCTACAGTACATTACTTGAAAATGTCCAATATGGGCGTGAAAAAGGCATGGAGCTCATTGGGGTATCGGATCACGCACCAGGTATGCCCGGTAGCACATATATTTTTTATTTTCAAAATATGAAACAAGTACCTGAGGAAATCATGGGCGTCCGTATTCTAAAAGGTGTAGAAGCCAATATTATCAGTCTCAGTGGGAGCATTGATATGACGGATGACAACCTGTCTATGCTGGACTATACCATTGCAAGTCTGCATCCCCCTTGTATAACTTCTGGGAGTCGACAGGAAAACACAAAAATGTTGATTAAAGTCATGGAAAACCCATATGTGAACATCATTGGTCATCCGGATGATAGCAGATATCCCTTGGATTATGAGGAACTTGTGAAAGCGGCTAAGTATAACGATGTTCTGCTTGAGGTGAACAACAGTTCCATTAACCCCAACGGCTTTAGATCTGATACGCGTAAGAATATCACAAAAATGTTAGAACTGTGTGCCAAAGCAGATATAGAGATTATCTGTGGTTCTGACGCTCATATTGCGTTTGATGTGGGTCGGTTTGATTATTGCGATGCTTTGATCAGAGAGATCGGATTCCCTGAAAAATTGGTGATCAACCATTCGGTCGAAGCCTTTATGAGGAAAATCAATGCATCCTAAGAAAAGTATGAATATTAGCTGTCATTTATGCTTAAAAACCAGAAAAATGGTTAGATTGTCATAATAGTAGGAAATAATTCTTTACGCTAATAGTTTATCGTGGTAAAATCTAATTGAGGCGATTATATAATAAAGGAGAACTTAAATGAGTAAAAACATAAAATCGGCAGAAGTGGATAGACTTTTCGAAGCCATCTTAAGTTTAAAAGATCCGAAAGAATGTTATGCTTTTTTTGAAGATATTTGCACCGTTAATGAGTTACATTCCTTGGCACAGAGACTACAAGTTGCTAAGATGCTTAGAGATCACAATACTTATCTGGAGATTGCAGAAAAGACTGGGGCATCTACAGCCACCATATCAAGGGTAAACCGTTCCCTGAATTATGGTAATGACGGTTATGATATGGTATTTGATAGAGTCAAAAACGGATAGAAAGCTAAAAGAATACAAGAGCTAAATGAATATAAATGAAAATAAAATAATTATAAGAGGTTGTACCCGACGGTATAACCTCTTATATCTTGTTTTTTCCATATTATATTTTTGTATGCTTCACCGCTTAAATAGTTGGCAATAGGGGTTCTGGTTTAAGAGATCGGTTTCTTAGGTGTTTTCTTCCTGACTTCAGGGCGTCCGGCTTCTGGCTTTTTAGGTCTTGGTGCTTTAGGTTTTTGCCCTGTTTCTTTAGAAGGATGTTTGGTTAAGTAGTTATCAATCAACTGAGTGGCCATATGTTTTTGTGCCGTTGCCTGAATGGTTAAGAGATAAGCCGTTGTAAATATGGATAGCTTTTCCCGCTCAGCATCACTAAACTCCGGAAACAAGTCTTTTCCGACTTTGACCGTATGATTAACTTGATTGGCAAGACTGTCAAAATGCATGGTCTGAGTCTCCATGATTCTGTCAAGAAAGGCTTCCATTGACAGTGGCGACTTATCATTCATAACAATATCTTTGACAGGGTCCAGCAACTTTTTAATATCTGGTATGGATAGGATATTCTTAAAATAATAGACGAATAGTAGTAAAATCAAGTGATCATGACCGTATTTCTTCTTGGCTGTCGGTGGCAGAATATCACATTTGCTATAGTTGTTGATCATGGTCTTGGTAAGGATTTTTTCTTCTTCTGTACGCTTAAAAAGACCAAGATGATCATCCATAAAGGTTGTAACCTGGTCCATGTAAAGTTCTATATTAGGTATGTCCTTAGCATGAACATATTTTCTGGATTTTATAAATACTAAAAGGTCCTCTATAAATTTATCATAAGATTTTTTACTCATATTAACACCGCCTCAAGAATATTATATAGTAATCAATACTATATGGCAAGCATAATGAAAGTAAGAACGGATTAAGAAACAGACACAAATCCGGAAATAGATTAGATACACATAGAGAAGCAGATATATTGACTAATATATGACAAATATCCAAAAAGACATGGAAAAAAAACCGAAAATATGCTATGATAAACGGGTTGAAAATAGGCACATCAGTTCTTATTTTCAATATTTTTTATAGAATTAAATAGTAATAATAATAATAAAAAGATAGGTGACTGTGATGAGTATATATGATACGTTGAACCAAGAACAAAAAGAGGCGGTTTTTCATACTGAAGGACCTTTACTACTACTGGCAGGTGCCGGATCAGGAAAAACAAGGGTACTAACACACCGTGTGGCCTATATAATTGAGAAGAACTTAGCAAAGCCTTGGGAAATCATGGCCATCACTTTTACAAATAAAGCAGCAAAAGAGATGCGCGCGCGGGTGGACCATCTGATTGGTCATGGCGGTCAAGATGTTTGGGTGAGTACCTTTCATTCCTCCTGTGTACGTTTTTTGAGACAATATATTGATCAGATTGGATTTGAGAAAAGCTTCAATATATACGATACCGATGATTCCAAGAAGATTATCCGAGAAGCTATGAAAGCACAAAACATAGATCCGAAGCAATATAAGGAAAGTGGCATCTTAGCGAAGATTAGCGAGGCCAAAAACCAATTATTAAGCCCCTTAGAATACCGTAAATCCGTTATGGGGGATATGCGTAAAGAAGTCTACTCCAAGATTTATGACTATTATCAAGACCGTTTGAAAAGAAATAATGCTCTGGACTTTGACGACTTACTCTTCCAGACTGTAGAGCTTTTTAGATTGCGACCAGACATATTAGAGAAATTCCAAAATAGATTCAAATACATTATGGTGGATGAATATCAAGATACCAACGGGGTACAGTTCAAGCTCATATCCCAGCTAGCTGGCCATTATAAGAACCTATGTGTGGTTGGTGACGATGATCAGTCCATCTACAAGTTCCGTGGTGCAGACATTACCAACATCTTAGATTTTGAAAAGGTATACAAAGGGGCCAAAGTCATTAAGCTAGAACAGAACTATCGTTCAAGTAAGACCATCTTAGATGCAGCCAATCATGTGATTAAGAACAATGAGAAAAGAAAAGCAAAACGCTTATGGACGGACAATGGTACAGGCAGTTTAATTCAATTTCACCATGTGGACAATGAAAAAGAAGAAGCAAAACTGGTTGTAAATCATATCCAAAACAACATAAAAAACGACCACAAAGGCTATAATGATCATGCGATTTTATATAGAACCAATGCACAGTCGAGGGTCTTAGAGGAGCGTCTGATTTATGAGAACATACCTTATAAGATCTTTGGAGGAACTTCTTTCTATCAGAGAAAAGAAATCAAAGACGTACTGGCTTATCTTAGACTGATTAACAACAGCATCGATAATCTGGCCGTCAAAAGGGTCATTAATGTGCCAAGAAGAGGTATTGGTGACACCACAGTGGATAAGCTAGAGAGCTATGCCAACGATATCGGCATCAGTCTTTTTGAAGCCATCAAAGAATCCGACAATATACCGGGACTTGCAAGAGCTAGTCTGAAGATCAAAGGCTTTAAGAACCTCATCTTGTCACTTAAAGCAGAGATGGAAACCATGTCGCTCATGGATTTTATGGACGAAGTACTAAAACGTACCAACTATATTAAGGAGTTGGAAGATGAAGGTACAGATGAAGCCAAGTCTAGAATCGAGAACATTGGTGAACTTATATCCAAGTTGGCTGATTATGTGAATAAGAAGAAGGAAGAAGACGAAGAACCGACTTTGTCCGGTTTCTTAGAAGAAGTGGCATTAGTTGCCGATATCGACAATCTGGTTGAGAGCAATGAAGTGGTGGTTCTAATGACCTTACATAGCGCTAAGGGGCTAGAATTCCCAACTGTATTCTTAACCGGTATGGAAGACGGACTTTTCCCAAGCTATATGAGCATTTCTACAGGTAGTGAAGAAGACATCGAGGAAGAGCGTCGTCTTTGCTATGTGGGCATAACCAGAGCGGAAGAAGAGTTGGTCATCATAGCCTCCAAATCAAGAATGACCCATGGACGCACACAATATAATGCACTGTCCAGATTCGTAAAAGAGATTCCAAGTGATTTATTGGATTCAAGCCAAACTCTAGAGCTAGCAAGGGATAAAGAAGATCAAGACAGCGACCTTTTTTCTAAGAGTAATATCTCCAATACTTCTGTACTACCAAAGCAAAGAGATCGTAGTTTCTTTACAAATGCCCCATATCAAGCCAAGCAACCGGCAAAAGCATTACCAAAAAACGAAAACATTACACTGGATTATGTCGTAGGCGACTTGGTTAAGCATATGAAGTTCGGTATTGGTCAAGTGATGGAGATTGGACCGGGTGGTGCAGACCATCAGGTTACGGTGAATTTTCCAAGTGTTGGGACAAAGAAATTACTGGCAAGATTATCAGGCCTCAAAAAAATGTAGTATATTCGTAAAACTTATGTACAAAAGTAAAAAGAATGATATAATTAGGATAGTTGTAACAATTGGTAAAGGTGTAAAAACTATATGTTTGAACTTTTTCATACTTAGTTTTGACCCTTTAATCAACAGTTAATATTTTATAGAAGGGTGTGAGCATATGTTTGAACAATTAAAAAAAGCAGAATCGGAAAAAGTACAACAACTGTCAGACTTATTACAAAGACTAGATCCAAGAAGTGGTTTTATGGAAAAAAAGAAAGACTACACTTGGTTAATCGTTCTACTTACCGTCGTAGCTGTAGCAGGCATTGCCTTCGCAGTGTACAAATTCTTCTTTGAATATAGTGATGAATTTGATTATGATGATGATGAAGACTTTGAAGACATCGATTATGATGAAGACTATGACGAAGAATTTGAGACAGACGAAGAAGAATAAGAATAAGAACCTATACATGGGGCTGACAAATGTCAGTCCTATATTTTTGATAATCAGAAAAGGTGGTTAAAGTGTCAGAACTCAGTTTCTCTAAATTGCATGCAACATATAGGTTATGTTGATACACTCATAACTATATATTGTATGTAAAAGTTCAACTACATAGTTTTGACACTTCAACCAATGGTGAATAGATGAATAAAAAAGACGTACTAGAAGCATACATCAGTAGAGTCGAATTCCCCAATAAAGGCATCATAGAGATTGGTGATTACAAAGTGACGGTAAAAAATGCCCTACCCGGACAAAAGGTACGTGCGGTCGTCAATAAAAAACGTAAAAATAGAATCGAAGCCAGACTTCTAGAAGTACTAGAGAAAGCACCTACAGAGATTCTTGGTGCTTGTGAAGTATTTGGATTATGTGGCGGTTGCCTGTATCAGTCTCTACCCTACGATGAACAACTGAAGTTAAAAGTGGAACAGGTTCAGAATCTCCTTAAGCCTCTAGGAATCGTAGATCGCTACGAAGGTATCATCTCAAGCCCAGAGATCTATGAATACCGAAATAAAATGGAATACTCCTTTGGGAATGCCTACATTGACGGTCCTTTAGCACTTGGTCTTCATAAGCGAGGCAGTATGTACGATATCGTAAACGCCACGGAATGTAAGATTATCCATGATGATTTTAACAAAGTTGTTCAGGCGACGCTGGACCTTTTTACAGAGTTAGATCTGCCTTTTTATCATAAACGTACCCATGAAGGTTATCTTAGGTATCTTGTTGTAAGACGTGGCGTAAGGTCCTCTCAACTACAGATTAACCTTGTCACTTCATCTCAATTAGAACCGAATCTGCAACTCTATGTGGATAAGCTAAGAGCCCTTGACCTGGACCATGAGATCAAAGGCATCATTCATACCATCACAGATCAACTCTCAGATGCGGTTAAGGTCGACGATATGAGAATTCTTTACGGCGAAGAACATATAGATGAAAGCCTCCTTGGACTGAACTTTAAGATATCTCCCTTTTCCTTTTTCCAAACCAATACCCTAGGTGCTGAGAAGCTTTACGAAGTGGTCAGGGATTATGTAGGAGAGACCAAAGACAAAGTCATATTCGACCTCTATTCAGGCACCGGCACCATCACACAGATGCTAGCACCGGTAGCCAAGAAAACAGTAGGCGTTGAGATTGTAAAAGAAGCCGTTGAAGCGGCCAAAGTCAATGCTAAGCTTAATGGTCTAAGTAACTGCGAGTTCATCGCCGGTGATGTATTGACGGTCATCGACGAACTAACAGACAAGCCAGACACCATCGTCCTAGACCCACCAAGAGACGGCATCCATCCCAAAGCCATGCCCAAGATCATCGACTTCGGTGTCGACAACATCGTCTACGTATCTTGCAAACCAACATCCCTAGCCAGAGATCTGGCACTACTCATGGATGCTGGTTATGAGGTGGTTAAGTGGAGTATGGTGGACATGTTCCCTCATACGATTCATGTCGAAACGATAGTACGACTATATCGCTCAAACCATTGATTTTACTGGGTTTGTTAGAGATTAGAGGAATGATAAAATAGGTAGAAAAAGCATAAAAATCACTAAAATTAGCTTGGAAACATGAAAAATATAGTGGGACAGGGTATGTGGGAACATATCAAAAAAACCTGTTTTATAGACAAAAAGACGCAGAAAAATCATTGATTTTGACTGCGTTTTTTTTGTCTCTTGATATAGTTATAAGTAGAATCCATCTAAATTCAATCAATATTCTTTTCTATAAAAGAAGCATAGATTTCACAGTCCAAAGCATCTGCGATTGCTTCTAATTCTTTCATCGAAAAATTATCTCTACGCAATTTATTAGCCATATTTTGGTTTGAAGTTTCTAAAAGAGTACTTAGTTTTTTGATTGTCATATTTTTTCTTTTCAATAATAGCCGGATTTGTTCGGACATCGATTTTTTCATAATCATCACCTACAAAAGATAATACATTATTTGGTGAATCCATGCAATATAATCCGAAACGGATGAAACATTGATTGGGTTAACTAAATAGTGTATTTTCATAGTAAGACGTACCAACGAAAGGAGTCATATAATGAGTAAAGTAATTGGAATAGCTGCACAAAAAGGGGGAGTCGGTTATGGAAAGTTAGTTATTATGCAAAGTTGAATCCATATAATACTGATTTTAGTAGTGTATGGATTCATTTAACTTTACATAATTTCAGGTGATTAACACCTAAAGTGATTTTAGCCAATCAAGTAAATCTTTGTTTTGTTTCCAAGGGGGCAGTTCTTCATTAGCTGGACTATCATAGGCTTCTGTTAAGGCTTTTCTCTTCATTTTTTCATCTGCTCGAGCATAGATTTCAGTCGTTGAAATATCTGAGTGCCCCAACAAATCTCTGATATATACAAGATTTACCCCTGATTGAAGTAAGTGCATTGCCTTACTGTGTCTCAACCAGTGTGGTGTGATTTCACCTGTAATACCTTCAATACCATGAAATTGAGCTTGCTGTGCATACTTTTTTAGAATATAAGTGACTCCTGCCCTTGTTAATTGTTTATTACTTCTGTTGGTAAAAAGAGGATAACGACTATAAACCGGTGAAGTTAATCCTGAACCAGATATATAGTGACGAATTAACTCGCCAGTCGGTGTCATAACAGGAACAATTCTACTTTTTCCACCTTTTCCAGTCAGAAGTACAGTGACTGTATCATTTAGTGTGATATCACCAACTTTAAGATCGACAAGTTCCTGTACCCGAGCTCCTGTGTCATATAAGAGAGATAACACAACAGCATCACGCTTCCCTTGAATGGTTCTTCGATCAGGTTGCTCAAGTAATCCCTTAACACTTTCTAGTGGTAAGTATAAAAGAGGTCCTTTATCCGTCTTTTCATTGGTATTCCAAGTATTTGTTGCCCTTGTTGAATGTACTGTGGTTCCTCAACCATTAAAAAGCTAAAAAAAGAGTGAATTGCAGCAAGTCTTTGATTCCTAGTTGTAGCTTTACAATGGCGTTCATCTTCAAGCCATTGCAGATATCGAACAATTAACGCTCTATCCACTTTCGAAACTGTAAGCTTTTCAGGATAAAGTTGTTCAGAATCTCGACAGTATCTAAGCAGTAAAGAAAAAGAGTCCCTGTAAGATAGCTGTGTATTACGTTTGCTTCCCACTTGACTGGGTAAATATTGCATTAAGAACTGAGTCAGATAATGAGCAAAATCAGTTTCCTTCATAAGCTACCTCTGGAATGACGAATGCACAGGATGATTCTACTCTTTTTATTAAATCCGGATACACCTCAGCGGTCAAGCGTAGATATTTTGCTGTAGCACGTACTGATGTATGTCCCATATATGTAGATAGAATTGGAAGCATAGCTGAGAGGTCTACTTCATTCTCAATCCATTTTTGTAGAACATGAACAGCAAAAGTATGCCTAATATCATGCAAGCGCGGTCCTTTGCCTTTACCACCGTGAGAAATTCCTGCTGCATCTAAATATCGTCTGTATCTTTGATAGACAGTCATCGTACTAATCATTGTTCTATCCGGTGCAAGAAAGAAATACTCATTATCTTTCTCCCACCAAATTTTTTCTGCGTAGTCAATGCAGGATTGGTTAACAGAATCAGACAGCGGAATTAATCGATCCTTATCTGTTTTTGCCTCACGAATTGTAAGGATACCATCTTCTAGGTTAACATCTTTATACTTTAAGTGAACAACCTCTGATACTCTAAGGCCACATCCGTATAAGATACGAAAAATAACAGGCAATGCCAAGTGCATATTTTTAGCTACTTCCCATGGTTCTGTCTCATCAACGGCTTGAAGCACGGCATTTATCTGTTCGCGTGTAAAATGTAAGGAACAAACGAATCACGAGTCAGCCCTTTTATCTCAGGGATCACATAAGCCTCATAGCCAAGATGATTAAGATAAATAGCAAACTGTCTTATACAAGTGATACGATGAGATCGAGTACTTGTAGCTTCTCCTTCTCTTGGTGAAATCCATTCTTCGGCAAGCGAACGAGAAATCTCAGGTTTAACAATTCCCCTTTTTTGACTAAAACGACAGAATCGAGATAAGCACTTTGTTTCACTTTCATATTTAAATCCTAAACTTCTTTTGAACCTAATAAATTCTTCTGCAAGGTTGGAAAACACGCCTATCATGATTGGAGCTCTTTTTAATCTAGCCATTAAATAACCACCTCCAATGCACATTTGCGTAGCTCTGTGATATTAATCCTAAGATAGGTCAAGGTGGTTTCAGTGTTTGTATGACCTAAGATTTCAGAGATTACAGGTAGTGGAATTTCATGCTCCAATAAACGACGGGCAAGGCTGTGGCGGAGTACATGCGAGCCTTTCTTTTTCCCTTCAAGATGGATACCGCTTTTAAAAGATGGTATCGAACTAGGGCACCAACAGCTCCTGGGTTAAATTCTGTGTATGGCGGTACCTGCCTGATAAAAACATGATCAGATTCACTTTTTGGTCGTGCGCCTTTTAGATAATGGATCATAGCTTCTCCTACATCTTGAAGAAGTGGAAGCTCTAAGGGATTACCTGTTTTCATTTGTGTTAACCGGATAAGTTCATTTTCCCAATCTATGTTGGTGAATCTTAGATTTGCCACATCACTGCTACGTAGACCAAGTCTGGCAATTAATAGAATTATGGCATAGTCACGAATTCCACAAGGATTACCTAAATCAATGGAGCTAAGTAACTTTTTGACTTCCTCAGCGGAGTATGTGGACGGAAGACGGCTTTTTCTGTTGTAATAAGGATTTGGTAGTTTAGAAAACATTTCTTTTTTCATGAATCCACATTCATAACAATACTTCAGATAATAGCGAACCGCTCTCATGGTATGGTTAATCGTTGGTTTTTCATAACAAGATAGGGAACCCATAAAACTAAATACATCTTTTATTGCGAGCTGCTCTATTCTTACCATATTTTTTCGTATTAGGAATGCGAAGAAACGTTCAAGATAAAGACTAAACGTTCGATTAGTTTTGTCTTTAATGCCTGTTTTACTTCTATAAGATAAGTATGCTTCTGCACTTTCTTTGTATCCATCAGGGAATGAATACGTTCTTTTATCCATCGCTAAATATAGGTAGACATTACCTGATAACTGGTATTCAGACATGGCGTTAATGCTTCGAGAATATGTAGCACACCATTTCTTTTCTTCAATCTTGGAAGACATAGAATAATGATCTTCTAAAACTGAAGTCCAAAATCCATGCTAAAGGAATCAACATTTTTGTCTTTAGCGTAAAGTAAAAGTTGCTTGGAAAGAGTTTTAAAAACATTTTTGTAATAGTTGGAAGCACCTGCCTGGTCCAAAGCTTCCTTAGTTCGATTCACAAGTTCTTTTAAAGATAGATTTCTCATTTGATTTACCTCCTGCTTTTGAGAGTACGTTATTTGTTACTCTTTTAGCGTGATAGATTATGGAAAGTAAATCAATAGCCAATATCCCTATTTATGTAGAATTTCGTATTCAACTTTGCATAATGTATAACTTTTCATAACCCACATTATGTGAAGCTTCACATAATTTAGAAAAATCAACAACGTGTAGAAACGTAGCCACTGAACTGGCCAATAGAGGCTACAAGGTATTGGCAATCGATTGTGACAATCAAGCCAGTCTAACAGATTGTTTTGGTATTTCCAAACCGGAGAATCTGGAATATACCCTTTACCATTTAATGATGGATGTCATGATGGAGAAGGATATACCCAGTAAAGAAACCTATATGGTTCAAAAGGAAGGTATTGATATCATTCCCAGTAGTATTGAACTATCAGCTATTGAAATCAATCTTGTTAGTACCATTAGCAGAGAATATGTGCTTAAGACCATTATAGATGAGATCAAAGGGGAATATGATTATGTTTTGCTGGATTGTATGCCTTCTTTAGGTCTCATGACCTTAAATGTATTAGCAGCTTGTGACAGTGTTCTAATTCCTGCAACACCGGAATATCTTTCGGTTAAAGGATTGGAACTATTATTAAAAACAATTTTCAAAGTTAAAAGGCGTATTAATTCGGCTATAACCTTTGAAGGTATTCTTTTGACCATGTTTGATGAAAGGACCAATCTGGCGAAGAATATGATGGATATGATTGAAGCATCCTATGGTGAGCATATCAAGGTTTTTGCAACGAAGATTCCTAAATCCGTTAAAGTAGGAGAAGCCAATCTACAAAGTAAAAGCATTATGGATTATATGCCAACCAATAAGGCTGCTATAGCCTACCAAGAATTTACAAAGGAGTTGATAGGAAATGGATAAGAGCAAAACCAAAAAAACAGAAAGCTTTGCCTCAATTTTTGGTGATGACTATAGCGCATCACCACCGGATAAGAAGGAAGGCGCCATAGAACTAAAACTGGAGCAGTTGGTACCTTTTCAGAATCATCCTTTCAAGCTATATGAAGGGGAACGCTTCAATGAAATGATTGAAAGTATTAAGAATTATGGCGTGATCGTACCCATTGTGGTTCGGAAAAAGGGTTTGAAGTATGAAATCCTAAGTGGTCATAATAGAGCTAATGCAGCAAAAGAAGCAGGTCTAGAAACGATACCAACAGTCATCAAAGAAGGACTGACAGAAGAAGAAGCAATCCTTATAGTCACTGAAACAAATCTGATGCAGAGGTCCTTTACGGATCTGGTACATTCAGAGAGAGCGACGGTGATAGCTACCAGGCACAATGCAATGAAGAATCAAGGTGTGAGAACTGATCTATTAAATGAAATAGAAAGGTTATCTAAAGCAAGTTCGGGATTAATTTCAACTTCTCGCCCAATGGGCGAAAAGTTGAAATCTGATGAAAATTTAGCAAAAGAATTTGGAGTCTCACCCCGTAATGTTTCCAGATATTTGAGAATTTACAAACTAAAAGATCCCCTAAAACAATTGGTCGACGAAGGCAAAATCGCAATGCGAGCCGGAGTCGACCTTTCTTATTTATCAGCAGAAAATCAGGAAATGATTGAAGCTATTGTTTCAGAAGATACTTTTAAAGTGGATATGAAAAAAGCTTCCATCATAAGAAATTATGAAGAAGAAGGAAAGCTTAATTGGAAAACAGCAAAGTCCATTATCACCGGTGAAGCATTGAGGGATCCCAATAAGCAAAAACTCGTAAAGATTCAACCCAAGATCATCAGCAAATACTTTAGTCCAAGTCAAGAAATCAAGACGATTGAAAAAATCATTGAAAAAGCACTTGAAATGTATTTTCAAAAACAACAAGAATCTATAAATCTATGTGAAGAAGAAGAAGGGGATGAGATAGGTGGATAACAGTAACCCAAAATTAAATAAGTTAGAACATCAAGAGTCATCTGCGGATGGCTCTAATTTATTGCATGAAAACTATTTGAAACTACAGAAGGTGGCCAAAGATATTCTATCGGATAGATATTACTATTTGAAGTTGAAGGCACCTGGATTTATGGACCTTGTGATAGAAAAGATTTGGGATAACAGAATTTCTTTATCCCACTACTATCAACAAAACGGTGATCTTATGGCAGATCCGGACATGGAAATCATTGTAGACCATGATAGTGAAATGGTAAAAGCGGCAACATTTAAACAAGATAACTTAGGCATTTATCAATCGGCTTATCAAGGGGATGTATTGGTGGATGATAAATTGGTAAAAGAATTAAATGATTTCTTAAGTCAATGGCTAACAAACATTATGGAACAAGGACATATCCCTTATTCGGCATATTATTCTTCCGAGATGTCTTTAGTCGAAGGAGATGTAAGCTTTGATGAAGAAGGAAATGAGATTGTACCGGATACCATTGAAAGCGATGAAATGGAAATATAGAAAGAGGTGAAACAATGAGAACAGAATTAATCGAAAAAACAGAACTGGACCGAGTGCTTGAGCTGATGTGTCAAATACTTGGACTTCAAGAAACTTCAGAAAAAGTAGTGGTAGAAACAATCAAAAAAGTAGGTATAAAAGGATTTTTTAACAATGTGAATGATTTAGAGGTAACAGATCTTGAAAAGAAAAGCATCATGGCACTGAAACTTGTTATTGAGACAAAGGAAGAAGAAATCGCAAATAGGGAAGGGGTTGATACAGATGGCAACAAAGCAAGTCTATACAGATAGTTTTTTTGAAAGCCTAAATAAGCTAACCGGAATTCCTATGCGAAAGATTAAGGATTATGCCAAAGAAAACAATCCTTTTAACATTTTAGAACATCCTATGGTGGTTGAACCAAACGATAGGCAATTAGAAAAAATCGGGAAGCTTAAAGAATTCTTAGCCTCCTATAATGTCTTAAAAATGACCCAAGAGAATGAACGTATAAAATTCACATCACCCCAAGATGCCGGCAAGTATTTCACATCCATTCTAGGTGGGATGAAAGATAAAGAACGGATACTCGTAGCGTTTCTTGACAACAGCAACAGTATTATTGAAACAAAGATTATCTCGGAAGGTGGCATCAATATGTCCATAGTTTATCCAAGAGATATTCTTAAGATGGCCATTGCAAATGATTGTAGCAATATTTTAATGGCTCATAATCATCCAGGTGGTAGTACCAACCCCAGTAAAGAAGACATTGATTTGACCCAAAGAATTGTAAATATATTTAAGCCCTTAGACATTAATGTGATTGATCATATTATTGTTGGCGGCTACAGTTTTAGTTCTATGGCTGAAAATGGTATCTTGCCAAGTAAATCCATGGACTTGGCCAATTATCAACCCATTAACATCACAAGAACCAATGTACTATCAGAGCCATATGAAGCCCAAAAAGAAGTATTAGCCAATGAAGAAGAGTTGGAAATGTAGGGAGGCAAAAGTCATGAAAGATCAATTGATAAGAAAAACCAGAGAGAATAGTTTTGAAACAATCAGATGGATTTTGGGACTACAAGCAGATGAAAAAAAAATCGTTAAAGACTTTGTTCTAGATAAAGGGATGAAGTCTTTTTTATTACATCATAGGGACCTGCAGCTCATAGAGTCAGTACAAGAGAAAATTGAAGTGCTCAAAAGGGTGATGCAAAAATATGATGGTGATATTAAAACCATTAATTTTGAAGAGGTGGAAGATTAATGATTTGAACAGTTAGGAGTAGGAGGTGATTTTTTTGGGAATAAGTCAAAAGAAATTCTCGGACGAACAAATTGAATTGGCAAGTAATATCAATATCATAGCCTATGCTCAGAGTAGAGGTTATGATTTGAAACGAATCTCCAATAATACCTATAAGATCCCTGGATATGGTGGTCTTTTAATTAGTGGTGATGGCAGCAAATGGAACTGGTTCTCTCAGAATAAAGGTGGTGGGATTATTCAGTTTGTCATGGAAATGGAAGGCAAATCTTGGGTTGAGACAGTCGGAGATCTACTGGGCATCTCGGGTATTGAACTACCAACCATACCAAAGGTAAAGTCTGTAGAAACTAAGGGAGAAATGCAGCTACCAAAGAAAAATGAAACCTATAAGCATCTGTTTGCCTATTTGATTAAGTCACGGAATATTGAAACGTCGGTTGTCACTGAATTTGTGGATAAAAAATTGATCTATGAGGACCAATATAAAAACTGTGTTTTCGTTGGTTATGACTTAGAGGGTAAACCTGCTTACGCAAGTAGACGTAGTTCAAGAACAACAGGTGAGGACTTCAGAGGCGATGTTAGGAACTCAGATAAGTCTATCCCCTTCTATTATCAAGGTGAAGGGGATACAGTCTGTGTCTTTGAAGCGCCAATTGATTTGATGAGCTATCTGTCACTTCTAAAACTACATGGTATTAAAAACTTTAGCCATCATATGATTTCTTTAGGAGGCATATCGGATAAAGCACTCGATGGATTTTTAAAAAGCCAAAGCGACATTGAAAAAATAGTGCTTTGCTTGGACAACGATGTAGCCGGTAATACAGCATGTCAGATCTTGAATGCAAAATACAAGACAAATTATGAGATTGTGCGACATGTACCAAAAGGGAAAGATTTTAATGAGGAGCTGAAAAATATGAAGAACGCGATGATCGGCATGGCACGGGAACCACCTGAAGACTATAAAGAGTTTCAAGACTTTGAGGAGGAGATGGAGATGGAATGATTGCCTTATCAACACTCTAAGTCGCTAAGCACCAGTTTAAACAATAAAAAAATAAACTAGAAATGAGGCGTCTATGAAAGAGACAAAAGAAACTCAAATGAATCAAAATAAGAATCAGAAGAAGAAAAAAATGGCAATGATCTTAGGGATTATTGCTATTTTACTGCTTATGAGTATTTATGTGATAGCACCAATTTTAAAGGGAACGTTTAATAAGGACATACCCACACAGCCAGAGCTAGATAGAAATGTAATTGGTAGTGGAGATCAGCAACAAGATAGCGACCCTGATGAAGAAGCATTGTTACAAGAAGAAGTTACGAAGAACACACTCAATGCTAGAATTGCTTCAGCCTTACAACCGGACGAGAATGGATTGATTTATCTCTCACTCAAGAACAGGTATGAAGATAAGTTGCTACAAGTCGTCATTGTTAATGAGGAGACCGAAGAAATCTATTATACGAGTCCGGTGCTGGAACCAATGATGGATATTGAATACGACAAAATCACAAACCACCCCCCAAAAGGTGAATATCCTTGTATTGCTTATTTTTACTACTACACAATGGACGAGGAGCCTATTAGCCATGTGGGCGCTCAAATCAAACTAATTATAGAATAGGAGAAATTATATGAAGAGAATACTATCAGTCATGACACTTATGGTCATTATATTAAATATGATGGCTTTATCTGTATCAGCCAATACCAACAAGGTGGAGTTAACAGGAGAAATCATGTCTACAGTCATTGATGTGGACATTCCAACGACAGCAAGTTTTATTATTAATCCGAATATTCCTGAGGGAAATCCTGGCCGGTATGTTATGCCATCACTAAATATTACCAACAACACGACAGCACCGGTTACTGTGACCATGACTGGCTTTGATAACAAAGTAGGAACAGCAAATCAGTTTACAGAAGTGGCGCGTGATGCTAAGGTGTGGGATCGACTAGGTGCCATCGGTTCAGCCAGCTTCATCTACCTAGGTATGATAGCTGAAGACAATCAAACTGCCTTTTTGAACCATACAACATTGTTATCTGAGGTAACGGCTAATCAAGTGCAACTCGAGAACAAAGAACTATGTCATATCAAATCTGGTCGCACTGTGACATTGGACTTGGAATGCCAATCTGGATCTGCATTTCAAAGTGAAGTGACCAGTGTCTATGAGATAATATTTTTAGTGAGTCTGTATGAAGGCATAGAAGATGCTCAAGAGCCAGAAGAGGTTACGCCAAGCATCACAGGAATAACAAGTATCGCTATTGACGGGGTAACCGATCAACTAGATTTCACAAAATCTGCGACTTATCATATTTACAAAGGTAATCCTTTAAATGCCTTGTTTACGATTACAACTTCCTCTGAAGATGTAACATATGTAGCTAACTATAAAGAATATACGGGATCACAAACATTAACTATTAATTGTATTGATGGGTCTACCCCAGGTTCATATTATGTACAATTAGATCATGATTATAATGGTAACCCAGTCACAGTTAAATATGTCTTTTATTGGTAGGGGGAATTGAAATGAAAAAAATTATACTAATTACAATAGTACTAGCAATGCTTTTTAGTGTTACAGCTAATGCTCAGACCAACGTAACTGAACTAACAGGCACCATACACGCTTCAATCTTAGATGTGGACATACCTACCCTTGCATCATTCACAATCAATCCAAACGGACCGACTTTCAGCTCTCCGGATCTAATTATTAGCAACAATTCAACGATGCCGGTCACGCTTAGTATTTCCGGGTTTGATAACAAAGCAGGTTCAGACAACCAGTTTATTGAAGTGGGTAAAGAGGATAAAGATTGGGACAATCTGGGAATCAGCCAGTCTTCAAAGTATATTCACATAGCAATCGGAGCAAAAAATCCAAATGAGATGGGTTATATCATTAACAGAGAATGGCTAATTGATGTATCAGCACATGATGTTCAGGCGGGGACAATTGAGTGTGGATCCATGGCACCTTTTAGAAATGTAACACTGAAGTTCACAGGTGAGTATGGAAAAGCATTCCAACAGACTTTTACTACCACCTATGATCTCATGTTCTTGGTATCAATCATGGAATAAGCAAGAGGCCTTCGGGCCTCTTTTTCCAAAAAATAAAATGACAATCCTCTCAGGTATGCTATAATTTTTATGAGGGTAAGAAGCCTTCTTATTCAGTATCCACAATAAGACCGAATAAGAAAGCTCTGCTTTCATGAGGGCAAGCTTCCCATTTGTTAAACAAATGGTACTTAAATATTGGGAGGTATCCCAAACCCTCTTAATATACAGGAGGGGAATTATGGACAAATTTTTACTAAATATTGATGTAACAGGAGAGAAGTTAAGAAGTACAGTTTTTGTAATTAATCATGCAATTAGAGATATAAAAGGAAAATTATATTTAATAAATTATTCAAATTTAGATATTGAAGGATACTTTGATATAAAAGAGAAAAGTAAGGAGTTTGTAGAGAATACTAAAAAAATTAGGGAGCACATGTGCTATGTAATTGATCCTGTTAAATCATTTAATTGGATTAAAAGTCAAATACAAGCTTATACAAGTACTGATACTGTAATGATTATAGGAGTAGAAAGTTTGATGCCCTATAAGGATACAAAAGCGGCTATTGAAGCTAATTATTTTGAGCTTAATAGTAAAATACATTTTCTTGAGGAAGAAAATTGGAGTGTTTTAAGTCATGAGTTAGATACAATCTTTTATATATTTCAGGAAACTGTAAATGGAATATATGTGAATCTATTTGCAAATGAACTTTCGAGAGATAAAGTTATAGAGTATCTTGAGGATTCAAATAATATGTCAATAATTTCTTGTGAATCTCCGAGTAAGAACGTAAAATACGAAATTTTGCAAAGAGAGACTATTGAAAAGTTATCAACATTATCATTAAAGGATTCTATTGAGTTATTAAACAATTCTGAAGAGGAACTAGGGAAAACTACATACAACTATTTATCAGCAATATCATATTATAGACATGGAGAAATAACTAAAAGCATATTACTTCTTGAAGAAGTCTACAATGAACTTCTCAATGAAGGAAAAGTTATACTAATCGACTTATATACAATAGTTGAAAAAAAAGATAGGGCAAAAAAAATTATTGATGAATTATATCACACGGACAAATATCTTAAAGGATTATATCCTGCTATATTAAGATGTTATCCTAAAGCCGAGAAAGAACATGATTATTGGTTAGATATTGCTATAAAGTATGATCCGGAAAATCTAACTGTTAAAGAGTTATTAGCCAACCGATATGTTAAAGCAGAAAGATATTTAGACGCAGCAGCAATATTTAGAGAAATGTCCAATGATATGAACTCAACTTATTATGAACTAGTTGCAAGAATGAATGAAGTTTTGGATGGAAAGTACAAGAAACCTGATGATTACATATTTGATTTAGTAAAAGAGTTTCCAGTGCTAAGAAATGAGGCTGTTTATCGCTTGGCAAAATATTATATTGATAAGAAAAATTCGCCCTTTAATGCATATAAAATATTGAAAAGAGCCGACTATGTAACTAATACTAAAAGAATAGATGAAATAATTGAGTTGAAGATTGAAATCTTAAGTGATGATGTCTTGGCATCGAGAGCTTTGGGAAAGATAAAACCATTTTATAAGGATAATGATAGACAAATATTAATAGAAGTTCGTTCTAAAGAGCTTGTTGATATTATTGAATCATTAGCGGTATATAGGAACAGCTATTTATCATGGAGAGAATATATTGAGAAAAGTCAGAATGAAAAAGCTTGGAAATTAGGTCTTTATAAAGTCTTACTTATTAAAATAGATATGTTCTCGAAAAAAAAACTTGAGGAGTTGGTTCAGAAATCATTTATTAAAAATGTTGAGTCGGAAGGAAGTATTGAGACCAGTGAGAAATTAGAAGAAAATCCAGAAAAAGCGACAATTAATACTATTATTTTGTTAAGAAGAATCAGAACTGGAGATTTTGATTATAAGGTTTTTGAGGACTTTGGTGAATTAGTAAAAACAGTATTAACATTACCTGAAGTTTTCGACGATAATTATTTTAGAATTATTACTAGATATTATCTGTCCATAATTGCAACATTACATGGATTTCACCAAGATGCCAATAATTTGGCTTTGAGTATATTTGATTATATTGACAACATTCAAGATGAACTTAAACCTAAAGCACTTATGTTTGGTCTACTAGCATGGGGGAATTCTCAATATAGATTGGGCAGAGTGACAGAGGGAATTGCTTGTATTTTAGCATCAATCAAGTATGTTTTTGATTCAAATGAAATTTACCCTTTCTTAGAAGATGGTTTGAATCTTATTGCAAAATTTTTAATAGATGAGATTGGAAGTGTTGCGTTAAGTGATAGAGATAAATTTGATGAATTTAATGAAATAATTAAGGCGTATAGTTTAACTTTTTCAAGAAGTTGGAATATACTTATTGGTAATACAATTGAAGAAATTAATGTTTTACAGAAAAATGTTAAAGATATTGATCAAAAAGATGTAACATGGGCTGGTGATATGGTCAATTTAATCTCTTTGATTGCAAATAATAAGGAGTTCGATGAAGCTGAAAAATTAATACATAAGCATTATAAAGATGTATTTAGATTACTGGAAAGTAGAATTGATTTGAGATTCAAAGCTTTGTATAATTGGGCACAAATTTTATTTGTAGGAGCAAAATCACTAAATGATTATTTTGTGATAGTGGAAATATTAGAGCTAGCAGATAAAGATATTATTGTAAAACGAAAAGTTTTTCATAAAGAGGAGCGAGTGGGTGTTTCGTATGAAACAATAGAGGTTTATAGATTCACACTGCAAATATATAGTCTAATAATTAGTTTTGAATCTATGACAGGGCCTATAAGACAATTATTAGAACAAAAGATAGAGGCAATAATGGTGAAAATTTCTCCACGCTCAACTATTGAGCAGAAAAAATACTATAAAGATGGTCTATTTACTGAAGAATGTTTACATTTAGAAAGTAGATATAAGATAGTAGTAGAAGAGTATCGCAACTTATTTTCGCAAAATAGTAGTGATCTAGAGTTGCTTTCAAATAAGGCAAAAGAAGCAGAAGATATAAAAAGTAAGTTGATAGAAATTCATCCTCATTATAAATCTTTAGAAGATTACAATGGATTTAGATTTGAAACAGTACAAAACAAACTTAAAGAAGGTGAAGTTTTTTATCAATATGTGATAATGGATGTATGTATTTTAACAATTACAATTTCAAGAGACATCGTAAAATTAAACACTAAATTGGTTGCAAATACTAATGATGAAATCAGAAATCTTGTATTTGAATTTAGCAATGCGATGCAAAAACCAATGTTAGATATATCTGAAGTCAATGAAAGTATAGTAAAAAATATTTCAGAATTAATTGCCGAAGATTTATTTAATTATGTTCATAACTACGAAACGAAATCAATCTATTGTATGCCTGATACAAAAATTGGAATGTTTCCAATAACTATATCAGAACGTAATGGTTATTGTTTAATTGAATTAGTAAATTCCATAGTCAATGTTATTGATTATTCATTTTTATATACTAGAGAGAATAAAGCAAGTAGAATTATTAATAGGATATTTGGAAATGCTAATGATTCTGAACTAAAGAAAATAGAACGTTGGATTGATAATAGAAGAAGTGAAAACTTTTTAAAACTAGATAACAAAAATGATGATTTATTTGAACTAAAAAAGTCAATAGCAGGAGTTGATGAGGTAGATATACTTGCATTATATTCTCATGGTGTTCCTTACACAAATGGAGGGATGTTAGATGGTGCTCACGGTATTCAAGGAATGAGAAGTATATTAATGATGCAAGATATTCTGAGGCAAGTAAATAATGTAGAATGTCTTTTTCTAGTAAGCTGCCGTGGTGGAACTCCCTATTATGAGAATGTTGAAATAAGCTCTGGAACATGGAGTGCGATATTTGAAAGATTTAATGGAAGCATTATAATATGTAAGTGGGATGTACCTACAGATTCAACAATAGAGTTAATAGATATTTTAATAAATCAAATTGAAAATAAAGATATCTCTATTTCTGAAGCACTTTTAATATCTCAAAGAGAAATGAAAAAGAAATATCCAAATCAAGCGTTTTGGGGTGGAGTAGAAATTTGGGAAAACTAATATTAGATTAACTAAGGAGTGATTGTTATTCGAAAAAGTAAATTTATAGGATTTAGAGTAACTCAACGTGAATTTCAAGAGATTGATAACAAAGCAAAAAAAGCAAAACTAAACATCAGCCAATACGTATCCTTGTCCGCACTGGACAAGGATATTTTAATGTTCGACGATATGAAAGAGATGAATCGACAGCTTTCTAAAATTGGTAATAATCTAAATCAATTAACCATGTTAGCACATCAAGGAAAAATCAAGGAGGTGAACCTGTCAAAGGTAAGTGAAGATACATCAGGTATGTTGGAAGAATTATGTGAATATTTGAAAGGAAAGAGGTGAGGTTATGAGTTATCATATTTATCGTTATGGTGATGGTTGCTTATGGATGGAGGACATGGCTAAAGCGGTTGATCACTTTAAGAATTTGCCAATGGATCACCAATATTCAGCCATTGGTATTAGTGAAGGTGGATATGCTGTTGATGTGATTATTAAAGGTGAGTATGCCGGTAAGGGTGAACTACTTTGTTCAAGAGATATCAAGCAGTCAGTATTATTCCAAGAATATCCTGAGAAGACTATTGAGACCTTGAAGGCATTATATGAAGCTGTTGGTGTCAAAGCGGAGCATGCTACAGAAATAATTGATGAACTGACAAGAATGGCTGAAGAGCTAGATGATCTAGAAGAGATGTGATGAAATGGCAGTCATCGAATTTATTAATGGAAAGAATGATTCATTATCAGCTTTAAAAAGAGTTCTTGAATATATCAATAATAGTGCTAAGACTGAAGAACTTTTAAAAGGTAGTCATAACTGTAATATTCAAAAATCGTATAATGACATGTACATGAGTAAGCGAGTTCAGAATAAGGTGAAAGGCAGACAATATGTTCATTTCACACAAAGTTTTGCTCCTTACGACAAAGTAACACCGGAACTAGTGAAGAAAATTGCAGACGAATTGGTACAACACCAATCTTTTAATGGGTATCAAGTGGCATACGCTGTTCATACGGACAGAGATCACTTGCATACCCATTTTGTCGTTAATACGGTCCATATGGAAAGCGGCAAGAAGTGGCGGCAAAGTCGTGAAGAATTGCAAGCTTTTAAAGATTATTCTGATGACCTTTGTAGAAAGTATGGATTGATTATCACCAAAGGGAAAAAAGGTAATCACGTCAACAGAGGCGAATATCGAACAAAAGACAAAGGCATGAGTTGGAAGTATGAATTATTCCTTGCAGTAAAGCATTGTAAATGGTCTTCAATGAGTAAAGATGACTTCATTAGCAACATGAATAAGTTAGGTTACTCAGTCAATTGGAAGGATGAACGAAAATACATCACCTTCAGTAATAAAGAAGGTAATAAATGTAGGAATAGAAAATTATATCCACCAGAGCATTTTACCAAAGAAGCACTATTAAATGCCTTTGAGAAAAATGCACAGTTTGCAAAAGAAAGGACTCAAGAAAACACTATTGAAATGTTGCTATCAAGTATTAAGCTATTACAGTCACAGGATCATTCATCAAATGCTAAACATTACCCACTATCAATATTAGAAGGGAACGGGCTTAAGGACAAAATAGCAGAAATCAAGAAAGGTAAAGGTTTGGATTGGGACAAAGATAATGGGATGGACATGTAGAAAGTGAGGTATTAAATGACAAAGAAAAAGTTAGATGAAATTGTTAAACAAATTAGGCAGCTTGGCTATGACTGTAGACCCGCAAGTGAAGAAGGGCAGTATTGTCATGTTTTTAAAGGTGAAGAGCAGTTGTGTATCCTCTTTGATAATGGTGGTATCAACACTAATGCCCATTCAGATATTTTTAATACGGCTAGAAGAACCAAAGAGTATCTGGGTAACTTTGAAAATGCTAGTAAATTAAAAGCTTTTGGGTTAAAAGCAGGGTATAGAAAGTTATTAGAGTTCAATGATTATGTATTGGCTATGCGAGAGATGGAAAGCATTAATGAATATGAGTTTGTCACTTGGCAATATTCACCAAATAAACAAGTTGTTAACTACGGTCACTATTTCAGTGATTATGAAGCTGCAAAAGAAGATTTTTCAGAAAGAGCAGGTTTAACTGATCGATACAAGAAATTTACAGAGTCACAGCTAAAAGTGATTCATTCTAGTTTAGTTAGCTTTGTTGGACTCAGTGAAATCATTGATTATCAAGCAGAAAAAGCCATTGGAACTGTTCTTGAGAAGATAGGAGATATCATTCCAGAAATTAAGCAGCATGAAATACTTGAGGATGAAGGTATGGCACCTGAAGATGGATTGGAGATGTAAGATGAAATACAAACGTATAAAGCTGCTGATGTCAGTTTTAATATTCCTTGTGGGGTTGTGGCTAAATATTCATTTTTCCACAACCCTACATTTTGCTTTAATAGGTAAGTTTGAGGTGCTTAGATGGATTGGATTTGATGAATGTATTAGAAGTATGAAGGTAAATGAATCACACTGGCACTTATTTATGTGTTTACAAGGATTTGTACTACTAAGTGCTATTTATTATTATATTGCAAATCATAAACCATATCAATCCAATTTAATGCAGATAACACCTGACATATCTACACCGGTATCAGCAGGACAAAAGCAATTTGGTTCTGCAAGATGGATGACTGACCAAGAAAAAGAAAAAGAGTTTAGATGTTATGAAATGGACAAAAGTGGAGAAACACAGATACCTTCTGGTGGCATTGTTCTTGGTAAAAAGAATAAAGGTTTATCAGAACATATTTACTATGTAGATGATGACACTCATGTCTTATGTATTGGAGCAACCAGATCAGGGAAAACGAGAAGTATTGTGCTTCAAACAATTGGTACATTAGCACTGGCAGAAGAAAGTATGATTATCAGTGATCCCAAGGGCGAGTTGTATAACTACACTTATCCATTTTTGGAGAAGAAGGGTTATGAAATCATATGTTTGGACTTTAAGAATCCGCTAAAAAGTGATCGGTATAATTTTCTACAGCCTGTTATTGATGCCATCGATAAAAATGATATTCCAATGGCAATTGATGCAACCTGGGATTTAACGGCATCCTTAGTTCCAGAAGATAATCATAATGAAAAGATATGGGTAAACGGTGAAGCAAGTATTATTGCCGCAGCCATAATATCTGTTGTCTATGATAATAGAAATGGTAATGATAGAAGATTCCAGAATCTTAGTAATGTGTATTTCTTCATTAGTGAAATGTGCAAGACAGTGAATAATTCAATGCCACTGATTAAGTACATGAAAAATATGCCTACAAGTCATCCTGCAAAGGCATTATTATCTATCAGTGAAGTAGCTCCTTCTAAAACTAGAGGGAGTTTTTATACGTCAGCATTAACAACTCTAAGGCTATTCACTAACCCACTGATTCATCAAATGACCAATATCAGTGATTTAAGGTTAGAAGATTTTGGGGACAAGAAACAGGTGATCTACATGATTCTTCCTGATGAAAAGTCTACCTATTATAGTTTAGCAAGTTTATTTGTTAATCAATGCTATATGCAATTAGTAAAGAATGCAGATAGTCGTGGTGGACGATTAAAGCGCCGTATTAATTTTTGCTTAGATGAGTTCGGTAACTTCGTTAAGATACCTGATTTCTCCAATAAACTAACCGTAGGTGGTGGTCGGGGAATTAGGTTCAATCTTTTTTTACAAAGCTTTATGCAGTTAGATGAAAAGTATGGAAAAGAAGCAGCAGGTACCATTAAATCTAACTGCGAAACATGGATATACCTTCAGGCAGATGATCTAAGCACTCTTGAAGAAATATCTAAGAAACTTGGTAACTATACTGTTTCTACATATTCATTAACATCGTCTCATGGAAAACACACTACTCCTTCTAGTTCCCACAGTATTAATTTAACCCATAGAGCTCTACTATCAGTTGATGAAATCAGGTTGATTAGTAGGCCATATAGTTTAATCACATCAAGAAATAATCCAGCCATTATGGAAGCACCGGATTTATCTAAATGGTATTTTAATAAACTATTCGGGTTAGGTGACAAAGAACATAACCGAAAGGTAAGGGAAGAAAGGGAGAAAAAAAGAGAAGCAAGGAGGTCAGCAAACGAAATCGATACATGGAATATTTGGGATTATTATTCCAATTCAGGAAACAGTCATGTCACATATGAAAAATTCACGAAGGGAGATATTTAAAATGAAAAATTATCTGAAGAAACTAGGGCAATGGATGAAAAAAACATCCCTTGTCTTTTATATTTTATTACTAACTTCAACCACTGCATATGCAGGAGAGGTTGGAGATAGTAAATTGGCAACTGGGACAGAAGAGCTGATTAATGACCTAACTATTTGGTTAATGATATTAGCACCAATCGTTGGAATTGTACTAATTATTTACTTCTTTATTCGACGATCCGCCGCAGATGAGATGGATCAGAAGAAGTGGAATAATCGTGTAACAACTGCCATTATTTCAGTAATTGGAGCCGTTCTAACCGCAGCAACGTTGAACCTTATTATTGGGTACTACTCATAATTTTAATGATAGAAATTATGAGCAACTATATAACAAAATTTAATTTATGGAGGAAACAAAAATGAAGAAATTAACAAAATTAGTACAAATGAAACTAGTCAATTTAGCAGTCAAAACTAAGGTGATCCTTAGTGACAAAAGCGGGGAAGGCTTTGTTGATTCCGCCGGTGCGTCCGTAAGAGCATAATTTAGTGTGAGACTAATATAATTATGTTCGTGGACTTATAGAAAATCTGTCTTTGGCAAGACAGTAACTTAAATATCAATGGGTTATCATAGGTCAACTTATCTGAAAGGGAAACCGGACAGGGAGTGTAGCATGTTGACAAAGCCTTAAGTCAATCCAACTATCAGGGTTGCGAGTGAAAGGTTATGAAATGTTAAGTATGAGGATAAAGGCTTGAATGCTTGAAGAATAGTCCAAGGGGTCATAGTCGAGTCATAAACGAAAGATAGTTGTAACGTTTATTGGAATAGGAGCTGCATAGACTGCCGGTGTAGATGTCCGTGATATTTATTCCAACCAACTACAATAAGTAGTAAAGGGCAAAAGTTCTATCCGACAACTTAACAAGCTTGTTTTTATAAGTCTTAACGGAGATTACCTAAGTTAGAATGCCAATAGGCTATGCGCAATGCCAATTATTTGTTAATGGGTGATAAATTTCAAGGCGAAAGCTAAGAAAGATGGCGCTGAATATCTAATATGGTAACGGAGCCTCCATAGTAGTCCGAGATTGGGAAAGCCAATTACATGGCGAAGGGAGGCAGTTCGTCTCTTAATACAAAAAAAGGAAAGGTGCGTGAGGCATTGAGAAATCCAGTGGATGTATTAAACAGTTTACAGTCAAAAGCATGTAGCGAAAATTATTACTACCAACGATTGTATAGAAATCTATATAACCCAGAGTTTTACCTTTTAGCATATAGTCAGATTTATGCTAAAGAAGGAAATATGACAATGGGTACAGATAACAAAACAATTGATGGTATGGGCATGGAACGAATTAATGAATTGATTGAAAGTCTTAGAAATCACAGTTATCAACCCAAGCCAGCTAGACGTGTTTATATTGAAAAGAAAAACGGTAAGAAAAGACCGTTAGGAATACCTTCTTTTGATGATAAGCTTGTACAAGCAGTTATCAAAATGATTCTTGAAAGTATTTATGAACAGACTTTTTCAAACCTATCACATGGTTTTAGACCAGGTAGAAGCTGTCATACAGCTCTGCAACAAATTCAGGGAAGTTTCACAGGAAGCAAATGGTTTATTGAAGGAGATATAAAAGGATTTTTTGATAATATCAATCATGAAGTACTCATTACTATTTTGCGAAAACGAATTAAAGATGAGTATTTTATAGCTCTGATGTGGAAGTTTCTAAAAGCAGGATACTTGGAGAATTGGACATACCATAAAACTTATTCGGGAACCCCACAGGGCTCATTGATTAGTCCAATTTTATCTAATGTATATTTGAATGAATTGGATAAGTATATGGAAGAATACATTGAGAATTATCAAGCAGGTAAAAGGCGTACTAGAAGTGAAGAATATAGGCATTGGGAATATAAACTCAAGTATCTAAGATATAAGAAATACCCAGTGACTAAACCTGAAAAATGGAATGGATTAACTGATGATGAAAAAAGCGGAGTGGTAAAAGACATCAAGGCTATTAGGTCTAAAATGATGGAATTACCCTATGGAGAAGCTCAAGACGAAGGTTATAGGAGATTAGCTTATACAAGATATGCTGATGATTGGGTATGCGGAGTGATTGGAAATAAAGAAGATGCTATCGCTATAAAAGAAGACATAAAATGCTTCTTAAGTGAAAAACTGAAACTTGAACTATCTGAAGAAAAAACATTGATAACTAATGCAAAGAACAAGGCTAGATTTTTAGGTTTTGATATCTTTACATCGAATAGTGTCAATCATTCTAAAGATAAAAATGGTCATACTCGCAGAACCCAACATATGAAAATCAAGCTATATGTTCCTAGGGAATGTTGGCAGAAAAAGCTAATGGACCATAAAGCCTTAAAAATCAATTACCATAAAGGTGAAGGATATCAAGAAGTTTTTGAGCCGATTCATAGAACCTATCTGATTAGCAATGATGACCTTGAAATTATCATGCAATACAATTCAGAGATTCGTGGAATTTATAATTATTATCGGATTGCTGATAATGTAAGCGTTCTTGGACACTTTAACTATGTTATGAAATTCAGCATGTATAAGACCTTTGGTGCAAAATACAAACTTCATATTTCACAAGTCCGCAAGAAGTTTGGTTTTAAAGATTTTGGAGTTCAGTATTACACTAAAACAGGTCCGAAAATATGTTATTTCTACAATGAAGGATTCAAGAAAGATGCTAAGATTATCAAAAGTCCAAATGTAGATTCGATACCATATACTTATAGTAACAGTAATCCTGCGAGCTTGGTTAAAAGGCTTAAAGCAAATGAATGTGAATGGTGTGGTAAGGATAATACAACCATAGAAATCCATCATGTCAGAAGGCTTAAAGACCTTAAAGGTAAAGCTAGATGGGAACGGTTAATGATAGGTAGAAAAAGAAAAACATTGGCACTTTGCCCAGAGTGTCATGATAAGTTACATGCAGGAAAACTAGATTAAATTGATAGACGAATGGAGAGCCACATACATTGAGAGGTGTACGTGTGGTTCGGAGGGGAGTTTTTGGAAACCTGTCGTAGAAATACGATAAGGCGCTGGATTCTTACCCTACTGAAGATTTTAATTTCAGTTGTAATTGGCGCACTTTTACTAGCTGGACTCTACTCATTATTCGGTGATCTGATCTTACCAACTTTGGAAGAACGTATTTCTGACATGTTTGATTTTGCCGGCTAATCAAAGTCTGAAACTAGCCTGTGACACTAATGTCGCAGGCTAGTTTTTTTAGGAAGGAGGCAAAGTAATTGGAGTTTGTCATAATGCTTTTAATATCAGCAATCCTAACGGGTTGTATGTTATATGTGAATACTATGTTAGAGGGTATTGTACCAATTGCACTTCATGCAGAAGACTATATGGATACACTACTTGGAACAAATGGAGTCAGTGGAATCTTTGATATCTTTTTTGCCTTTGGTGTTTCATTGATTATATTGAAGTTTTTAAAGAAAGGCTTTGAGCGATACATTCTATGGACAGAAGGCGATGCAGATACAGAACCTATTATTTTATTAACAGGATTCTTTAAGGCACTTGCTGTATCCATCTGTTTTCCAACACTTTACGACTGGTTAGCTGAGATCGTAGCCGATATGAGTAGTCAGGTGATTACGATTATATCTGATGATATGGCTACTGATTTTACAGCTATTATCACTGGGATTTCAACAGCGGGGATTTTCACAGGAATCTTATCATTGATTTTCTTTATCTGTTTCTTTATGTTATACATTCAGTTCCTAACAAGAGGACTTGAAATATTGATTCTAAGGGTTGGAGTACCACTTGCTTGTGTAGGGCTTATGGATAATGATAACGGTATATTTAGGACATATATTCAGAAGTTTTTTCAAAGTACATTGGCTGTTATGGTTCAGATCATACTTGCAAAGCTCGGAATAGCCTTGATGTTAAATATGCATGTATTCTGGGGATTAGCAGCACTCTTATTAGCACTTAGAACACCTAAGTTCTTACAGGAATTCATTATTGTATCAGGTGGACAAGGTGGTGGCGGCATGATGAATAAAGTTTACTCAACAGCTAGAATTTATCAAATGGGTAAATCAGTGATTACGAAATAAGGAGGAATTAAGATGGATATCGTAGATGAAATGGCACTCGCTTTTATTGTACTTATTCGTTCAGGTTCAGTCCTTCGTATTATATACTGTTTTATCACAATGGCAGGAGATGAGGAACAGGCGGTCACTTATAAGAAGCGAATAAAAAATACAATTATGTTCTATATAATGGCTGAGTCTGTTTATATTATTAGAGATTTAGCCATGCATTATTACAGTTAAGGACGGTGAACAGATGGAAATAGGTATGAGGCAAACATTATATATTCCGCAAGGATTGAAGACGAGAGTAGAAATCTTTGATGGATTTGGAAAAGAAGAATTAGTTAAAACAATATTAGTAACATTAGTAGCAGGTGGCATTGATGCCCTGCTATTTTTAATATTTAGGAATGTTGTGACCAGTGTGGTCTTTATGTTGATTGCTATATCAGGTAGCGTCATGATGCTGACAAAAGATAAAACTAATATTTCAGTGGTGGATCAAGTGGGATTTATGATGAAATTTGCTAGGTCTCAGAAGGTATATAAATATAAGCATTTAGAAGAATGGAAGTGAGGAAATGGATGATCATAGATTGAAGTATAAAATGGCAGGAAGTCTTAAAGCAACTATAACTGGTAAATATATTTATACCTTGTTATGTGATTATGCAGGAGCTAAAGGACGAATACAAATCTCAATTGGAAAGATCAGCAAGTTATTAAACATAAGTCGAACAGCAGTCAGACGGAATTTGCATAGACTTGAAGAAAGTGGTTATATCATGATTCATACTAAAAGTGATGATGATGGTACAAGAAAAGCCAATGTATATGAATTAATTTAGAAGGGGTGATTGTGTGAATAAGAAACAATTGGTTGTAGATCGAATGCAGGATGAACTAGATAATGCACATCAAGGAATTGTTGAACCCATAGCAGGTGAATCCTATATGACGGTTCAATTTGTCTATCAGATGTTAAAAAACAGCTTTGAGAAGACATTTATTCCGGAACATATTTTAGATATCTTTGTGACACAAGATTTTCCGCTAAGTAAGTTTTATGATTACTTTCATGATAATGATTTATTCAAGAGTGATGTGAATTGGGATACCATAAGTCGAGATTATGCGATTTATAGAGAATGTGAACATGTAGAAGAAAGACTGCATGAAAAGGTACAGGCAGAGTATAAGGAGTTCATGAAAAAGGTTGTTGATTTAGTCCCTTATAAAATGGGACCATTGTTAACAGAAATAGCAATAAAGATGCAAGTGTTTAGTATATTTAGGTATCAGGATTGTTATAATATGGAAGATATGAAGTTACTTCAGGAAGTGGATGATTTGTTGGATAAAACATTTAGCAAGCATGATGGTTCTGTGATTAAAGGTGATGATGAACATGTTTTATGGGCTAAGGCTATGGAATGTTTGGGGAAGGTGGTTGAGGATGAAAGAGGAATTAATGTTGTTGAGGACGATACCCTGGAAGCATAGAGTTGTTTTGATTGTAATGGGTGCAATAAGTATACTATTATATTTATTTGGATTTATAAATTTTATTACTGGATTGAAATACCCAACATTCTTTGCTCTTTTGTTGTTTGCTTCATACTTTGATTTGAAATGTCGAATGATTCCTGATTGGATTCACATTTTGCTAATTATCATTGGTTTAATAAACTTTGATGTAACGAAATCTGTGTTGGGATTTTTGATATCACCATTACCATTTCTAATTATGGCATTAGTTAGTACTGGCAGTATTGGTGGTGGTGATATCAAGTTAGTTGGTTCAAGTGGTTTTGTATTAGGCTATGGGAGCACAATTGCAGCTTCAATGATTAGTATTATAGTTGCAGTTTGTTTCTATAGTCTGTATTATTTAAGTTATAAAAAGGTTAAGAGTATGGCATTTCCGTTTGCGCCATTTTTTCAAGTGGGATGTATGATAGCTATGTTTTTTGGAGGTACTTAATGGCTAAGAAAAAAAGATATAAAGGACACTACTGCAAGATTTGTAGTGAGATTAAAGCGAATGAAAAGTTTAGTGGAAAAGGACATATAAATCACATATGTAAAGAGTGTTCGAGCTTATCAGTAGAGAAAAGAAGTGAACTTGTAAGAATGCGTAAGATTATGAATATTGAGTGTAGTGGATTTTATTTGTCTAAGAAAGATAGAGATAATTTAAAGAAGTACAATAAGAATAAGAAGTACTCTGAAGAAGTTCGAGAATATGCTTCAAGAGTATTAGATGAAGCTCAAGAACGTTATGAAGAGATGCAAGAAGCAATGCGTGCTGATGAAGAATTCTATGAAGAAGATTTATTGGATGAGGATTTTTCAGAAGAGGATATATATTTAGAGTGATGGCCTTTATAGTGATGATTTATATTCTGAAATAAAGGAGCAAAGCAATGATAATTTATGATTGAAATAGAGAAAAAATTAGGAGGCTAGAATGAGAATCCTTGAATGGAACGTAAATTGTGCAATTGGTAGCAAACATGGGAGGCAGTGTCTAAAATCGCTTTTTAATTTTAATAAAGATCCTGAGTACGATATTTTAATATTAACAGAATTTTATAGACTTGAAGATTACTTTGAATTCGAAAAAAATGTTAGGGCTTGGGGGTATGAACCTTTTATAACAGTGGAACAGAATAATCGCAATGATGTGTTTATTGCAGTATTAAAAGAACACAAACCGAAATTAAAAAGTGGAGAATTATATAGAAGTGATTTACCAGATTTTTTAGTGGTATCTTTTGAAACTGCTGATAAAGAATTTATAGTTATTGGCATCCGTTTATTTGGTGGTTATAATCTCATGAAGAGCCAATTTGAAAAATTTTTACCTCTCGCAAATGAATTTAAAAATGTAATAATTGCTGGGGATTTTAATAATGGTAAAATTCATGGGGAAGAAAAAATTTATAAAAAAGAGGAAATAGATGTCTTGTACAAACCCTATCTCCAGTTTGAATATAATTATCACCGGCTCAAATTGTGGTTTTATGAAAATGAATTTTCGATGATTACACCAGATCACGGTGTATCATATCCCTATAAACCACCATATAAAGGTGGAAGCAGAATTGACCATTTTTCCATAAAAAATATTAAAATAGATGATGTTCTATATTTAGAAACAAAATTGAGCGATCATAATCAATTAGTAGGTAAACTAATAATAGATTGAAATTTATATTGATTGCTATATGACCCTAGAAATCGGATTGTGAAAGCGGCATTCCAGGCCTTTTTTACATGGTAGTTCTTATTAACATCAAGGGTGAAACTTATTATTGAAATAAATGAGTATGTGAAGATGAGGTAAAAGTAAAGAAATGTAGAAGAAGGTAAAGATAGATAGAATGTGATTCTGAATTTGCCTTCTTTTATTATGCGATATAATTATTTTGTTTCAAAACATTTTTTTTGGTATAATTGTATTATTCTATTATAAGTTTTGAAACGGGGATATATCTAAAATTAGAAAACTAACCACGAATATGATTAGGATCTTAGATAACTACCTATACATAAAACTTTGATGTTGTTTATACACATGTTGGTATGCTTTATAGGGAGAGTGAGATATGAATCTTGAAGATATTTTAAGCTTTAATGCACCATATAATAAAAGAAATCTAGATAAGTTAATTGAACAAATAAAAATCGGCAGTGTTGTGCCATATGCTGGAGCTGGAATGTCTATTCTTTTTGACGGGATATATCCGTCATGGAATGGTTTTTTAGAATCTACATTTGATATGTTTATTACTGAGGATAAAAAAAGTGTATTTGATACCCTTGATTTTGAAGAGAAGGCAGAGTTCTTATATGATAAGATTGGGAAAATCAGTTTTGCTGATCATCTTCTAGAGACTTTTGCGGAAAAATATATTAGAAAAAATGTATCGGAGTTTGTTACTAAACCAGTATATTTGTTACCGATTATATTTAATAAAGGACTAATAATGACAACGAATTATGATAAAGTCATTGAAAGAGTTTACAATATACATGATGAAATATTTTCAGTCGCCCATCCTGGACATTATGAAGTATTTAATCGTTCTCTTCGTGATCAGTCACTTTTAGTTTATAAAATACATGGTGATATATCAGAACCTCAAACATCAATTATTCTAAGTAAGGAACAATACGACAAAGCATATTCTAATGAGATGCTAATTCAAACATTAAAACAAGCCTTTCTTAGTAAAGAGATGTTATTTTTAGGGTGTAGTTTGACTAAAGATAAGCCAATCGAGTTTTTATGTAGTATTTCTTCTGAAGGTATGAGAAACTTCGCAATTATTTCATGTGAAAATGAAAATAAACAGGCCAAACGATTGCAACTAGAAAATGAATTTTTCACGCAAGCAATTTTATATCCTGAGGGTAAACATGAAGCATTGAAAATTCTTTTAGATCATATTGCAAGACTAGTCAATCCTGCAGGGTATTTTAAAGTGTTTAATAGTGAATCTGGAACTGAGGTGGAGATAGAAAAAATTTCGTTAAGTAAGGAATGGTTTATAAATCAAAACAATATTCAGATCAGAAATTTAGGGGATAGATATTTACCAGAATTAAATATTAGACTCGAATTAAGTAACGTATTTGATGGCTTGAATAGAAGCGCATCATTCTTCGAGCGATTGAGTAAAAAAACAGATGAATTTTTAATAAAATTAAAGAAACTAGATATTGATAAAATTAGCGGATTTGTTGATAGTATTTGTGACATTGTATCTTGTTTCAGTTTGGATCAAAGTCAGGTTTTTGTTGATTTTGAGATTATTCAAAAATGTGAAGAAATTGAATCAATTTTAAATGCTCAGATAGAGGATCTATATAAGGAATTGGATTATACCATTGATGTAAACAAAAGAAGTACACTTCAAAATAACATATATGAATTTAACCAAGCATATAACTGCTTAGATGAATATATTACTTATATAAATTCAGAAGAAATTACCGTATTGAATAACCCTTTTGTCCTTTTATATGGTGAAGGTGGTATAGGAAAATCGCATATAATAGCAGACACAGTTAGAAATAGAGAAGAGGAAGGCAGAGAATCATTGCTTTTTTTAGGGCAAGTATTTAGAGAGGATAGCAGCCCATTGTCAATAATGCTAAGAGAGTTAGAAGTGGAGCATAGCTCTGATGATTTTTTTGATATATTAAATCAAAGGGCAAAAAAAAACCAAAGTCGTATTGTAATATTTATAGATGCATTGAATGAGGGGAATGGCAAGGCAGTTTGGAAAGAGTATTTAGGTGGGATTGTAGAGAAAATAAAAAAATATGATTGGTTAGGATTAGTTGTTTCTGTTCGAGAAGAATATATGGATAATATTTTTTCAGACAATCAACAGTTATATGATATGTTTGTTAATGTGAAGCATCAAGGATTTTCGACAATTGAATATAAGGCTATCAAAAAGTATTTTGAATACTATAATGTCCAATTCAATGATATTCCATTTGCTGAACAAGAATTTAGAAATCCTTTATTTCTAAGACTTTTATGTGAAGGATTTAGGGATGATTATATAAAATTATCAGAAATTAGTATTATGGATGTCTATAAAAAATATCTTGATGCTATTAATAGAAAAATATCAGAGACTTGCGGTTATAGTAGGCATTTTAATATTGTGGAAAAAGTAATTAATGAGATGGTTAAATTTAAACTTACTTCTGGTAGGGCTAACAATCTAATATCTTTAGAGTGTGCTTATGATATTACGATTGAGATTGAGAGAAGGTATAATATTCACAAATCGTTGTTTGATGAACTTCTTTCAAATGGAGTATTAACTCAAAACAGAAGATATGATAATTTGGATTATGTGTATATAACATATGAGAGGTTAGATGATTACCTATATGCACATTTACTAGTTGATGATTTAGAAGTTATTGGAGTTACTGACTTTCAAGAAAAATATCAAAATATTGTGAATTATGAAGGGCTACTTGAAGCATTAGCAATTGTGATGTCAGAAAGAACAGAACTTGAAATTTTTGAAGTATTTGAAGGTACCAAAAGAAACATCATTAAAGGTTTTTGTGATTCGCTTAAGTGGAGAAAGAATAGTAGAATAAATGAAAAGACAATGAAATATATTAATGATATTGTTTTAAGATACCAATATGGATTTGAGAGCATAATGGAGATTTTGCTTTTAATATCTACTAAGGTTGGTCATGATTTGAATGCTGACAAAACAGTTGATTTTGTTCTGAATCATCCTATGCCAGAACGGGATGCAAGATTTATACCGTTATACGATAAATTGTATTATGAAGAAGGCTCGTCTTTAAATAGATTAATTGATTGGTGCTACTTAAATAGTGCTGGAAATAATCCTTTAGATGAAACAATTAGGCTGACATCAGAAGTAATGGCTCTATTTTTAATATCTTCTAATAGGGAATTAAGGGATAAAACAACCAAAGGATTAATAAATGTTCTAATTGGGAGAATAAATGTATTAATTAAGGTTATTGAAAAATTTAAAGACGTTGATGATCCATATATTTTAGAAAGGCTTTTTGCTGTAGCATATGGGTGCATCATTGCGGAAAAAGATGAAACTCAAATAATAGCTTTAGCTCAATTTACCTACGATAATATATTTAGTAATGGAAATGTTTATCCCAATATGTTATTGAGAGATTATGCAAAAAGTATTGTTGAATATGCTATATATAAAGTTCCTGATATTATTATATCTAAAACAGATATAATGCCACCTTATAATTCTAAAATGCCTATAATACCTACTGATGACGATATAAAGAAATATAAGTATGATTATGAGAAACCGGATTTTAAAGATTATTATTGGAGCCAAAATTCAATATTGAGTTCTATGAAGGTTGAGTATGGTAGAGATGGATCATCAGGGGGATATGGTGATTTTGGTCGATATACATTTCAACGTTACTTTTCACATTGGGAAGGTTTGGACTATCATGACTTAAAAAATATTGCGATTAAGAAGATCTTTGATTTAGGATATGATGTGGAAAAGCATGGTGAATATGATCGTAGGATAAATTCAAGAAGATTTCATAGTGGAAAAGTAGAGCGAATTGGAAAAAAATATCAGTGGATTGCATTTTATGAATTAGCTGCACGAGTTGCAGATAACTATAAGATGAAATATCATATAGATTGTTATGGAGGAACAGAAGATATATTTTGCAAAGGAGCCTATGAACCATCATTAAGAAATATTGATCCGACTATTGTATCATACAATTATGTGATTAAAGAAAGGATTTTGCATAATAGACTATACAAGGTTCCTGAAATAAATAGTAATGAGTGGTTGTCAGAGTTTAATGATTTACCTAGTATTGAAATGATGTTAGACATAAAATATGATAATAGACAATTTGCGTTGTTAAATGGATCGTATAGCTGGAGTGAGGATAAGAAATTAGGAGAAGAAAAATATCAAAACCCACATAAAGATATGTGGGTTCAGCTAAATGCATATATTATTAAAAATGCTGATTATGAAAAGACTATTGAAAGTTTGAAAGATAAAGACTTTATGGGGAGATGGCTCCCGGAACCAAATGACAATGGATATCTTTTTAATAAAGAATATTATTGGTCTGAGGCTTTTGAATTCTATTGTTCACCTTATTACTGTGGAGAAGAGTGGGTTGTTTTTGATGACAGAGGGGAGTTGGGATTATACGATATATTTGTGTTGTTGCCAACTAGCAGGTATTATACAGAAAGGGATGGAGATACAATAGATAATGCTGGTTCTTTGTATTGGTACAAACCTTGTTTGGAGTTGGTTAATGAATTGAACATGAAATATGGAAGGGAAAATTCAGTTCTTTTCGGAGAAGATGAAAAAGTATCATGTTTTGATAGTGCGGAGTTATTGAATGAGGATATTGGATTTTTTATAGATAAGGAGGAAATGAGGTCATTTCTTGAATCAAAAGGCTATAAGGTATTTTGGACTTTGTTAGCTGAAAAAAGAATTCTTGGGGATAAACATCATCGAGGAACAGAACGGTATAGACAACCACATGTTTCAGGAGTGATTACACTGGATGACAATAGTAAATATCAAGTGTCTATGACGAAATTTGAAGATTAGCGGCTACTTTTTTAAGTATTCACAGTTAAAAACCACTGTCAAGAAACCGTCTTTTTATACCTAAACCTATTCATGTGGGGAGTGGCATCAATATTACAGACTCCTATAATTTAAAGTTTGATTTCTAGTTAGAAAGATCGTTTTACTCTGTAAATTTATTGTTAACAGAATGTCAAAATGTAATTTGTAATCATCGTTATTTAGCTCTCTTATTAGACAATGAATTTATGAAAAGATGAAGTGAAGATAGAATGAAAATTGTAACATCATAAGAAAACATGGTTAGTAATGAAGTCTTCAATCTTTGAAGGCTTTTTATTATACCCAAAATTTAAGGAGGAATCAAAATGAAAAACATCTTTAGAAACAGAACCATCATAGGTATCACATGCATTGTAGTGGCCTTAGCCATATGCTTTGGCTTAACTCCAATGTACAATACTGCAATCACAGCAAAGACTGAAATGGTCAGAGTAAGCCAAGACATTCTAAAAGGAGAGGTAATAACAAAGGACATGCTACAAGTGGTCGAAATAGGTGAATACAACCTACCAGACAACATCATTCGAGACAAAGAAAACATTATAGGAAAATATGCAAACAGTGATATTTACAAAGGGGACTATCTTATGGCAGACAAGCTATCAGATAGTCCTCTTGTTAATTATGCGTATCTGTATGATTTTGATGGAAGTGAAAGAGCTATTTCAGTCACCATTAAAACTTTTGCAGCGGGTTTATCAGGAAAACTTGAACCAGGTGATATTGTTACCATTATGGTATCTGACTTTGGTGAAAGAAAAGAAACCATAACCCCTATTGAGCTTCAGTATGTTCAGGTATTAGCAGTCACAGCGTCTTCGGGACTTGATACAGAAGAGTATGTGGCACCAGAAGAGAGTAATTACGCAGAAGATGAAAAAGAACTACCATCAACGATTACTCTAAAGGTATCAGCAGACCAAGCGAAACTACTTGCAGATCTAGAGATTAAAGGGAAGATTCACGCTGTTTTTGTTTATAGGGGAAGTGAAGAAAATTGTAATGAATTCTTAGAGGAGCAAAAAGTGGTCTTAGAAGAGATTAGGCTTCAAAAAGAGGAAGAAGAACGTTTAGCTGAAGATGAAAAATTACGTTTAAAAGACCTGCTTAATCAAGAGGAAAATACTGAAGATTTGGATGAAACAAATGCTGAAGGTGAAGTTCCTATGGATGATATTCCTGTAGATAATGAAGGTGGTGAAATAGATGCAACTGAATAAAGTCATTGCTGTTTGGGGTAATCCAAACAGCGGGAAAACAGCTTTAAGTATTAAATTAGCATTGGAATTGACGAAGCAAAAGAAGAACGTGATATTAATCCACTGTGACCACGAGACACCGGTTATTAGTACTGTGTTGCCTTTTGTAACCACTAAAGATCAATCATTAGGTGCATTGTTATCTGCCATGCAGATTACACAAGAAAGTATCTTAAAAGCCTGTATTCCAGTCAGTGGTAATCGTAATCTAACAGTCCTGAGTTACCTTCATGGTGAAAATGATAGAACCTATGCCAAGTACAGTAAGGAAAGAATCGTTGATCTATTCATCTTAATTAAACATCTTGCAGATCATATTATTATTGATTGTAGTAGTCATATTGGTGAAGACTTATTTTCAAGAGCAGCCTTAGAATTATCTGATCAAGTGATTCGTTTAACAAGTCCTGATTTAAAGGCAATTAGCTTCTTTGATGCCTGTTTACCACTCCTTGGAGAACGTAAATATAAAGTAGGTAATCAACTTAAAGTACTGTCTAATGTTAAACCTGAAATGCCAAGGGATATGGTAGCCAATAAGTTTGGTGGTATCTATACAGAACTAAAGCATTCACCAGAGCTTGAACGACAATTCTATGAAGCCAGATTCTTTGAATCACTAATTGAAAAGAAAAGCAACCTATATGTCACAGAGGTCAGGAAATTAGTTGATTTATTCATTGATGAAGAAGACGAGAAACCTAAGAAGACTAAAAAAGTGAAAAAGATCAATGAAGATGTTGATTATAGACCAGTTAAAGAGAAGAAAAGTACGTTAGTTAGTCTATTTGGAAAGCGAGGTGAAGACAAATGAATTCAGGTTTGTTTGAATCTGCTCAAAACATACGAGACTTTGAAGATATTCTACATGAAGTTCAAGGATACATTTCAGGAAAGTATGCTCTATTGATTACTGATGATGCAGATAGACAAAAGGATCAGATTAAAGCATACATTACAAAGTACCTAATGGATTATTCTCTTGCAACTGAAGATATGAGCCATGATGACTTAGTTGAAGCCCTTTATTCTGAAATGGCGGAGTATTCATTTTTGACGAAGTATCTGTTTAGAAATGATATAGAAGAGATAAATATCAACGCATGGAATGATATTAAAGTGACCTATTCTAGCGGTGAGATTATACCTACAAAAGAGCATTTTAACACACCATCTCACGCCGTAGACGTTATGAGAAGACTGTTACATAAATCAGGGATGATTCTAGATAGTTCACAACCTATTGTCGTTGGTCATTTGTCAGAGAAGATAAGAATTACTGTACTAGGTCTTGGTGTCATTGATAATAGCGTTGGTGTTGCTGTATCCATTAGAATTGTAAATCCAAGAAAGCTTGTGAAAGAAGATTTTATCAAAAATAAAACAGCTGATGAAGAAATGTTAGACTTCCTTAGTTTAGCCCACAGATATGGTGAAAGTATGTGTCTGACAGGCGCTACATCCAGTGGAAAAACAACCTTAATGAGTTGGATATTATCTACTTTACCTGATAACAAAAGAATTTATACCATTGAAAACGGTACAAGAGAGTTTAATTTGGTAAAACGGAATGAAAAGGATGAAGTCATTAATAATGTCATCCATACAGTTACTAGACACAGTGATGATCCAAGGCAAAATATCACGATGGTTAAACTTCTAGAAACAGGACTAACTGTAAACCCAGATTATATCTGCGTGGCAGAGATGAAATCAGAAGAAGCTTTTTTTGCACAGGAAGCTGCCAGAACAGGTCATGGTGTAACAACGACAATTCATGCCAGTTCTTGTATATCAACTTATTACCGGATGGTAACCCTTTGTAAGCAACGCTATGATATGGCAGAAAGAACCCTATATAATTTGGTTACAGAAGCTTTTCCAATTGTAGCTTTTTGTAAACGGTTAGAGGATAACTCTAGACACATTATGGAAATTACGGAGTGTGTCATTGATGAAGATGGTAATAGAGATATCAGAACCTTATATAAGTTTAACGTGACCAATAATATTGAAATTGATGGTAAAGAGAAGATTATAGGTCATTATGAAAAGGTCTCTGAAATATCAGAATCCATGCAAAAACGACTTCTAGAAAATGGTATGCCAAAACATGTTCTGTATCGCTTCATACCATCAGAATGGAGAGACAAGGAGGGGAATCCAGTATGTATTCAGCTATCTATATAGCATTTATAGTAATGGTTATTGGGTTATGGTTAATAAATGGTATGACTCCTCTGATATTTTTAGAAGAGGCAGCAAAGACTTTTAGAAAGCCAGATCAAACGATTCAAGGGAAAGTCCAAGCGGTCACTTCTACAAAGAAAAAGAGTGGATTAAAGAAGCTGATGGATGAAACCAATATCATCTTAACAGCAACTGGAAAAGAGCACCGACTTACCATGATGATTATTTTATCATTGATCCTTATGGTAGTTGGTGCTTTTTTTGCGGTTACCATGGACAATCTGTTTTTACTTCCAGTTTTGGCTTGTGGGTTTGCCTTGATGCCCTTTTGGTATATAAAGTTTATTGCCATCAAGTGGAAAAAAGAACTAAATAGTGAACTTGAAACAGCACTATCTATTATTACCACATCGTATCTAAGAAGTGAAAGCATAATCACAGCCATTGATGAAAACCTTGATTATATTAATCCACCAGTATATGACGTTTTCAAAGCATTTTTAATGCAGACAAAACTGATTAATTCAAATATCAAGATAGCCTTGTCAGGATTAAAAGAAAAAGTAGATAGCCCAGTCTTTCATGAGTGGTTAAATGCAGTCATTGACTGTCAGGAAGATAAAAATCTGAAAAGTACTTTAACGCCAATTGTCAGTAAGCTGTCGGATATGAGAATCGTATCAGCAGAGCTTGATTACTTACTATTTGAACCAGTAAAAGAATTTATTTCGATGGCGGTTTTATTAGTGGGTAACATTCCTCTAATGTATTTTCTCAATAGAGATTGGTATGACACCTTGATGACCAATACACTGGGGAAAGTTGTATTGGCAATATGTGGAACTATTTTATTTGTGTCAATAGCAGGTGTAGTTAGGCTTAGTAAACCAATTGAGTATAGACGTTAGGAAGGAGGGTGACAATGGTTCAGATATTATCAGTTTTTACAATTCTGTTTGCAATTGGTTTATATATGATTCTTGCTGACTTAGTTAAGTTGCCAACAAGAAGAGCAACAAAGGCTATTGCTACAGTGGATAAAAGAGAAAAGAAAAAGTCTAAGAACTTAGATGTATTTATTAATGAAGTATCAATGAAAGTTGGAAAATTTATTAAGCTGACAGACTACAGTAAGCGAAAGTTAACAGCCACCTTAAAGTCAGCAGGTATAAAGATATCACCAGAAGCTTATATTGCAAGGGCATGGGTAAAGGCAGGAATGACACTAATATTTGTTGTACCTGCTTTACTAATATTTCCGTTACTTTTTCCAGTTATAACTTTTCTAGCGATAGCAATATATTTCAAGGAGATTAGAAGTGCAGAAGAAGCATTAAAGGAAAAAAGAGAGGATATTGAATATGAGTTGCCAAGGTTTGTAGCAACGCTCACACAGGAATTTAAAGCCAGTAGAAATGTGGTATCCATATTTGAAACTTATAAAGTTAATGCTGGTCCAAGCTTTAAGAACGAACTGGAAATTACAGTTGCGGATATGAAATCAGGAAGCTATGAATCAGCAATAACAAGATTTGAAGCGAGAATAGGTAGCTCAAGTCTGTCAGATATAACTAGAGGATTAATTGGTGTGCTTAGAGGTGATGATGGTGTAGTTTACTTTCAAATGTTAACTCATGACTTAAAACAGATGGAGATCCAACGACTTAAAACATTAGCAATGAAACGACCAGGTAAAATACGAAAGTATTCCTTTGCTATGTTGTTCTGTTTCATGCTGATGTACCTATCTGTAATGTTTATAGAGATTATCAGTACACTTGGAAGTATGTTCTAGATTGGAGGTGGAGAAATGCAAAGGATCATAAAAATATTAAAGGATAAACGTGGTGAAGGTTACATTGATGTTGTGGTTATTCTACTAGTAGCATTATTAGTCATAGCTCTTGGAATGAAAGTCTTTCCAGTGTTTATAGCGAAGAATGAACTGGGTACATTTGCCAATGAGTTGGCAAGGGTAGCGGAGATTGAAGGAAGAATTGGAAGTGCTACGAACATAAAAGCACATGAGCTTGAATCATTGATGGATATTGATCCAAGTATATCATGGTCAACATCTGGAAGGGTTCAGCTAAATGATGAGTTTACTGTAATTGTCACAACAGAAGTGGACATTGGATTCTTTGAATTTGGTTCTTTTCCAATCACTCTGACAGCTAAATCATCGGGGAGGTCGGAGGTGTATTGGAAGTGATCAAATTATTGAAGAATAAAGATGGAAATGTAGCAATACAGGCAGTCGTTGTTGTGCTTGTATTTCTGCTTGTATTTTCTGTAGTCAGTGAATATCTAAGATTACAGATGATAGCTCAAGGTGTTAGAGATGCAGTTCAGTCAGCTGTTATTTCAGTAGCAACAGAGAATTATGATGAAGTTTATAATGGACTTAGAGAAGGCTATTCAGGTGGTTATACGTTGTATGATGACATTTGGGTGAGTCGAATTGATGAAGGTGCTGTGATGAGTGAATTAACCCTATTATTAGGGCTTAACTTTGGTCAGAAGTATGCAGGAGGAGAACTAGAGTATGAGTTGACTGATTTGGATGTGACTATTCTTAATGCACCTTTAGCACCTTCAATTAATAATGACCGCTTTGAATCAGAAATATATTTGACTTTAACGGTTCCCATATCTTTTGGATGGGAACAAGTACCGGATATGGAGATTCGATTGAAGGTAAATGCAGGGTATACACCTAAGTTTTGACGAGATATAGACAATTAATTAATTATCTGATAACGTTTAAATAATTAAGAAGATGAATAAGATTATTGATGTTATAGATTATGTTCGAGGAGGAACGAGAGATGAAAAAGATAAATATGAAAATGAAGCAGTACAGCATTTTAACATTATTAGTGGTTATAAGTATTGTCCTAGTTGGATTGATTTATTCAACAGGTCAGAAAAAAGATGAACATCAATTAGTTGGAACTGAAAATCAAGCGGATGATCTGATGGTGGATGAGATTGATTATGTGGTTGATGAACCAAAGGATTCTACTAAAGATAGTGAGGATCAAAGCCCATTTATAAAAGTTGAAAATATTTTCGTTGATGATCAGTATGTAAGTCCAGAGGTAAATGTAGAATCGATTAATATTGAAGAAGATAGCAATACAGAGATAAGTTTAGTGGATATTGAAGAAGTTGACGTGCCAATATCTGAAGAACCTGAAAAACCCAACTTAACACCACCAGAAGTGGTTCCAGAAACAAAAGATGATTTAACTGATCCTGACAAAGTACCAGAGTATGATGAAGAAGAGACGACATATACTCCTGAACCAGAGGCAGAAGAAGTTGCAGACGAAGTTAGAGGTACTAATTTAGTTCCGGATTCCGAGAATCCATTTTTACAGGATGATATTCCAAGTAATGGAAATATGGGTGAGATGATGGGAAAAGATTACGATGAAGGTGCTCCTTCTGGAGAAGGGGATAAATTTTAGAAACTTAATAATAGATTGAATAATAAGCGACTTCGTAAGGATGAAGTCGCTTTCTTTATGGAGGAAATCAATATGAAAAGGACGATGTTATTGGTATTAATGATAATACTAATTATCTCATCGGTCTCAGTTTATGCAGATGATAATGCTGATACAGGTGAAGGAGAAACAGGAGATGCGCTTGAAAATAAAGGGTTTTATAGAACATCTGAATACATGTATAAAGTATCAGTATATGTTGGATTGTCTGACTCAGCAGATGAATTTGCGAGTCTTACGTCTAATTGGCAACTAATCGGGAATCAACCACTGTATGTTAAACCTGCAACTTTCAGTATACCTAGTGGGACAATAGGCAGTTATGGAACTAAAGTAAATTATATGAATGGACAATCTTTGAATCCAATAGAAATTGACCAATATATGACAGATGATCCACCACCAATTCCAATAACTCATGGTGGAAATATTGAAGCAGTAAAATCATATTTTGGAGATACAAACACATTAAATTTGCTAATAAATAATTTTGCAGCTCAAGCAGGAATGAGTAAAGAAAATCTTGTATCGAGCATAACTTTTGACATTAATGGTGAATCAGTATCAGGTGATCCAGAAAGAATCTTACCTGAAAAAGTAGGTGGAGAATACCAAAACGAAGTAGCGTGGCTTGTTGTATACGAACCAGTTGTATTAACTCACTTAAAAGATAGATCAACAATATTAGCATTCACAGCCACAGAATACGCCTTAGCCCAAAAGCTAGGGTACTTTAATTTTAGAGGTGGAGATGATGGTCAATATGTTTCAGGCATGACACATTCAGATCTTCCAAATTCTGTTTTTCTAGAAGAGAGTTGGTTTGGTTATCCAGTGACACCCGCATTGGCAGATAATGTTTATTGGGATTTAGATAGAATAATCAGTGGTGGTGGTTGGGGGATGAGAATCTTACGTCCAAATTCTGAAGAAGTGGAAGAAAATGATACAACCTACGATTATGATTATCGTGTAGATACAGATGTAATAACGTCGGTTCGTATTTTTGCTGATGAAGATGTTACACCTGATAATCGCCATATAAGTGATTATTATTATGATCATCCAATAGAGAATACAGCTACAGTCATTATGTCGGCAAATGGTTACTCTAAAAGTACAGAAGTAGTTATTCCGGAAGGCGGATCACAACTAGTTTGGATAAAATGGCATACCCCTGTGACACCATCAATAGTGGACATTCAAGTGCAAGTAATTGGTAATTCAGCGGCTAAGATTGATGGTGATTACAGATCAGCTACTATTACAGGTAATGTAATGGATCTTAATGAAAATGTACCACCAAATCCAACAGCCAATGATACAAATGATGGTTTCACTATACCTAGTTTACCTGTTGAAGCTGATAAAAGCATTGCAGAATGGGGGATATTCGATGCAGAATGGGACTCTGATTGGGTTTGGTATTCAGATTGGGAATGGGAAAGTGATTGGCAGTATGTACCAAGATATCAATGGTTTAATACTTCAACAGGATGGCAGTTTTTGTATATAGGTCATTACTGGGAAGATCACGGTGGTTGGGAAGACAACGGTGAATGGAAAGATGAAGGTGAATGGGTTTATGATTACACCTCGTTTTATGCATCGCTTTCAGCATCTATGAGCCTTGTTCCAGATGGACAAGTACCAACAGCCGAAGGTGATACGATGAAGTCCGGTTATGGTGTAAATATTTCTGTTGAGTCTAACGTTTATAGTAATGCACCGGAAAATCATATCACATATGTTCAGAATGCTATTACACATTTTCCAGAGTTCGAGTATCTGACATATTGTAGATTACTTGATATGACTGGATATGGTGATTTTGAGTTCCAGGAGAATAAGTATTCAACTTATAATAATCGGACTCATTTCACACCGATTTGGTATCCTGATGCTCCTTATATAGTGTATACATCAATTATTGATATGTGGACACCGGACGGTATGTTAAGAATGAATTTATCAGATTTAGTTAACATTAACGGTAACTTATATGAGGACTGGCACATTGCACCATTAGAAAATTAGGAGAGTGATTTTATGGCAATAGATCCAGCAACGTTAAAAGTAGTAGCTAAAGTTGCAACAACAGCATTATCAGATGAGAAAGGAAGGCGGGCTATCTTAATAGCTTGCCTTATTCCTTTTATCATCATTCTATTGGTGCTATCATCACCTTTTGCAATATTCTTTGCCTTATTAGGTGGTCATGACGAGCAGATATCAGTGGTTAGTGCTCTATATGAAATGAAAGAGGAATTTCAATACAACATCCAGTTAGAGCAAGAGGATACAACCGTAGATGAGGTCATAACGATCATCATGGGGAGTGAAGATGGCACATTGATTGATAATTCAGAAGATGTTCTTATAGCTTATGCAGTTAAGTATAATGTAACTGAAGAAAATTCAGAGCAGATGGCAATTTTATCAGAAGATCAAGTGGGAAAACTAAGACAAGTATTTCAGGATATGAACATTGTAACAGTCACATCGGAAACAACTTCAGAGGATATTGAGGTGACAATTCTTAATGAAGAGGGTGAATCAGTTACTGAAACACAAACAATAAGTACAATTACGAAAACTATTCATATGGATTGTTTAACAGCAGAAGAAATCGGTGTGATTTATGGATTTGATGAAACACAAACATTGATGATAGCTGAAATGCGTCGTAGTGGTTATGGTGTTTTACTTGCAACCAGTGATGTGAAAACATTCTTAACACGAGCTGAGATTGATGAAATTAAAAGCCATATCCCAGAAGGTGTAGAGCTTGAAGGGGAACTTTTTGCCACCATGGCGGAAAGTATCGTTGGACAAGTTAATTACTTTTGGGGTGGGAAAAGTGTGGCTATCGGTTGGGATAATCGATGGGGAACAGATATGGAAGTGACATCTGTAGGGAGTACAACGACTGGAACAATAAGACCTTTTGGACTCGACTGTTCAGGCTATGTGACATGGATATTTGCTAACATGGGTTTACCTGTAGAAACAATCGGACATGGTGTTACAGCACAGTGGAATCATTCAACAAGTATACCTGAAAGTATTGTTGAACCCGGAGATCTAGCTATACTTGCAGTGCCTTATACAAGAAAAGTGAATCACATCGGTATTGTAGTAGGAATAGATGAAGAAGGTAAGATTTTAGTTGCACACTGTACATCAGGTGCTAATAATATCGTTATAACAACAGCGGAAAGTACTGGGTTTATACATTTTAGAAGACCAGCAGTGCTGATGGACTAAGGAGGAGAAATATGAGTCAAATAGTACCAATTATAATGATTTTGATATGTTGTGGTGGCGGAGCAGGTGCTTTGTTTTATATGAAAAATAATAACACAAAGAATGTAGATGCTAAATCACAGCAAGAGTTAACAGCACAAGAATTTATTAATGTGAAGGATATACATGATAAATTTTTATATACAAGGGATGGACAAGTCATTGCTTATTTGAAGATTAATCCCATAAGCATTGACTTGTTTTCTGATATGGAGAAGGAACAGATTTGTAGAGTTTTAACAGCGGAACTTTCGAATATTCAGAAACCATTTAAGTTTCTGGCAGTATCAAGACCAGTCGATATTACACCGTTGATTAATGAGTATACTGCTTTACTAGCAGAAACTACAGATCAAAGGCAGAAAGAGCTGCTTAGAAATGAAATGATGGTCATGAGTAACTATGCAGTTTCTGGTGAAGTAGTTGAGAGACAGTTTTATATTATGTTATGGACAAGGTTTAGAACAGGGATTGAACAGGATCTGCAAAAAGAATGCCGGGAGTTTTGTAATAAGTTCGAGAGTGCAAATATTGGGTGCGACATTATTAAAGAACATGAGATTGTTAGATTGTGTAATCTGATTAATAACCCAGCTTATACTTATTTAGAACAGGAATAGTATTTCAAAAACCTAAATTACAAGGTTTAGGATATATGTTGATGCCGAGTAAAAGGGCTTATTAGTGATGGTTTTGTATGTGGTCTGGGCTCAATAAATCATAATATTTATCGCTTTTGTCAAAAGCAAATGAACTATCAAATAAATACTAAACCATACATATTTGGACAGGTCTATTAATAAGTAAAAAGCTTTGCACAAGATTTTTTTGAAGTACCTCACTTTTCATGGTGTAGCTATCGAATACATTAGTATAAAAATAAAAACATATCTCAAGGAGGAACAAAAATGAAAAAAATGATGATCGTACTTTTAATGGCTTTAGTTCTTATTAGTAATTATGGTTTCGCTAATGCACAGGAAGCGCCTGAAAAGGTTATTTTGCAAGAAGCTGACTTGGTAGATGACGAAAATGTAGATGACGAAAATGTAGATGACGAAGATGTAGATGACGAAGATGTAGATGACGAAGATGTAGACGACGAAAATGTAGATGACGAAGATGTAGATGACGAAGATAACGACGATGAAGATGAAACAGAAAACGAATATGAAGATCGGATGAATAATTTCAGATATGAAAGAAAATTGAATGAAGAAGAAGAAGGACTTCGAGAACTATTGGAAGAGTTAATGGATGATGAAGATGTAAATGAAGATGATCTGATTAGTTTAGAAAGTCAAATCGAAGAACTAGAAAAACAAGCTGCGGAATTAAGGGCTCAACTTAGACAGTTAATACAAGGTAAGTACAGCCAAGCAGAATTGGATGAATTAGAGATAATAAAAGATGAAATAGAAGAGGATGATGATGTTAAAGCTCTTGATGTCGATTCAATCATAACAAATGGCAATTTATTTAAGTTTGATACACCACCAGTTATCAAAGATGGGAGAACTTTAGTGCCAGTAAGAGCAATATCAGAAGGATTTCAAGCAGATGTGATATGGATTCAAGAAGAACAAAAAGTTATCATTACAAAAGGAGACAAGACCATAGAGTTAGTTCTTGATGAGGAGAAAGCAACAGTTAATGGTCAGGTGGTAGAACTGGATACAGAGGCAATAATCATGAATAGCCGTACTATGGTGCCATTACGATTTGTCGGGGAAGCATTAGGCGTTACAATACAATGGAATGCACTGGACAGAACTATTGAAATTATAGATGAAACGATTGTTGTACCTGCAAGTACAGAGGTTAATGAACCAGTACCTACACTATAATAGAGGTCTAAAACATTATGAAGATGTTTGAATTTACTAATTACATACCAAAATTAGTTGACCCATCCATTGCTTTGGATGGGTCAACTAAAGAACACTGTAAGAATGTTATGATTTATGCAGAAAGGTTAGGTCGCTCTTTAGGTTATTTGGATATTGAAAAACTGAAATACGCAGCATACTTTCACGATATTGGTAAGCTGAACATTCCTGAAGAGATATTAAGTAAACCTTCAAAACTTACAGAAGAAGAATATGAGATTATAAAGAAACATCCCCAAATAGGCTATGAATACTTGAATGGAATAGGCGTTGAGGAAATTCAAGATACTGCTCTATACCACCATGAAAGAATGGATGGTGAAGGTTATCCCATGGGCTTTTACGGTGATCAAATCCCTGTTGAGGCTAGGATTGTAGCTATAGCAGATGTATATGATGCTTTAACATCTGATAGACCATATAGAGAAGCGATGTGCCACGAAGATGCAATCAGATTGATGAAAAATGACAAAGGGGCTTTTGATCAAAAGTATTTGGTTTGCTTTATTAACACCTTTGAATATGATATGATTGAATAGTATATTCCTGTGAGAAGTGTACTATGCCAACAATTATTCAAAGGAGGATTCTATGAAGAATGATATCATTAATCGGCTAAATACAGTTAGAGAATCATCCCTTGAATTGAATTCTTTTATTGATGAATCCAGATATTTCATTGCGTCGGAAGTGGCAAAAGTAGTCAAAAGATATGTGAACCCCACGGATGATGAATTTTTAACTGTTGGGATGATGGCTTACCATGAGGCAATTAAGAGCTATAATGTAGAACGAGGTACATTTTATGCCTATGCGGGATTAGTTATAAAAAGACGGATAATTGATGAAATTAGAAAGACAAACTCACAGAAGCAATATGATGATTTCAATTGCGATGACAATGAAATGATACCTCAGTCGATAAATAAACATTATGATGATGAATTGCAGATGGACCGTATTGCCGCAATTAGAGTATTCAATCAAGAACTTGAGTTATATGACATTGAGTTCAGTGTATTGGAGAAAAAAACTCCGAAAAACAGTAAAAATAAGCATTTATTTCAGGATATGGCAAGATATATATTTAATAATTTGTCCTTAAGAGAAGCAATGATTAGAAAAAAAAAATTGCCGATACAAGAATTATGTCATGTGTTTGATGTGAATAGGAAAAAAATTGAACGAAAAAGAATATATATTATTGCATGTACATTGATTTTAGATGAAAAGTATGACAGCATCAATATGTATGTGAAAAAGGAGGTGAGCAAATGAAAGCTATTGTATTTGAAGTGGTTGGTAAAAAGGCTAGAGTAATGACTGAAGATGGAGCTTTTCAGACGATTAATATTAGGAGCAAAAAGTATTCATGCGGTGAAGAGATTGAGTTGGAAGGGTTGTTTTCACAATCCCTTAAAAACTATAAACAATTAGTATATCAATTGCTCATCTCAGGTAACCAATCGAGGTTGAGATTCGCAGTCATAACTTTTGCTTTATTGATTACGATTATATCCGGTCCTTTAGTCATGCACATTGATCAATCAATTATTGATGGTTATATTAATATTGATATTAACCCAAGTGTACAACTAGCTTATAATAGAAGTGGTAGTATTATTGAGCAAGTACCATTAAACGAAGATGGTCAGGAACTTTTGTTGGAAATTGATTTGAATGGCCTGAAGATTGCGGAAGCAATTGATGAAGTTATAAATACGGCGAGAGCAAAAGCCTATATCTCTATGGAAAAAGATAATGGTATTATTATTTCTATTACAGAAATAAAAAGAAGATTCGAGTTAGGTTCTCTCTTAGATACGCTTGATGATAAGTATGGTCATGATAGTAAAATGATTTTTCAGGTTATGCTAACGAACGAGGAAGAATTTAATAAATCATCTGATGAGGGTATGTCTCCGGGGTTGTATATTGCAAGACAAAAGGCAATGGCTACTGGAAAAATCAATAATTTGAATGATAGTATAAGTACTTACGATTTGATAAATAATATGATTGATTTGCCAATTGATAAAAAGACAGATGAAACTGATTTACAAGAAGAAAAGAGTTATCCAGAAATCAAGAAGGAATCAGAAGAAGGTAAAGAACCAGAAGTGAATGAGGAACCGGAAGTAAATGAGGAACCAGAAGTGAATGAGGAACCAGAAGTGAATGAGGAACCAGAAGTAAATGAGGAACCAGAAGTAAATGAGGAACCAGAAGTAAATGAGGAACCAGAAGTGAACGAGGAACCAGAAGTAAATGAGGAACCAGAAGTGAATGAGGAACCAGAAGTCGATGAGGAACCAGAAGTGAATGAGGAACCAGAAGTCGATGAGGAACCAGAAGTGAATGAGGAACCAGAAGTCGATGAGGAACCAGAAGTGAATGAGGAACCAGAAGTAAATGAGGAACCAGAAGTAAATGAGGAACCAGAAGTGAACGAGGAACCAGAAGTAAATGAGGAACCAGAAGTGAATGAGGAACCAGAAGTCGATGAGGAACCAGAAGTCGATTAGAGCCCAATATAACTAACCAGAAACAATGAATCACCTTGTAGTTTATAGAGGTATGTTGCTTGTAGGAAAGATACTTGTGGTTTACTTGAAAAGTAAAGGGACTTTATTTGCATGACGAAGTTTCAAAAATATTGTAATCATCATAAGAGTTACCGAATTAAAACTTAAATACCTGTACTATAACGCCGTTTTACTCGGTAATATATTCATCTACTTCTTCAGGTAAAACTAATAATTAACTTAAAAACACTAACAATTCATCTGACAAGAAATAAGAAAACATAGGAAGCACTTCACTATTAATGTGAGGTGCTTCTTAATATTATAGGAGGAACATAAATGAAAAGTGAAAAACACAATTTAACAAGAACTAATAATTCATTATTAAACATCATCTCCCCAATGGGACTTGAAATAAAAAGAAATAGTATGGTTGTAGGTGAGAACACAGGACGTATCTACGGAATAGTCAAATATCCACAAAAGGTAGATTATGGCTGGCTATCTAAGATTACTAATATCCCAGGAACGGTCGTTGGAGTTACATTCATCCCAATTGACAATGGTGAATTCATATCTGGTCTATCAAGAAGTATTATCCAACACAGAGGTAATGCAGAATCAGCAAAAGACCCTCTAGCACAACAAAGAGCTGAAAAGGCTGCAATTGATGGTGAAAAGATTATGCTTCAAATCGATCAAATGGGTGAAACAGTTGGAACAATGATTATTTCAGTAATGGCTACTGCAAGAGAAGAATCTAACTTCAATAAAATCTGTCGAAAAGCAGAGAGTGTTATTGCAACCAATAAATGTAAAATACGCATCATGGCCAACCTTCAGGAACAAGCTTTTAAAAGCTTATCTCCATACCACACTGTTGATGAAGCAGTGGAAGAAGTATTAAAGCGAATTATTCCAATGAGTACTTTTGTAGGTGGTTTTCCATTTTCATCAAGTGGATACAATGATGGTACCGGTTATTATTTTGGAAGAGATAACGGTGGTGGTTTGGTCGTGCTTGATCCATGGAAACGTGGCAATGATCGAACGAATACCAACTTTACCATTATGGGTGTGGCTGGCGTGGGTAAGTCCACTGTTGTAAAACACATAGCACTTGCAGAATACATGAAAGGTACAAAAATCATATTTATCGATCCAGAACGCGAGTACCGAGAACTAACAGAGAATCTCGGTGGTGATTGGATTAATGCAGGTGGTGGAAGCAATGGTAAAATCAATCCATTACAGATAAGACCAACACCGGTTGATGATGAAGATAGCTTCTATAAGGATGATGAACTTGGTATGGGAGATATGGCGATTTATATTAAGAATTTGGAAATTTTCTTGAGTCTATATTTACCTTCGCTGACCGACAAACATAAAGCATTAATTAAAGCTGCAATCATCGAACTTTATAATAAGTTTAATATTTATTGGGATACCGATATTAATATCTTATCCAATGAAGACTTTCCAATATTTTCTGACTTACATAAATTAATCCTACAGAAATTTAAAGATGAAGAGAAGAAAGGGAACATACAGAAAGCAAATGAATATGAAGAATTAGCGTTACTATTACAAGACATTGCGCTTGGTAGTGACGCTTTTTTATGGAATGGACATAGTACCATTCAAACTAATTCAAGATGTATTTGTTTAGATACCCATGATCTTCAAAATACTGGTGATAACATTAAAAGAACTCAGTATTTTAACTTGTTGACATGGTGTTGGCAACAAATGAGTTGTGACCGGACTGAACCTGTTTTATTAATTTGCGACGAAGCGTATTTAATGATTGATCCAAATGTTCCGCAGTCATTAGTGTTTCTTCGAAATGTTGAAAAGAGATCTAGAAAGTATGAGGCAGGAGTCGCTATTATCTCTCATTCAGTGGTAGATTTTCTTGACCCAAGAATCAAGATGTATGGTCAAGCTTTATTAGATATTCCCTGTTTTAAAATACTGATGGGTTGCGATGGCCAGAACTTACAAGAAACAAAGACATTATATAATCTAACAGATGCAGAAGAACAGTTGCTTGCACAGAAGAAAAGAGGAAATGCTTTGGTAATGATTGGATCAAAGCGCCTGCATGTAAACTTTGAAATACCGGATTATAAGTTTAAGTATATGGGAACAGCTGGAGGTAGATAAAGCTAGGAGGATAAAACGTGAAGAAAAAATTAGTTATAGAAATGGTTATTTATGCCGTGATCGTTGTCATCGGCATTATTTTAATGTTTACATATCAACCTGAAGAACACGAAATTGTGATTCAAAAAGACTATGAGATTGAGTGGAATGGAGGTGATGATTAATGCTACTTTATATTTCAAGTAATGAGAACATTGGAATATTTGACTTCCTTGCTGATGAGCAAGGAATGATTATTAAGAAGTTTAATGGTAGCTTTCAATTGAAGCAATTTGTTATTCATGATATGAGAAGCTTAACTCACTATGCATTTCTTGCTATTGATCTCACTGCACTACGAGATATAGAAGATGAAATCATTGAAGCAATTATGGCATTTAAAAGCATGTATACCTCTAGAGTGATATTTTATGTGGATAAGGTTGAAGGAAATGAACAACTTATTGGACAACTTATGGAACAAGGCATCTATAATATTGTGGTTTCAGACCATGTTGAAATTCAGAAAGAGAAGATAAGAAAAGCAACGGGCTCATTAGGTATGAGTAAACGGGACACATTGAACCTATTAAATCAAGAAGATAGTAGTCTAAATAACTTCAGACCGGATTATAGGTTTTTACAAAAAGAGGTGAAGGTTGCATTGACTGGAGTCATGAGTAGGGTAGGAACAACAACAATGGCATTTAATCTCTGTCATTTTTTATCAGGACTAGGAGCTAAAGCTTGTTATGTTGAAGCAAATGGAAGTCACCATCTAGCTAAGATTATTGAGGGTGCACAGAATACGATAACTAAGGGGGATACAACGATTCATAATGGAATCTGTTTTATGGATTTGTACGGGGAAAGTGATGAAGAGTTTGATTTCATTATCTATGATATGGGCGTTGTAGAATCGAAGGTTGTTGGAGCTATTAAAAATAAATGTGATGTAGGTATTTTATGCGGAACAGCTAAACCATATGAACAAGATGCCTATATAAAAGTAAATCAGTTGTTTGATGGAATACAAGTATATAGAATATTCTCATTTGTTCATGAAGCAGAACACCGAAAAGTTACAGAAGAATACGGTGAAGGTTATTTTAGTGATTACACACCAAGTTTATTTGATTCAGAAAAAAATAGTGATATGTGGATGCAGATATTGAATATATTTATTGTAAGAAATACAGGAATAGGGAGGATATACGAATGACAAACAAAGGTAAAATGATTGAATCGATTTATGCAGCAAGCTTGACTAAGAGGGCTACACTTGTGATCTTTTATTTGATTAATAGAGCTAATCAGGAGTTAACCTGTTTTCCAAGTGTTGGAACGATTGCAAAAGAATGTAATATGAGTACTAGAACAGTTCAAAGAGCTTTGAATGATCTTGAAGAAGCTGGCATTCTTGAGAGGGAAAGTCGGTTTCACGAGAGAGGTGGGCAGAAATCTAATTTTTACAAATTACAAGCTATAGAAAATATTGTTAGTAAAAAAGATTTAACTGAATTTGATTTTGAAGATTATGTAAATAGTCATAAGGAAATAGAAGAGAAAACGTTTATTCAAGCTAATAATGAATCAGTAAGTGACGTAGTAAAATCTGAAGAAATAACAATTTCAGATGTATCTCTGAGTGGAAAAACATCTCGAAAAATGGTTAAATTAAAGATAGACAAAAGTTTTAATTCAATAAAAACTAGTATTTATAGATTCTGTCAGGGGGTCTACGACAGGTTTTCATCCCTTGAATTATAAAACCTAATCAGGGATATTGATAAAAAATATATGTTAATTAGAAATAAGAAGTGGAGAAAAAAATTAAGGTTTTAACTGTACGTACAATTGGACAGATAAAGTGGTATGATTATGTTGGTACATTATATTTATCATGGCTATTTACTGTGTTCAAAATCGAAGTACATTTTATTAGTTGAAAGTGTAGAGAAAAGCATTCAGCTGCGTTTATAAAGATTAATCACAAGATCTTGTGAAAAATATACATAAGTAGATATTAATTTCTTGTGTTTACATTTGTTAAGGGTTATAATTTTATCATGTGTAACAGTACGAATAATTGGACTCATCAATTATGAATAGCGAGGGATAATATGAAGATTAGCTACAAAAATTTATGGTTTAAATTATTAGAACAAGATATTAAGAAAAGTGATTTTCGAGAACTGACGGGATTATCAGCGGGTACAATTACTAAACTGAATAAAAATGAATCTGTATCTTTACCAGTGTTGATCACCATATGTGAAGTTCTGAAATGTGACATCGGTGATATCTGTTCAGTAGTAGATGATGAGTCAAAGTAAGGTTAATCAATTATTTGATGAGGGAATAATAGAATCTTGATATGATGGGAGAAATGATGTGGGAAATGTAATTGGTTCTACAGAACAAATGATCAACAAAATCAATGATGTCTTAAAGACAAAAAAAGATGCAGTAGTTAATATTGTAAATGATAAACTTACAATATCTGTTTTTGCGTTGCTAGAACAAAATCTGAAAAATGTGAAAGAGATAAATTTTGTTATTAGAGATACAAAATTTGTGCCTGAACAGTCTGAGATTTCTCATGAATTCCAAATAGAAACAAACGATGTTTTATATAATTCCTATGATATAGTTGAAAAAAATAAATTACGCCATTTTGCACGTGCTAAAGCGATGCATGATTTTATTGAAAAAAATGTTAACGTAAGAAAAGCAAATCCTAAGATCAAAATCGGTGGGAATATTATTGTCATTGATAATGATTTTATGATTCAAGGATCTTCTTCTTTGGAACTTTCGAATAAATCTAAACGAAATAGAATTAAGAATATTAATTTTGATACCATGCTTAGTGGAACAATGGACAAAGATCAGATAGTTGCAGCTTCTAATACATTCAAGCAAATCTGGTTTAACGAACAAGTTTCTGCAGACTATAAGCAAGAATTACTAGAAAGCCTTGAATTTGTTTATAAAGAACATGCACCAGAATTCCTTTATTATTTTACTCTAAATGAGCTGTTTGGATACCAACTTGATAGTGGTGTAGAACGTTTTGAACGAGATAGTGATAAGTTCAAAAATACTGAAATTTGGAATGCTTTATATGATTTTCAAAAAGACGGAGTTGTCTCTGCTATACAAAAACTTCAAAAGTATAGGGGCTGTATTATTGCAGACTCAGTTGGTTTAGGTAAAACATTCGAGGCATTAGCTGTAATTAAATATTTTGAAATAAAAATGGATAATGTACTAGTTCTTACGCCTGCGAAGTTATATGACAACTGGAATTCTTTTAGAGGCACCTATAAAGACAGTTTCATCAAAGAGACATTTAACTATAAAATTATGTTTCATACAGATCTTTCAAGGTATAGAGGAATGTCCAAATCAGGGCAGGACTTGAAGCGTTTTGATTGGGGAAATTATGACCTAGTTGTTATAGACGAATCTCATAATTTTAGAAATAGAAATGACCGATATGATGACGATGATCAATTGGTAATGACGAGATATGCAAGACTAATGCAAGAAGTAATAAAAATGGGGAAAAATAATACAAAGGTACTCCTTCTTTCTGCAACGCCTGTAAATAATAGTTTGGTTGACTTGAAAAATCAGATTAGCATTATTACCGCAGACCAGGATTTTGCTTTTTCAGATTATGGAATAAAAAGTGTTGAAAACTTACTTAGGAATTCAACAACTATTATCAACCAATGGGAGAAAATAGTTGATCATAATAAAAATGATTTGCTTGATAGCCTACCATCAGAGTTTTACAAATTACTTGAGATAATGACAATCTCTAGAAGTAGAAAACACATCACAGGTTATTATGGTAATGAGGGGATGGGACAGTTCCCTAAAAAGAATAAACCGATTACTCATTATCCAGAAATAGATTCAGAAGAAGTTTTACTAAAATTTAAAGATGCGAATGAGTTGTTGGAGATTTTAAACTTATCGGTATATACGCCTACGATATACATAAAAAGTAAGTTCCAGAATCATTACATTCAAAAGTACAGTTTAAAAGGGAAACGTGGAGGTAATATGAATTTTCAAACACAATCACAAGGTATGATTGTGTTACATCGATTCAACTTGTTTAAGCGATTAGAAAGTTCGGTATTCTCTTTTGCAGAGACGATTCGACGATTATTAGAGAGAATTGATAGGACTATTGAATCTCTTGAAGGTGGTGGTTACGTTGACGAAGATAAAGATGTATTTGAAGAAGAAGAAGAAGCTTACTTGGAAGGTAAATATGAAATAGAAGTTCGACATTTAAGAGTTGTTGATTACTTAAATGATTTGGAAGGCGACAAAATAATTCTTGAGAAAATATATAATGAAGCACAATATATTTTAGATGAAGACAGGGATCAAAAGATCAGAGTATTACAAAAGATTATAGTAGATAAAGTTGCTAATACACCTTATAACAAAGGCAACCGTAAGATTCTTATTTTTACGGCATTTTCAGATACAGCTGATTATATTTATAAGAAGATAGCAGACTCATTGCTCAAACATGATTTGCACACTGCATGTGTTACTGGCAGAGGCTTAAAATGTACGAATAAGAGTGTAGATATTGATTTTAACTCTGTACTATGTGCATTTTCACCTTTGTCTAAAATGAAAAAAGAGATACCACAACATGAACAAATTGACATTTTGATTGGTACAGACTGTATATCAGAAGGTCAAAACTTACAAGATTGTGATACTGTTATTAATTTCGATATTCAGTGGAATCCTGTATCACTTATTCAGAGGTTTGGACGTATCGATCGAATAGGTAGTATTAACGAGAATATCCAAATGATCAACTTCTTTCCCAATTTGGAACTTAATGAATACTTAGGTCTTGAGCAAAGAGTTAAAGGAAAGATGACCACATTAAATATTGTTTCTACTGGTGATGAAGACTTTTTAACACCTGAAATGAATGATTTTAACTTCAGAAAACGACAGCTAGAAAAGCTGAAGGATGAAGTGATCGATATTGAAGATGCTAATGAAAATATTTCATTAACAGATTTGAATATGAATGAGTATTTGTTTGAGCTTTCGCAGTATGTGAATAAAACACCAAAAATTAAGAAAATTCCTAAGGGTGTTTATTCAGTTACTAATGGACAACAGCAAGGTGTACTATTTTGCTTTAAACATAGTAACCTGGGAGATAAACCTAAATCGGATAGCTCTCTGTACCCATACTATTTAATTTACATAGATAATGGTGGTGAAGTTTTATTTGGAAATGCTCAAGCAAGAGAAGTATTAAAACTATTTAGGAAGTTATGTTATGGTAAATCCGAACCAATTCGTGAATTACTTAATGTGTTTTTTGATAGGACAAGTAATACGACAGAAATGTCATTTTATTCTGAATTATTGAGTAAAGCAATAACTTCTATAAAAGGTCAAGAGGAAGAAAAAGCAATACAAACGGTCTTTGATTTTGGTGGATTTAATAACTCTTTTGAAGATGAAACCATGGATGATTTTGAATTGATTTCTTTCTTGGTGGTGGAATAATGTTTAACATACCAGAGTCATATAGAGTAGATAAAAGAATACCACTAAAAGATTTAATTCCTAAGGAATTGAAACCGAATGAAAAAAGAAATATAAAAGCTGCTATTAAGAAGGCGACTTTGAGATATCAGATATCAGGTGAAGAAATATCATCTGTGAATGATGATGTATATCGGTATCAGGTAATACAGTATTATGATTTTGAACTTGAGGATATAAAAAAAGCAGGGTATATTGCTAAAGTGTATCAGGAACTGATTAAATCACCCTGTATAATAAGATTGTTTGATTCGACCAAGGAAGTGTATTGTTTTGCGCTAAAGCGACTGAATCAAATAAACTCTTCTGAAGTTGTCATATCAGATATCTTAATTACAGAACCATATCAGTTGATGTTGCCAGATATGCAGAAAAAACAGTTTTATGAAATATTGCATTACGAGAATGTTATTAATAAGGAAAGCAAAGTTACTTTTTATCAAGAAATATATGTAAAAGCATATATACTGATCAATAAAAATTTACATAAGAATATAATAGATTTTTTAGATAAGCCAATTTGGTATGACAGCAATAAGATTATTAAATTATATTCTTTGGTGAAGGAAATAAAGTTAAATGATGAAAAGCTCAATAAAACAGCTACAAATGCAGAAAAAATGAAAATCAATCAAAGTATCAGAAATAACTTTGATGCATTAGAGAAAATATAATTGATGGAGGAAAGTGTTATGAATGAGAAAAAAGTACCTGAAAATATTAATGATTTTGTTGGTGATAATATCAAGGCGTTAGCTAGTCTATTTCCATCTGCAGTTAAGGATGGAAAACTTGATATTGTAGCATTAAAAGAAGAGTTAGGTCAATTTGAGGAAGTAGATAAAGAAAAATATGAATTGACTTGGGCAGGAAAGCAAGAAGCTAAAAAGAAAGCGCAAGAAGATGTGTTTGGGAAAACACTGAATTATATACCAGAAGATAGTAAGGATGCAACTTCCACTAAAAATTTATATATTGAAGGTGATAATCTTGAAGTCTTGAAGTTATTACGACAAAATTATTACAGATCTATAAAAATGATATACATCGATCCACCATATAATACAGGAAATGATTTTGTTTATAATGATAGATTTAAAATGAATTCTTCTGAAAGTGATTTTTTAGAAGGGACTACAAATGAAGACGGAGAAAAATTACAAAAAAATCCAATTTCCACCAATAGGTTCCATGCAAATTGGATAAATATGATGTATCCTAGAATAAAAATAGCTAAAGATCTTCTAAAAGATGATGGTGTTATTTTTATAAGTATTGATTCTAGAGAAGTTGCTAATCTTAGGAAGATCTGCGACGAAATATTCGGAGAAGACAATTTTATTTCAAATGTTACTGTAGTTAATAATCTTAAAGGAAGAAGTGATGATGAATATATAGCAACAGCTCACGAGAATCTTTTGATTTACAGAAAAAGTGACAAGTTTGTTACATTTGGGATTCCTATTCCGGAAGAGTATCAAAGTGAATATAAAGAAGCAGATCAAATTGGTAAATATAGGCTACTAGGATTAAGGAAAAGAGGTTCAAACTCTAAGCGTGAAGATAGACCTAATATGTATTATCCTATTTATGTTAATAATAATACTTTACAGGTTTCGTTAGAAAATAGTAACGGATTTGACGAGATTGTATATCCAAAATTATCAGATGGCTCTGATGGTCGATGGAGGTGGGGGAGAGAAACAACTAGTGAAAGAACTTCAGAATTGGTAGGTAAATTTATTAGTATTAGGAAAGAGTTTGATGTGTATCAAAAAGATTATTTACTACAAAATGGTATTCAAAGAGTTGTTAAGCCAAAATCAATATGGACAGGAAAAGAGTTTTCAAGTGATTCAGGAACTTTAACGTTTAAAGAGTTAATGGGCGATAAGTCATTTACAAATCCTAAGTCTTTAGGTTTACTAAAATATTGTATACATCAGGCTACTAAAGATGAGGATATTATTTTGGATTTTTTTGCTGGATCAGCTACAACAGCACAAGCTGTAATGCAATCAAATCTCGAATATGGATTTAAAAGAAAGTTCATTATGGTACAACTGCCGGAAATAGTTGAGGAGAATAGTGATGCATATAAAGCGGGATATAAAAACATTTGTGAGATAGGAAAAGAGCGTATTAGACGATCCGGGGAACAAATAAAAAAAGAAATTAAGGATAATATTGCCCAACTAAAAATTGATGAAGTACCCCATCAAGATTTAGATGTTGGATTTAAAGTTTTTAGAGCAGAAGATACTAACATAAAATGGAATCTAATTGACTCAGAAGGCCAAATAGATACTATGGCTATGACACATACACCTGATTTAGCAGACTTTACATTAGATTTTAAAGATATAGATGTTGTTTATGAAATTATGCTCCGTCAGAAAGATATTCCATTATCTGAAAAGATGGAGAAATTAACTGATATAGGTATGAGAACGTATTTGTATGGAAGTGCATATATTGTCTGTCTTGAGACGGAAATAACGGAAATGTTAATTGATAAGCTTGCGGCCCTTAATCCATTGCCAATAAAATTCGTCTTTAGAGATTCTGCTTTCAAGGATGACATTAATTTAAAAGATGATACTTTCAGACGATTAAAGAACTTGATTGAAAGAAATTCAGGTACGAATAAGAGTGCTTACACAGTAGAATTCATATAAGGAGGGGAAGAAGATGTCAAAACGTATTGAATTTCAATTTGATGATGACTTAGAATACCAATCAAATGCTATCAAAGCAGTAGTTGATTTATTTAAAGGACTTCCTCGCCTTGATGATGGCATATATAGACCGAAACATATAAGAAATGTTGCAGCAGGAGATCCAGTTAGAAATATTAGTATTGTTACTGGAAGTAAATTATTGAAAAATGTAAGACAGGTACAACTTAAGAACAAGTTGTTTGCAGATAATGATATTTATAATAATAATTTCACTGTAGAAATGGAAACAGGTACTGGAAAGACATATGTATATCTTCGTACTATATTGGAATTATACAAAGAGTATAACTTTAAAAAGTTTATGATTGTGGTGCCAAGTATTGCTATTCGTAAAGGTATTGAAAAATCTATTGAACAATTAAAAGATCATTACAAACGTTTATATGATGTAGATTTACAAAAGCATAGTTTTGTTTACGATAGTAATAACCCAAAGATGGTAAGTACAAATTTAGTTGAGACAAATGACTTAAGTATTTGTGTTCTTAATATACAAGCCTTTAATAAGGATACAAACAAGATTAGGAAAGAAGATGAATATGGGCAAATCTTATGGGAAGATATTAAGTATATTAAACCAATAGTTATTATTGATGAACCTCAAAAGATTGAAGGTCAAAAAGGTAAAAAGTCTAAATCATTAAAAGCACTAGATGATTTGGATCCACTATTTACACTAAGGTATTCAGCAACACATAAAGAGCTTTATAATCAAATATATAAGTTGGACTCTTATGCGGCCTATAAAGGTGAACTTGTTAAGAAAATTCAGGTAAAAACTGTTAATGGTATTATAGAAAAAGATGTACCGTATATAAGATATTTGAAATTTACAAGTGATTTGAAAGCAAGAATTGAAATCTTTTCGCAAGATCAAGGTGGCGTCATTCGAATTAAGCAATTTAATGTAGGTGGAAGTTCCTCTTTGGAGGAATTATCTGGTGGCTTAGTTCAGTATAGAAATATGAGAATAGCAGAAGAGCCACATAAACTAAGGCCTTTGTCTATTTCGACACCATCAGGAACAATAACGATTGAATTGGGTAAAAGTAATAATGGTATTGAAGATAGTGAGGCAATTCGTATTCAGATTAGATTGGCTATCAAAAACCATTTTGAAAAACAATTATCTATATTAAAGAGTGGCAAACATATTAAGACAATTACATTATTCTTCGTTGATGCAGTTAAAAAAGTTAGAGACAATGAACGTGAGGATAGAAGGGGTGAATATCTTCGTATCTTTGATGATGAGTATGCTAAGGCAATCTTGAAATATGAAAAAGCCATTGAAAGATACAAGGAGTATTTTCCAGCATATAAAGATATACAAAGCATAAGAGAAGGTTATTTTGCGCTAGATAAGAAGAAGAATGAAGTAGAAATTGATGACTGGGAAGCAAAGAAAGACGAATATGAAGTAAAAGCAAAATCTCAAGAAGATATTGATAGAGGTATAAGTCTGATCCTTGAAAAGAAAGATGAACTAATTTCATTCGAAGAGCCCCTGGGCTTTATCTTTTCACATTCAGCACTTCGAGAAGGATGGGATAATCCTAATGTATTTACCTTATGTACGTTAAAACAAGGTAGCTCAGAAATTGCAAAAAAACAAGAAATTGGGAGAGGCTTGAGATTACCAGTTGATATCACAGGAAATCGTTGCTTTGATACTGAAATCAATGAATTAACAGTTATTGCCAATGATAGCTATGATAACTTTTCAAGATCTTTGCAAGATGACTTTAATGAAAGCATGAACTTCAATAAAAATGAAGTTACAGCAGACATTATAACAACAACTTTCCAATCGGCAGGTGTTCCAAAGTTGAAAATAACACCTGAGCTTGTTGATACCTTTAAAACGGAACTTCAGAAAAAAGGCATCTTGGATAAAAATAATGTATTGAATAAAAATATTGAACAAACCACGAAATTACTCGAAACTATTCAATTTGAAGATGAAACCCTTCTAGAACATGCAATGCTGTTGAAAAAAGAGTTTATAAAACTTATGTTGCAAAAGGGTTCCAATCGAATCGAAATAAAGAATGGTGATAACGAACCATATACAAATGGAATCAGAGCTTTTGTATCTGAAGAAGAGTTTGAGAAGCTGTATTATGGATTGTGTGACAAATTGACAAAGCGAACTCATTACAAGTGTAATATAGACAAAGATGTTTTTATTGATGCCTGTGCTGAAGAAATCAATCAATATTTGAAGCATTTTAAAATCAATAAATCAGTTAATATTGTTACAAGTAAAGCTGGGTTCAATGAAGCGCAGAAGTTTGAACTACTCAAAGAAGAAGAAGGTATATATGAGGTAGAAGCTGGAGAAAATACTTCAGAGAAAAGTGATTTTGAAATTGCGAACTATATCATGTATCATACAATGTTGCCTAGACTTGCGATAATCAAGATATTAAAGAAAATAGAGAAAAGAGAAGCCCTTAGTTTTCAAGATATGCTCGATACAGTAACCCAAAAAATTCTTGAGAAACTTAAGGATATGAAGGCAGCAAACATTACATCTTATGAAGTAATAGATGGTTATGAACTTGATGCAGGACAGATTTTTGCAACAGATACTATCAATGAAGAAGATTTCAGAGATGAATGGCGAGTTTTCAAGGCTGATCCAAGTCGTAAAAAAGCAATGAATGAATATTATAAGATGGACAGTGAGGGTGAAAAAATATTTGCAGGAAAGCTTGAGTCCAATGAAAATGTTATTATGTTCACAAAACTGAAAAAAGGTGGATTTGTTATTGATACACCATACGGACATTATTCACCAGACTGGGCAGTTGTATGTCGTAAAGAAGGACCAGAATCAGGCAGTGTTGGTATATATTTTATTGTCGAAACTAAAGCAGGTAAGCAAGAAAAAGATTTGACATCTGTAGAACGTAATAAGATAAAATGCGGTGAATTACATTTTAAAGCAGTTTCAGAACTTGTTACATTTGATTGGGTAAACAGTTATGAAGATTTTAAAACTAAGTTTGGTGTTAAAGAGACGATATAAGGAGGTATTAAAATGGCAGAGTTTAAATACGAGATTACAGAAAGAATTGCAGTTTTATCAGAAAATAATAAAGGCTGGACCAAAGAACTTAACAAAGTTAGTTGGAATGAAAGAGCACCGAAATATGATCTGAGAGACTGGCACCATGAAGAAGGTAAAATGGGTAAAGGTGCGACGTTAACAGATGATGAGATTAAGAATTTGAGGGAAGTTCTTAATGCAATAGAGATATAGAAGTAGGGGGGAGTACAAATGGCTCAAGCAATCAATATTTTTAATTTTCTAAAAGAATATAACTTGTTATCCAATCCAGTAATTACTGAGTTGGATAAACAAAAGTGGAGTCTAGATCTATCAAATATACCTATTATCGATGAAATTGAATCTGTGTTTCATGGTATTGAAATGGATGAATTGATTTTTTTGAAGGTTATAAAGCCTTCTCTTGAGCCATGCCCAAAACCTGATGAGTTATTATTGGAATGGATTAATAGTGAATGGCAGAGATTATCAGTTGTAGATGTTCATTATAAGGACAAAATATCTAGAGAAAAACTAGACGAGGACGGTGAAGTTTCCTATATCGAGGAAGCCTTTGAAGATGATATAAATCGTATTACACTATATCACAAATGGATTCTTCAGCGTGAATCTTGGAGAGAAGTTGAAATTCCAAGAGAAAAAGGGCTGAATCTTTATAATAAATTGTTCAGACTCTATTCTGATATGAAGAAAGAAGCAGAAAGTGTTGAATTAATTATTGGTGATGGCATTATAAACTGGCAATCGGATGAGCGATTAATCGACCACCCGGTACTGCTACAGAAAGTCACTCTTGAATTTGAACCTGAAAAACCAATGTTTGTAATTAAGTGTGAAGAAATTAAAACAGAGATATATTCAGCTATGTTAAGAGTATTAACATCAGTTAATCAAAAAATGCTAACAGATGTTATGCAGGATGTTGAGCAACAAAATTATCACTTGCCAGAATTTGAAAATACCCATGGTTTATTCCATCGACTAATTCATATTATTGATGAAAAAGGAGAATTCGTAGAAGTAATTTCTCCTACGGTTCATCATGCCCAAATAATCTCTAGCCCAGTATTGTTCTTAAGAAAAAGAACACTGGGCTATTCTGCATTCTTAGAAAATATTATTGCTGAGATTAACGAGAAGGGTGAAACTATATTACCACCATTTTTTGATACAATGGCTGGCAACCATAAAGAAGAACAGAACTATGAGTCAATAGGTGACGGATGGAACCACAGTGGTATTGATAAAGACATACTTCTTACTTTGCCAGCAAATAATGAGCAGTTAAAAATAATTAAATATTTGGACAGATATGGTGCGGTATTAGTACAAGGACCTCCTGGAACAGGTAAAACCCACACCATTGCCAATTTGATTGGGCACTTGCTAAGTCAGGGTAATAGTGTTCTGGTTACAAGTCACACTGAAAAAGCACTAACAGTCCTGAAAGATAAAGTGTATAAAGATGAAGGAAATAAAGACCTGAATTTACAAAGCCTTTGTATAAGCTTATTGAGTTCTAAATCCCAGAAAAATGAAATGGATGAAGCTATTAATGAGATTGCTTCAAAGGGAACTACACTTGATCTGCATGAAGCAGAACAAAGGATTCATAGACTTAAAAAAGAAAGAGATACACTGATTGAAGAATCTCAATTAAAAGGTACACAATTACTAGAAATAAGGGCCATGGAATATAAAGACATTGTTTATGACAATAAAACCATTACGCCCATTGATGCTGCAAAATATATAAAAGCAGGCGAGAATACACTTGATATTATTCCGGGTACGACAACAGATGATACCATTGGATTTCCTCTGTCTGAAGAAGAACTTCATTTTCTTTACAATAGTAATAAAGTAGTCTCCCTTGAAGAAGAGGCTTTACTGGTTGCTAAATTACCAGAATTTGATAGTGTGTGGTCAGATGAACAATTTGAAAGGTGTGTTGAAGATCTTAATGATTTTGAGATTAAAAAGAATAGTATAAAACCATCAATTGATTTTCATGACATCCTTTCTTTAAAAGATTGCGAAAGCCTTATTAATCATGCAGAACAATTAAAGAATGAAATGAATGGATTTTCAGAGATCCAAAAATATTTACTTATAAAAACAATTCAAGATCCAGTCTATCCAAAATTATGGGATGGTGTACTAACAAATTTTGACCAGCTATATCAGGAATTTGAAAATATTAAGGTAATCAAATTTGAAAATGATTTTACATACGATTCTTCAATTGTTACAAATGACAATTTAGCCATACTACAGGAAGTAATTGATACCGGTAAAGAGATACCGGTCAACAAGCTAAATGCTTTATTTAAACCAAAGTGGAATGCCATAAAGAATAGCATTAATAATGATGGAAATTCCATCGAAAAAATTGAAGAGTACATAGCTATACAAAAGATATTTGCCTATGAAATAGACAGGAAGAATCATATTAAACAGATTAACAAATTGCTGGCTGAGACAACCCTTCAGATTGATGTTGAAGATCCTATGTTTGAGATGAAGGGTGCACAACAAAAAGGAAACCTTCAATACGCTATGAATTGGTTCAAAGAAAAGTGGGAATCATTTGCTGAAAATTTCGGAGCATTTATCGTAAATAATGAGCAATGGAAAGACATGAATATGGTGAATCTTTCAGATCCATTTCATTGGTTATTAGATATTCTTAATGATATAGTTCTTGTTGAACTGAATTATAAGATCAATTTGATAAAGCTTGATGAAAAGACAGTGGCGCTTAATCAGTATATCGTTTTTCTTGAGACTTATCAGAATCAAAATGTTGTATTAGATTCACTGATTACTTCAGTAAAAAAACGAAATGTTGAAGATTATTCATCTTCCTACAATAGAATTAGTAGTGTCTTAAGGAAAACAGCTGTTTTAGAAAAAAGACAAAATATTATTAAGAAGATTAACCAATGGGTACCGGTTTGGGCAATGGAGATTAAGAATAGAAAAAATATCCATGGCAACTCAGAACCACCAAAGCTTATTGAAGCAGCATGGAAATGGCGTCAACTAGTAAATCAAATTGAACGAATTGATGCTTATGATCCAAATAAAATTCAGCAGGAAATCAACCAGATCAATGAGAGGTTACTGAAAAATGCTAGATTATTGGCTTATGAAAGTGCTTGGTTTGAGAAGATTAAGACTATAACACCAGTAGAAAAACAGTCGTTAAAAGCTTGGAAAATAACTATGGATCAGGTTGGTGCTGGTAAAGGTAAAAAGGCACCCAAATTGCTTGAAGAAGCAAAGAAATTAATGGCAAATTGTCAATCTGCGATACCAGTTTGGATTATGCCTATGAATAGAGTAGTTGAAATGTTTGATCCAAGAAAGAATAAGTTTGATGTTGTAATTATTGATGAAGCTAGTCAGAGTGATATATTATCCTTAGCTGCTTTGTATTTAGGTAAAAAAATAATTATTGTTGGAGATAATGAACAAGTAAGTCCAGATAGTATTGGATTAAAAGATAATGAAATTGAAGCTTTAATAAGCATGTATCTTCAAGATATTCCAAATAAACATTTATTTAACGGTAAAACTTCACTATATGATTTAGCTGCAATGTCAAACTTTGAACCTTTGATGCTAGAAGAACATTTCAGATGTTTATCGGAGATTATTAGTTTTAGTAATATGCTTGCATATAATGGTAGAATTAAGCCTTTAAGGGATTCTGCAAAAGTTATTACTAAACCCCCAGTAGTTGATTATAGGGTTAAAGATTACGTTTTAGATAAATCGAAAGTTAATAAAACCGAAGCATATCATATATGTTCATTAATTCTTTCAATGGTTGAGAATCCAATATATAAGAATAAGACAATTGGTGTTATATCAATGCATGGTTCTGAGCAAACATATGAAATAGATAGATTACTACAGATCTATTTGGATCCTGTTGATTATGAGAATAGAAGAATACAATGTGGCACACCATCTCAATTTCAAGGAGATGAAAGAGATATAATATTTATAAGCATTGTAGATATACCTAATGATAATGGTGGACCATTAACGGTTAAACGAGAGGGGGGCAACAATGGTAGAGAACGTAAAAGGTATAACGTAGCTGCAAGTAGAGCCAAAGATCAAATGTGGGTTGTACATAGTCTGAATCCAGAGATAGATCTTAAGCCAGATGATATACGTCTACGTTTGATTAAGCATGCTCAAAATCCTTATATTGCTGCAGAAGATGTAAGACTTGAATTGGCTGAATCACCTTTTGAAGAAGAAGTCATGAAAACTCTTTTAAATAAAGGGTATCATGTTATTCCACAGCTCAAGGTTGGCTCATATCGAATAGACATGGTTATTGAGGATGGAGACAAACGAATTGCTATAGAATGTGATGGTGAAAAATGGCATACCCAAGATGATCTTCCTAATGATTTAAAAAGACAGGCTATATTGGAAAGATTAGGGTGGAGATTTATAAGGATACGTGGAAGTGCATATTATAGAAATCCAATTGATACAATAACAGAAGTATTTGAAGAATTAGAAAAGAACAACATATTCCCAAATTATAGTCAGATGAATTCTGAATCTAATGAAATCGATGAGAAAGATCAAACAATAATTAATGGGATTAAGTTAAGAGCAGCTGAAATTAGAAGAGAATGGAACCCAGATAATATTGAGATTCAAGGTATAGATGAAGCTACTAGTCCGGAGTTGAAAGTAAATTTATTAGTAGCAACTGAAGTGGATATTGAAAAGAAAGACCATTTTACCAAATATGATTCGACGATAAAAGTAAATTCTATCAATAAAACTGAACAGATTATTTTTCCTGAATTTGAAGAGAAAGATAATCAGTTAAGTATCGATGATATTCATGAGGTGATGGATGAAATTAGTTCTGTGAATACGAAAGAAAAAGAAGAAGTAGACTCTGATGAATTTGTATATCCAATACATAAGCCAGAAAAACTTGGCGTCGCAGAGACACCAACTACACCTGAAAAATCGGCTTTGCAAACTGAGAATTCTGGTTCTAAGCCTGCATTTGATTTTAGGAGTAAGAATAAAGGTCAAAGACAAGTACATAAAGAAGAATTAAAACCTAATGTTAAAAAAGCACCGGAGAAACAGACTACTAAACTAGTAGTGGAAAAACCTGATTCTGAAAAACATAGGATGAAACCAATGTTTGATTTCAGGAAGAAGTAAGGAGATTAGTAATGGCGAATAATCAAAATTCTAAACTTAAACTGCTTTACCTATATAGAATCCTCAACGAATTATCAGATGAACAAAATCCTTTAACTGTTAATGATTTGATTGAAGAGTTAAGTAAATATGATATTTCAGCTGAGCGTAAATCTGTTTATACTGACATTGAACTTTTGCAGAACTATGGTGTTGATGTTGTTTGTGAGAAAAAGCGTGCTAACCAATATTTCATTGGGAAGCGAGATTTTGAGCTTCCTGAGCTGAAGTTATTAGTTGATGCTGTACAAGCTTCAAAATTTATCACCCACAAAAAGAGTGATGTTCTAATTAAGAAGATTGAAAAGCTCACTAATGCTCACGAGGCAAAAGAACTACATAGACAAGTTATTGTAAATGATCGAATAAAGACCATGAATGAAAGTATCTATTACAATGTGGATGCTATTCATAGTGCAATACGCAATAAGAAAAAGGTTCAATTCAGATATTTTGATTATACAGTGGACAAAAATTTGAAATTCCGTAGAAATGGTGAAGTATATCAAGTAAGTCCTTATGCATTATCCTGGACAGATGAATACTATTACTTAATTGCATACCATGAAAGGTATGAAACCGTAACTCAATTCAGAGTCGATCGTATGGCTGACATAGAAGTTTCAGAAGTGAATATTCCTGAAAATCAAGTAGATAAAGACTTTAATGTGGCTGATTATTCAAAAAAAGTATTTAGGATGTTTAGTGGCGAAACACAACTTATCGAACTACAGTTTGACAATTCACTAATTAATGTTGCTATTGATCGATTTGGTAAAGAAATTAGTATTCGAGAGAAGACCGAAACTTCCTTTAGAATTACAGTTGATGTTGCACCTTCACCTACCTTTTTTGGATGGTTATGTATGTTTGGTAGTAAGGTTAAGATTATTGGACCTGAAAAGGTTGTAGGGGATTTTAAGGATACGGTTAGTGAGATAATAGAGAATTATTGATTTTACGAAGATTATACTGTTGGATTCGTGTGAGAGGAAAATATGGATTACTTAATATTAAAAAAATACCTTTTAGAAAACTTTACTGGAAAAAGAATAGAAGAAAAAAACATAAGGAAATCATTAAATATAGATGGTTATGAAGAGTTTTGTATGTGGATTAATTCACTTATTGATGAAGCAGTTATTAAGCCAATAAAAAGTTCGGGTCCCAATGGATTAATACCAACATTATATAAGCGATATCAAGTTTTAGAAATAGCCACAAATACTCAGGATTATTCTGTAGAAATCAAGAGACTTCATCCGGTTTTTAATATTGAGGGATACTTGAATAAGTCTCCAAAATACATAACTGAGCGGGAGACTATTTTGAAATTTGATGAATTCATCAGAAAAAATCCTTTAAAGCTTGAAGAACCGGCATCGATTAATGAAAGGTCTTTTCAAATTTTTGGTAAAGAAAAATTTATAAGATCAAATTCAATCTGTAAATCAGTATTATCCTATAATACTGAACTTGAAAATTGCTTAAATATGTATCATACTCCTGAACCTTTTTTTGAACAGACAGTCGTTGATGATTTTGATTCGGATGAGATCAATGTATTGATTATAGAAAATAAAGATACTTGGTATACCTTGAAAAAAATAATGAAGAGAAATTGCAGCATGCTACATGGAATTCGTTTTGATTCTTTGATTTATGGTGAAGGTAAAAAGATAACAAGAAAAAGAGATTCACTAACAGAATTCTCACATACATATTATGATGACGGGATGTTAAAAAGATATTACTACTTTGGTGATTTGGATATGGAAGGTATAGAAATATTTGAAAATGTGGTTCGCATAAACCCTGACCTAGATATTCAGTTATTTAAGGAATTATATGTTGATATGCTAGGAGAAGCTGAAAATAGAAAAATGCCTAAGTGCAGTGAATTACAAAAGCGGACTAAAGGCAAAGTCTTTTTTGAATGCTTTGATGAAGTTCAAATTGTCGAGATTAATGTGTTATTGGCAGCTGGAAAGTATATTCCACAAGAAATACTTAATTATAGTTATTACAAAAGAAAAGTAGAAAAGAGTAATTAAAATGATGGATTTTTTAGAAAAATTTGAAAAAAGAATGGAATGGATCGGTGTAGTGGATTCAATTGTCAATAGACGTGGTAGAGATACAAAGATAGAAGGTATGTTCAAGGGAAATGATCTAACCAATATTATTGTTTCTGTACTTCTATTCATCATGGAAAAAACTCTTGAAGAGAATAATGAATGTGACACACAGCATATTGAAGAATTTTTAGAGGTGTTGTTAATAGAATATTATCAAATGAAACTAAATATCATTGAGATTAAAGAACTCGCTGGATACATTATAAAAGATATTCTTCAAAATAGTGGGGAACGAAGGATATATAGTGTATTTAACTACTCAAAAAATACGATAGAAGAGATTCCTATTCGATTAATAGTTGATAAGATGGTAGTAGAAAAGGAAAGTCGTAAACTTAATTATATGTTAACCAATCAAGGATATGATTTTCTTTTTCGCACAAGAGAGGTCGATGAGGAGATTCAACTGACGATTGAACAACTAAAGCTTAAAGAGTATGTAAAACGTAAGAAGTTTTCTAATGCTGTTCGACAGAGCGTTGAGTTAATTACATATGTTAGGCAAAAGAAGAAAGAGGTTGAGAATTTCATTCTTTCCATTCGTCAAAATATTAATGATGTTGATATTGATAAGTATGAACAGTTATTAAAAGGTACCTATAGTATGCTTGAGGATGAATATGAAACTATGAGTGATATTCGTAGAATGATTCAACAAGCAGGAGATAAAATAAGTGAAGAACTTGAATCAAGTCATCAGATGGAAGATAAGTTGATGAAAGCAATACAGGAGATTAGGGAGATTACTCATAATCTTGGTGTAGCTATAAGTGAACAAAGGAATTTGATACTTAATCGGCATAACCTAAGCGACCTTTATATGGACACAATTAAGCGTTCTTTTGAGTATAGTTTTGTAAAACGATTTAATATTTCAGAGAGTATTTTAGAACCTTTAGAAAAATACGATGTAGTTCTAGATAAATGTATTCATTTACTTGAGCCGTTATTATTGCCAGAAATCAATAAAATGTTAAGCATAGACCAGATATATAATCAGCAGTTAATATTTAAAGAGTTTGATGTGGAAGATTCTCATTTTATAAATACTGAAGAATATGAAGATGAAATCGAAAAACAAAGGATTGAGTCTATCAGTAATAAACATGTAAAAATTGTTTTGTTGCTATTTAGTGAAATTATAAAGCATAAACAAATTAAACTTAGTGAAATCATACAAGAATTAAAACAAGGAAATCCCAAGGAATATATTGAGTTGAGTCAAGGAAGATTAATATTTTTCATCGCTTTTAAATTGTTTGATTTTGAGAACATTTCGATAAAAGACTTCTATCTAGAGAAAAATAAAGTAATGATGGGTGTAAGCGAAAGTTTTAATTTGGAACGGTGTCTCATAGAAATTGAAGATCAAATTGAAGGTATAAAAAACACACAAGCAATAATCATATCAAAAGTAGCAGATGAAATTACAGAAGTTATAGAATTTGAAGAAAATGGTATGCGAATAAGGGAAGAAGTGAGTATGACAGACTTGCTATTTGAGGTGGTAGGATAATGGAATCAATGAAATCAGCAATAAGAATATTTAAATTATTGATACAAAATGGTGAACTAAACAAAAAGGATAATTTTGATTTGTACAGTTCATTTATTGATAGTAATGTCCAAGAAATCTTGGAGTTATTTGAGGATGAATTTGAGTGTAAATTTTTAAATTTTGATGATATGGTATATCTTGTACCAAAACTCGACGGATTTATTTTGGGAAAGAAGCCATCTGAGTTTCGACAATATTTTGGTAGTAATGCCACTCAAAAAGATGTGTTTCTGGGATATTATATAATTATGTATATTTTTTATGAATTCTATAGTGGAGCAAATAGAGATCCGAAAAAAGTTGATTTTATTCAAATTAATCATTTGATATCAAAATTGGACGAACGATTTATACGATTAGAATCTCTAGATGAGGAAGCGACTGAGGATTTAGAAGAAGAATATATGATTAATATCCAATCATCTGTAAAATTATGGAATGTGTTATTTACGGACCACGAAACCAAACAGAAAACAAAATATAACGTTATACGTAAAGTATGTAAAATTCTTGAAGATCAAAAATTGGCTTATGTTGTTGAAGATCAAATCAGGACGACAGCCAAATTAGATACTTTGATGAGACAGTATTATTTGCACGCAGATAGATTGGCAAGTATCAATCGTGCATTTGAGGAAGGAGCGTTGTAATATGCCTAAGATAAACAGAATCAGAATAACAAACTTTTCATACAATAATAACCAAAGACATATTATTGATGAAATCTTCGATTTTTATGATGGTGAAAATGCTTTGCTTAGTCTTGCTAATGGTGGAGGAAAATCAGTATTAGTACAAACAATTTTACAGGCGATTGTACCTAAAACGAAATTGTTGGGGCGTTCTTTTAGTGATTTCTTTATTGGGAAAAGAGACCCAGCATATATTATGATTGAATGGTTATTAGATGATGAGGCAGGTTTTTTGTTAACAGGAATAGGTGTTTCACCGAGTAACAATTATAATCCAAATGTGGATGAAGAAAACTTGAATCTGAGATTTTATACATTTTTTCATCACTATGAAGATGGTAATAAGTATGATATTAAGCACATACCAGTAACTGAAGGCATGAATAACGGAATTGTTATCACGGGATATAATGATTTTAAGAAATTAATTGTTAATGAATCAAACAAAGGAAAATATGATATTAGTTGTTACAATTCTTCAAAAGATGAGCAAAAAGAATATGAAAGAAAGCTGAATAGATATAGTATTTCGAGAAATGAATGGAAAGAATTAATGGTCAATATCAACCAAGCAGAACATGGTGTTTCGGAAGTGTTTGCTCAGTGCAGAAGTTCAAGACAGGTAATGGAACAATGGATAATTAAATATATTGAGAAGGTTTTGGATAAATCATCTGAAACAAATGTGTCAGATCATCAGAAACTTGAAGAAATGATGATCCAGGTGGCAACAGCTGAAGTAGAAAATGAGACTTTTATTCAAGAATATGAATCTATTGAGAAATTCCGAATAGACTTGAAAACTATAGAAGACGAAGCTAAGGACATTTGTGACTTAATTGATGTAGAGGCTGAAAAAAAGAAAGAACTTGCAAGTACATATCATTTCTTCTCAAACAAAATGAACGAAATGGCGGATGCAGAAGTACAGCTAAAAAGTGACATTTCCCATGGAAAAGCAGAGGTTGAACATATAGAGCTTGAGAAAAAATCATATGAGATTTATTTAGTTGAAGATGCAATTAAGAAATCGAAAGAAGAACTTGAATGTATTCAAGAACAACTAGAGGATGTAAACTCAAAAATGGAGAAACAGCAATACGAGTTTAATCTTCAGCAAGGTGCTAGAGAATATGAAGTTATCGAAGAAAAGTTACAAGAAAAAGCTGAGAAGTTGCAAATGATGAAAAATGCAACAAAAGACCAGGAAGAGCTTTTAAAAGAACTTAATCGTATAGAGTACTCATTGAAGTGCTTCTATTCACATGAAATTGAAGCTATCGATAATGAAATGAAAAACTTTGCAATAGAACTTAAGAATTTTGTGACTCGAAAAGAAGAATTAGTAAAACTGACTAAACAAAAAAATGAGCAAAAAAGTGAATTAAATTCCGATAAGGGTGAATTGAAGGCAAAAACTGAAGAGTTTTATCGATATGAAAAAAAGGTTTACAGTGAGCTAGGAATCAACTTTAATAGAAATCCATTATTAAATGAATTGAATCAAGATGATATCGATAAGAAGATTAGAGATTTTAATAATGAACATAGTATTCTGGAAAGTGATTATACAAACTGCAAAGAGAATCTTGAGCAAAGTTATAAACAAACTGAAATAGTTAAAGTGAATCAGTCTAGTTTAAATATGAAATTGATGAATATTAAAGAAGAGCGTTCAACTAATGAAAATTTGATTAATCAGTACGAAGAAAAAAAGAATGCTATTAGAACAATTATTTCTACTTATTGCCAAAATGAAGGTTCAGTATTCGACCAAGTTACCATATTGACCCGATTGAGAAAGCAATATGCACAGTGGAATCAAAAAGCAATTACGAGTGAAATGGAAATTAATGAAATATCCAAGATGATTAATGGTTTGAAAGAAGGTATTAGTTATCTTCCAACGACTTTGATTCATTTACTTAAAAATAATGATTTGGATATATTCACTGGAGAACAGTACCTTAGAGAGTTGTCATCTGCGGATAGAGAAAAAATTATTTCTCTTAATTCATTGTTGCCCTATGGTCTTATTGTCACAGAAAAAGAACGACAAATTATAGAAGAACTCACCGAAAATAAAGACATTAGCCAATTGATACCATTATTTAGTCATTCAGATAAAGAAACTAGAATCGAATTAGGTGGCAATCAAATATTATCCAACCCATCTTTATTAAAATATGATGAAGATGCATTGAGAGCTCATATTGATAAAATTGAAAAACAAAAAGAACAGTTAGCTGTTGAAAAAAGTGCAGCTGTAAAATCAGCAGAGTGTTATTTAAGCTTGATAAATTCAGTTGAAAGCTTTAAATTCACAAAAGAATATGAAAAAGAGCTGTATTATATACGTGATGAGATTGCTAATAAAATTGAAAAAAATGTTATTGAACAAGAAGAATGTCAGAACCTAATGAATCAATTAACTCAGGATATTGATGTGCTTAAAGAAAAACAACAGCAAATTGAGACTGGTATTAATAAGTGGAAAGTAAATATTAATCTATTAAACGAGTATATCGAAAAAAACAAACAATTTGTCAAAGAACTAGAATCTTTAAATCAAATCATGTCCTTAATAGAAACCATTGATAAAGGGATAAAGAAGTTAAGTGATGAGTTAATATTAGTTGAAAAAATGATTAATGATGTTAATGTTAAGCATTCATTAAAAGATGTAAATTTAAAAGATGTTAAGAAAAAGTATGAGCTATATCAAAATTCAGTTGAAGATGTAATAATTAACGAGATGGAATCTGAACTTGAAGGTAGATTAAAGGCATGCAAAGCAAAGATTACAGATAATGTTGAACAAATAAATGAACAGCTACAGAAAATTCAAAAGGACATAGATCGATCAAACCATAATCTTGAACGTTATGGCTTAAACTTTGCAGATGTGAGAGACATTAGATACTCTGAAATTATTGAAAAAGAATTACATAATCAGATAATCGAGCTAAAAAGAGAAAAAGAAAAGCAAGACAAGACTTCTAATGAAATAGATAAGAAGATTTCTGGGTTTGATGCGGTTAAAAATGAGAAATATAAAAGATTAAATGGAAGTACAATAATTGATAAGAGTGAAATTAAAGGCGACTTCGATGAAAGGCAATTAAAGCTGAATAAACATATTGATTTACTTATTATTGAAGTTGATTTGTTGTTGTCCAAAAAATCACTTTTATCAAATATGAATACTTTAATTGGTGCTAAAGTTGATAACATCTCAAAGATTCAATATAACTCTGAAGTTTCGATTCAAATAGACGAGAATACAGAATCAAAAATCAGGGAGTTAATTAGCCAATTTATTGGCGCAACAATAAAAACTTCAAGGTTAATAGGTGATTTTGAGAAAACATGTAAGAAAGTCAAGGACAGTTATCTAGACATAGTTGCTGGAACTGTGCAGGAAGCGATTAAAGGTATTTATACACAAATAGATAACCTTGAGCGAAGCTACGATAAATATTATTATTTGACTGAGCGTATAGCTTTTTATGATGAATTACTTGGTAACACTATGAAATTAATGCAAACTAAAATAGATCAACTTGTTCATAGTAAAAATGATTTGATTGAACACGCGTATTTGGAAGCTAAAAACGTTTATGATGAAATACCTAAGGTCGTTGATAATTCAAGTATAGAAATCGATGGTGCTAAAAAGAAAATTTTGGATATCCAATATGATAAGATTCAAAGCGATGAAATAGCAAAAGAAAGAATAAAAGATCATATATTGATATGTCTCGATAGTATAACTCATGAAATAAAAAACAATGAAGATGAAAGTAGAATAAGAAAGAACGTCATTAAGATTCTTTCTACTAAAGAATTGCTTAATATAATTAGTAATCTTGAAAATTTCAAAGTGAAAGCATACAAGGTTGATATTAATGAGAAAAACAGAAAAATGATGTCTTGGGAAGATCTCATCGTAAAAAATTCCGGTGGAGAAAAATTCGTCGCTTACTTTTCATTATTGGTGGCGTTGATTTCCTATAGTAGGAAAAACACTCATAATATTGATTTGTTTAAGAAAAAAGAAGAAAGTAAAGTCTTGATAATGGATAACCCATTTGGTCCTATTACATCAGGACATTTACTGAAGCCTATGTTTGATATCGCTAAGAAATATAATACACAATTAATTTGTTTATCAGATATAAAAGAAGGCGCTGTTATAAATAGCTTTAACTTGGTTTACAACATTAAGATTCGACAGAATATGATGAGGCAGGAATATCTTGATATCGAGGAAAATAACTTTGCAGATCTAAAGACAAATGAAAAACTAGAAAAGGCTTATTTATATAGTAAATCAACACAGATGAGTTTGTTGGATGAGTAAAAGGTAGACTGATTGGAATACGTAAGATAATAAGTGAATTTGGATACCTTATATAGAATATGAGTGGAGGGTTTATAATGGATATAAAGGGTCAAGAGGTAACACATAAAATTTTTGGACAAGGAACTATCATTGAATTTAATAAGAGTACAATTACTGTTTCTTTTTCAGTAGGTGAAAAGAAATTTAAAATACCAGAAGCGTTTGGCCCATTCTTACAAGCTATTGATGATGGATTTTCTTTATATGTTAAATCATTAAAGAAAGAAATAGAAAATATTGAAGCAATAGAGAAAGAGATAAAGATAAAAGAAGCTGATATTAAAAGAAATAATGAGATTAAAGAAAAGCCAAAAGGATATAAAAAACTTGCAAGAGCAAATATTGCATTTAAGTGTAATTTTTGTGATGGCGGAAAATCAGATAAACAGGTTGGATTTGATGGTGTTTGTAGTGATTCGATTATTCACAATAATATTGAGGTCGAACATAGAACTTGGTGTAGTTCAGAAAATTCGGCTTGTCTAGATTATTATAAGGGAGAGATATCTCGTGAGGAATTAGATGCTAAGTGTAACGATGGTGGATTTGTTTGCTATGAAAGTCAGATGCTTAGGGAGTGGAAAGCACTCGCAGGTATTGTTCAAAACGGTGACCGTAAAGGTGAACCGATGAAACTGCATCAAGTTCAAAATAACAGTTTATGTGTTTTAACAACACGTAATCCTGAAACTACTGAACGTGAAAGATTCATTTTTGCCGTATTTCTCGTTGATGATACATATGAAGGTGATAATATGGATGAAGGTTATGTTTCAACCACATCTAAATACAAGTTGAAACTTTCGCCTGTTGAAGCGGAAAAAATGTTGTTTTGGAATTACCATTTTAATGGATCAAAACCAGAGATGCCTGTTTGGAGTTCAGGATTACACAGGTATTTTCAGGATAATGTTGCTGTCCAAATTTTAAATGATATTGTTGAGTTGAAAAAAGGAACTTCAGATTATGAGTTGGCAAAAGACTTTCTTAATCATTTATGCAAAATTAATAGTATAACAGAGATAGATAAGCCTAACGGTGCATTGAAAAGATAAGAGTTGTGTTGTGCTAAAAGCAAGGTTGAAATAATTTAAAAAGGGAATGCAAATAATGAATGATGAGGTTTAAGTCATTCTGACTAAGATACATACAATAATGATTATGAAAGGAAGGTGATTATATGCCTTTTGAAATAGTAAGAAATGATATTACAAAAATGCACGTTGACGCTATTGTGAATCCTACAAACTCTAAATTATTTGGTACCGCTGGCGTAGATGGTGCTATTCATAAGATTGAAGGACCAAGACTTAAAGAGGAAACTTCACAAATTGGTGATATTGCTCCAGGTGAAAGTATTTTAACAAAAGCTTACAATCTACCTTCGGCAAATATTATTCATACTGTTGGACCGGTTTGGAAGAACGGAACTAATGGAGAAGAAGGCATTCTCAAAAGTTGCTATAAGAATTCACTTGAATTGGCAAAAGAAAATAGATTTGAAAGTATTGCATTTCCATTAATATCTTCAGGATCTTATGGATTTCCTAAAGATATTGCATTGACCGTAGCTGTTAGTACTATTGGGGAGTTTCTCCTTTTTAATGAGATGACTGTATATCTGGTTGTTTATGATAGGAAATCTTATCAGCTATCTGAGAGTCTTTATGCTTCAGTAGATGCATATATTGATGACAATTATATTGATGCACATATACTGCGCAGAAGAGGTAGGGAACAAGAACGAACCGATTACTTTTTGTCCGATGTGGATTTATCAGAATCAATTAGTAATGTGAGCCATAAGCAAGTAAATAGTAGCAAAAAAAATCTTGAGGATGTTATAAAACATTTGGATGAAACCTTTTCAGAAATGTTACTTAGACTTATTGACGAAAAAGGATTAATGGATCCAGAAGTATATAAAAAAGCCAATGTTACAAAACAGACATTTTCTAAGATAAGAAATAATAGTAAATATAATCCAACCAAGCCAACAATTTTGGCATTTGCAATTGCCTTGGAGTTAAATCTTGATATAGCAAAGGACTTATTGCTAAAATCAGGATATGCTTTGTCCAAAAGTAACCGATTTGATGTGATAATTAGTTATTTTATTGAATCAGAGAACTATAATATTTATGAAATCAACGAGGTGCTTTTTGCCTATGAAGAAAATCTTCTAGGTGTTTAGAAGTAATATAATAATGTGTATATGATGACGTTGCCTATGCAAGTCAACTGTCAGGTTACCCTTTGTCATGTTGAAAGTAGTATTCTTAAATCATCAAAGTGATTGGAGGAATTAACATGAAAAAAGGATTAACAGAATTAGTTTTCATTCTAGACCGTAGTGGCTCAATGAGTGGGCTCGAAAGTGACACAATTGGTGGGTTTAATAGTGTGTTAAACAAGCAAAAAGTTGAAGATGGTGAAGCGAATATTACTACAGTACTATTTGATGATAAATATGAACTGCTTCATGACCGTTATAATCTTGAAAAAATAGCTGAAATGACAGAAAAGGAATACTTTGTCAGGGGAAGCACTGCATTACTAGATGCCATTGGTAAAACGATTAATAAAATAGGGAATGCACAAAAGTTTTCTGTAGATGATGAACGCGCTGAAAAAGTGATGGTTGTTATCATCACTGATGGTATGGAGAATGCGAGTATAGAATATAAGCACGGCCAAATTAAAAAGATGATTGAACGCCAGAAAAACAAATATGGCTGGGAATTTATATTTTTAGGCGCAAATATTGATGCTGTTGAAGCAGCTGGCCGTTTTGGTATTTCTGAAGACAGAGCCGCTAATTATCACGCTGATAGTGAGGGCACGATGCTTAACTACGAAGTAATCAGTGAGACAGTAAGTATGATGCGTTCAAAGCGTTCAATTGATTCTAGATGGAAAGATAGAATTGAGAAAGACTATGAAACCAGAGAAAGGCGGTAATAATATGATTGGTGCTATTATTGGAGATATCGTTGGTTCACGATTTGAATTTGATAATCACAGATCCACAGAGTTTGAATTATTTACAGAAGATTGTTTTATTACCGATGATTCTATTATGACATTGGCTGTTGCTAAGGCAATAATGGAAACAGATAAAAGCTTTCTATCTGAGCAAATATATAATAGACAAGAAGAAAATTATCTAGATAGGTTGTCTGTAAATGTAGTAGCAGTTATGCAAGAGATTGGAAAAAACTATCCAGATTGTGGCTATGGAGGCAGTTTTGGAGTATGGATTTTTAGTAATAATCCACAGCCATATGGTAGCTATGGTAATGGCGCAGCTATGAGAATTAGCCCAGTATGCAAAATTGCACAATCAGTTGATGAGGTGAAGTTACTTTCAAAGGCTATAACAGGTATCAGCCATAATCATCAAGAAGGCATAAAAGGTGCTGAAGCAACGGCAATGGCTGCTTATTTGGCGAAAACTGGATATAATAAAGAACTGATCAGAAAATACATTGAAGAACATTATTATGCTCTTAAGTTTACACTTGATGAGATTCGTGATTCTTATATCTTTAACGAGACCTGCCAAGAGACTGTGCCACAAGCAATTAAAGCCTTTCTTGAATCAGAATCTTTTGAAGATGCAATCAGAAAAGCTATATCTATAGGTGGAGACAGTGATACTGTTGCTGCTATAACAGGTGGTATAGCCGAAGTATATTATGGTGTTCCAGAGAAGTTAATAGAAAAAGCATTAACGTATATGGATGATAATCTGTTAGAAATATATTACGAGTGGTATGGTATTACCCGATAATTGTGAAGGATAAGGGGAGACAGACAATGCAGATCGGATTTATTGATTTTTCAAAAGAGGAACGAAATAAAGTCTTGGCGACTTTGAAATTGTTAGGAGTTCAAACAGCATTAGATGAGCTTGGTGTTGGAAGTATTCGTGATGCTTACTCAGATATTTTGTTTCCTGGAATATCTACAATACAAACTAGGGCTAAATATTTTGTCCTGATACCTTATCTTTTCGAAAAAGCTTCTAAGCAGAAACTATCAAATGGCAACGAGTTTCATCGATGGATCAATGATAGTGAAGATAAATTGGTAGAGACATTATTGCGAAACAGTGATGATGAGGAAACCGGTATCATTGGGAAAAATGCTTTAAGACAAAAGAGATCGGTGAAGATGAAGCCTTCAAGTATATATTGGAATGGACTCCGGACATTTGAGATAGTTCGGAGTTCGGGTATTTCCTTAAGTGCTGCATGTAATGTTGCATGGTCAGAAGAGCGTAAAAATGATGAAACAGACATTAAAACAGATGGAGAAACATTTGATGATGATACAGCTGGACATGGAAATATGGTCCTTTTTTCTCCTATCACAGCAGAAAGTGATTTTGTGAAAACAGCTTCGATCGAGTTGACTATCAAGGAAGCCAAATTTTTAGAATCACGAATTTTGAATGCGACAATGTCAAAGAATACGCTACTATCTTACTTGCTTAAAAATAAAATGAACTGCAATAGTTTTGATGAAATTCCGACTGTTGATTTACCAGATATTATAAGTGAAGACTACCAACGTGCAAAAAGTTTTGCAGATTTTATTATTGGAGCCCATATTCGTTATAATGTTATTTTTTCGAATTATGAGGATGAAGATATGATTTTCGAATTTAATGAATGGAGAACTGAATTTATAAGTAAGGAATTTGATTTAACTAATATATTAGAACGTATTCCATGTAATTACGCAACAGCCAAGTTTTGTAAAGATTTCAGTTCGGCAGTTCATAAGAATGATACTAAAGCTATTGATGAACTAATTGTAGCGAGGGAAAAAGCTGTTAAGGGTGAACGCGCAAAATTGTGTAAGCCTAAAGAATATCTTTACAATTATGACAGACCAGTGCACTTTTATCGGTTGGACTATCGTTTTAGAACTGCAAAGACAATCATTGCTGATATTATTAAAGGATTGGAGGGATATGCTAATGTTTGATGCAGCGAACAATCGTTTAAGCTATAGCGAAATGCTTCAACCAGAGATTGGGTATGAGCTTGATTTTGCTGTGGGACTCACTTATTCCCTAGATCTTGAAGCGTTATTAGGGATACCAGTTTCATTTGGGTTACTGGATGAAGTTGATTCAAGTTTGATGCGAAGCCCTTTCTACCTACTTGAGGCTATTAGAAAAAGTAGTGATCGCTTAGCTGTTTTTTGTAATGCAGGAGGTATTTCACTTCCGCAGAATATACAGAGTGTTTATTCACTATTAGAAAATAGTGTGTTTGAAGTAAAACTAGCCAATAAGCAAAACTTTCATCCAAAAGTTTGGTTTGCTAAATATATCAATAAAGATGGAGAAGCATATATCAAGTTGCTAGTTCTTAGCCGGAATATGACGTTTGATACCAGTATCGATTTATGCGTAGAACTAAGTGGTAGAATAACACATAGATCATATTCTAAAAATAAGCCACTTGCTGATATGCTAACATATGTAAGTAAATATGCAGAAAAGACTAAAAGACAGCGTATTATTGAACTTGCAGAAGATATTATGAAAATCAAGAATTTTGAGATTGAACATCCTTTTGAAGATTATGAATTCTTACCCATCGGAATTACAGGTTATGACAAAGAAAAGACGAAGCTTTTTGATGGAAAATATGATTTGTTTGCTGTATCACCATTTTTGAGCGATGATGTAGTAAAAAATCTTACCAAAGGCGCTTATAATAAGACTTTAATAACGCGTAAATCTTCAATAACAGAAACGGTGATGAACAGTTTTGATAGCGTATATATTACGAAGGATATTTTAACTGACAATGAGTATGGGGTGAAGCAGGATATTCACGCTAAGTTGTATTTCACAAAAACTGAAGAAGGTAATTATCTTTACATAGGTTCAGCCAACGCATCCCATAATGCATTTAATAATAATGTGGAGTTTCTGCTTAAACTGAAGTATAAGCCCAATTGTGTCGGATATAAAACTATTTTTAAAGATTTTATTCCAGAGGATAATAGCCCTTATGAACTGATTGAAGCAGTACCAGAAGCAGTTCTAGCAGATAAAACTCAAGTGGCAATTGATAAAGCTATTAAAGATGCAATTTATGCAATAAAAGGGGCAGAAGCGATTCAGAATGGTGATGTATACGATATTTTTGTGAAAACAAAAGAGATTAAATCTACTGAGACGATTAAGATTACACCGATGCAACGAAAGAACATGTTTCGAAATCTACAGCAGGAAACGGTTTTTGAAGGAATTTTAGTTAAAGAGCTGAGTGAGTTCTATATTTTGGAAGTGCAAGATCAAAAGGTTGTCATTATGATTAGAACCAAAGGTATACCAAAAGACCGTGACGATGCCATATACAAAAGTATTATTGATTCAAAAGCTAAATTTCTATCCTATATATCTCTTATTCTTGCGGAAAATTATGCAGCTGGAGTTTTGGAAGAGACTGAGTATCTACGGTTAATGATGGGAAATGAGAACGAAGTGAATGAGGCACCTGTAATCTCAGCTATCTATGAAAAAATGTTGAAAGTCGTTCATCAGAATCCATCTAGATTGAAAGAAATAGCTGATGTGATTAGGCGTTTAGACGAAAATATCATCGGCGATGATTTTATAGCAATGTATACTCAGTTTGAGAATGCGGCAAGGAGGTTGCTCAAATGATACCAAAGGATTTTCAAAAAGCAACTGCTGACAGAATATTATCTGTATTTAAAAGTGGTCAAAACAGGATATTACTTGCAGACGAGGTCGGTTTAGGAAAAACAATTATAGCAAGAGAGGTTATCAGACAAGTATCTAAGTGGCACAAAGACGATTTGCATGATGACCATTTTAAAGTCATATATATCTGTTCAAATATAAATATTGCAAATCAGAATGCAAAAAAACTGGGTATAAAAGATCTTATGGATGTTTCAGAAAGCCGCTTATCTATGCAGCACCTTAAGATATATCAGACAAAAGGTCGTGATCATAACTATGAACAACTCATTCCATTAACACCAGCTACTTCTTTTTCTATGACTTCAGGATGTGGTAATCAACAGGAGCGGGCATTGATGTTTGCGCATATGATGAGACTACCCCAACTTCAGGAATACATAAATGAATTATCTATCTTCCTAGCGTATGATGCAGAAAAGTATTGGGAGTGGTATATTGATAATTATGAGAAGAAGGTTTTAGAGTGTGATAGAAATGGCAGTAATTATATTGATGAAATTAATATTGAGTTGCTACGCAGGCTTAAAGAAAGAGATGGTTTTATAGAGAAAATCATCGAAAATTGTATTTCTATGGAATCAAATAGAAAAGCTGCGAGTAGACCGTTAGTCAATGAACTCAGGAAAATATTTGCTCAAATCAGTCTCGAGAAATTGGAGCCAGACCTGGTTGTGATGGATGAGTTTCAGCGGTTTCGTGATTTAATTACCCATAGCGATGATGAACAAGCAATGTTGACAAGGCAATTTTTAGGCAATACTGATACAAAAGTATTGCTATTATCAGCCACACCTTATAAACCTTATTCTACACTAGAAGAGATAAGTCATGATGAGAAAGCCGAACATTACAAAGAATTTATTGAAGTGATGGATTTTCTCTTTTATGATAAGCAATTACAAAGTGATTTTCATGAAATATGGAGAGAATACTCAATATCACTCTGTGAGTTTTCAAAAGGTGATCTAACGGTTTTAATGGCTAGAAAAGACTTGGCTGAAGAATCCTTATATAAAAGCATATGTAGGACGGAACGATTCAATGCAGGTATTATTGATGATAGTCAAGCTAAAGAGATTGATATTTCAGAAGGAGATATATTGTCCTATAGTGAGATGCAGAGTCTTTTGGAGGCAATTAACAGCAAGGCAAAACGTAAACTTAGATATCACAATGTTCCGCTGGATTACGTTAAGTCATCTCCGTATCTTCTGTCATTTATGGAAAGCTATAAACTAAAAAAGCAGATAACAGATTTCTTTGATAAGCACCGTGATTACTATTTAGTTAATAACAAAAATTCCAAGCGATTATTATTGAAAAAAAAGCAACTTCATAATTATCAAATAATAGATGCTAATAATGCAAGACTTGAGAAACTGAAGGAAATAGTCTTTGAAAAAGGTAAAAATAGTGTTGAGAATCTTTTATGGGTACCACCTTCGAACCCGTATTATGAAACTGGAAGTATCTTTGATAAGAATCATGATTTTTCAAAAGTACTTGTATTTTCATCATGGGAAATGGTGCCTAGAATGGTTTCAGTTATGCTTTCATATGAAGCAGAAAGACTCACTATAGGTAAGCTTTATAATAATACAAGGTTCAAACGAGGCAGAGGGTATTTTTCGAACAAAGAAGAACGAAGATATGGTATTTCACGTTTAAAGAATGAGACAGAAGAAATCATCTGTTATGTATCACCAGAATTAGCTAGACTCTATAAGCCGGAAGAACATATCGGAAAAAAAATTAAACAAATAAGGAAAGAACTATCAGAGAAGTTACAACCTAAAATAGATGCTTTAAAAAGCAAATATGGACTTAGTGAAAGTGGCACTGCAGGAGCAAAGGTAATGCTTGAACTGATTAAAGAGTTGGATCATTTACCCTATGCTAAACTAACGGCTATACCAGTTGGTGCTGTTGATCATTTGGTTAATATTGCAATTGGATCGCCAGCTATTTGTGCATATAGAGTTTTCAATGATAGGGATAGGGCCAAAGTTCTAGCGAAAGATATATTTGTCAGTTTATTCAATAAAGCTGAAAGCTCAGCAGTATTGGACCTTCTGTATGATAAGAAAAGTGATGATTCCTATTATGAGAATGTTTTCAAATATTGTGTGGATGGTAATCTGCAAGCGATGTTAGATGAATATGCTCATATACTTGGAGAAAATGGTGAAGAACTATTAAAATCAATGCTAGGTGGGTTTGTCGATACAGCTTCCCTGCAAGTTGATACTTTAGAGCACTTTACAGGAGAAGACAAAGAGAAGGCAAGATTACGTACGCATTTTGCGGTAGGATATTTCAATGCCAGAATAACAAATGAAAACGTACAAAGAACGGAGAAAATTCGTCAAGCATTTAATTCGCCATTTAGACCATTTGTATTGTCAACGACTTCTATAGGACAGGAGGGATTGGATTTTCATTTTTACTGTAGAAAAATCATGCACTGGAATCTACCCTCGAATCCAATTGATCTCGAACAGAGGGAAGGCAGAATCAATCGCTATAAATGCCATGCTGTACGACAGAATATAGCACATAGATACAATGAGGAAAAAACATGGGATGCTATGTTCGAAAAAGCTACTGAATTGGAGAAAGGTGAACACTCAGATCTTGTACCTTTTTGGAGTCTGACAGATAGTGAAAATACAAAGGTTATGATTGAGAGAATTGTTCCTATGTATCCAATGAGTCAAGACCGGTTAAGATACAATAGGCTAATTAAAGTTTTATCGCTGTATCGATTAACTCTAGGACAACCTCGTCAAGAGGAGTTGTTGGAGATAATTAATAGAGAAACTGTAGGAGAGATTGATGAACAGCTTTTTATGAATTTGAGTCCGTTTTATCGTTAAATAGTATGTGAGTTTTATAGATATATGTTTATAAAGGAATAAGTATAAGTATCTTTTTAGTAAATAAACTGTCCTGAGATATGGACAGTTTATTATTAATTCTTGACCGAACTGATGTTCGCATAGTATAATTTATTTAAGCTTTTTCCCGAAGCACTGAAGCTCGAAAATCCAGCAAACTGAGCATAAAGCTCTTAGAAAAGAGGCAACTATGAATTGAAAAATTTAAAGAGGTAAGGTGAGTAAATACATATGATTAATAGTATGTTAAGAGAAGTAACGGCTGGTTATGATCTTTGTAGCCAAGCAGATGAACACGTATATCACAATACAAAGGCACTTTTAGAATTATATAGTAAAGTGCTTTGGAGAATTAACAGTTCCCTTAAGGAAATGGATCAAGAATGTAGGGAAAGTACAAATAGAAAACTAACGGAATTGATTAATTCAATGGTAGATATAGATACTAGAATTAATCAGAAGCGATTAAATTCAAGATTACAAAGTATTGAAGAAAGTAAAAGTATTCTAGATTTTATCGATTTATCAATGAATCAACTTAAAGTCTATCCTGATGAAGGTGAAAAATACTTTGAGATTCTTGACCAAATATATATTGCTAGAACGATACGTTCAATTGAAAGGTTAGCGGAAAACTATAATATTTCAAGATCAACAATGTACAGAGAGAAGAATAAAGCCATTAAAATATTCGGCGTAATCTTATGGGGATTCTTATTTGATGAAGCAAATAAGCAAGAAAGCTAAATGAGAATGAAACCCAAATGACACTAATCTGAGACTAATATGACACAAGATTGAGACTAATATGACACAAGATTGAGACTAATATGACACAAGATTGAGACTGATATGATACTGACACGAGATTTCCTACCTGTTATAATTGCTATGATGGGATTACTAAACAAATAAGCCCTTGACGATGAATTAGAAAATTCATTGCCAAGGGCTATTTTTGTACCCAAAATTACGGCAATAAAATTTCATATAGCTACGTTCGTTGAGAGAGCAGAAATGGATATTAGGTCACACGCCTTGTGCGTGGGGCCTTTTTTATTGCCATTTTCTGGAGGTGTCAGCAATGAAAGTAGCAAAAATGGCAGTAATTAGAGGACCGTAATTTTCTGATTTGGAACTAGCAATTTAATTCAAATCAGGAGGTTCATATGAGCAAGAAAATTGATGAAAGAACAGGTTTAATACAATATTTTATTCCTATTGATAGCAAGTACTACGAGACCAGTGAAGAAATACATGAAATCTATTACAAGATGGATCGTCGAGAACGTTACCTTGAGGAAAGAAGTGCAAAGAATGAATTGTCTTATGAAGCACTTGAAGAAGCATATTATCCAGTGGAAATGAGAATGTTGGACAAGCAAAAAACAATTGAAGACATTATTATGAATGATTTTATGGTTGAAAAGATGTTTGAAGCGATATCTGAATTACCAGATAAAGATAAATGGGTAATTGAACAAATATTTATTAATGGAAAATCTGTTGTTGAACTAGCAAAAGAAATTGGCCAAACACGTACCACAGTACAGTCAAGAAAAACACGAGCATTAAATAAAATCAAACAACTGATGATTGAAAAATACAATATTTAATAACTGAAATGATGCATTAAGGAGTGCATAAATATGAATGATGCATTCCTTGGTGCATAACTTTTTCAAAAACTTTTGAAAAAAGTGCGTCACTTTGACTCTCAGATCGGCTTAAAAGGTGAGGGAGGTATAACCAATCTCGCGAACATTCAAAAACAGTCATGTATTTCAGACTTATATTCAATATTTTAGGTACGTTACCTTACAGCCATAAAAGGAAAGCGACATTAACGACTACGCCATGAAGATGAAAGTCTGAGCGATACTAGTTGGTTCAAATGATTCAGTGGTTATTGAATCAATCGCCAAGACCTGTAAGGGGAATCTAAATGATACTTCTGTTAAGTCCTAATCATCGTATGGATAACAGCCTGTGCAGACCGCACTGGGAGAATGTTGCCTTAGCTTGGAAGCCGATAGCTTTGTGCTCGTTCTATGAGAACAGTCACCACTGTTCGCCTAATATATTGCCCTAATCAGGGGAGCAGGAAGCAAATGTGATGTACAAGAAACGATTTAACAGTATACATCTGTATCGAAACCTTCGGTGTGGATTTGTACTGTTAAATCTAAACTAAAAAGCAATAAAAGTAGAGGAGAAAAACAGTATGGAAAACAAAAATTTAACAGAACCATTGTTATCAAAATGGATAGCAACAGGCGTAGTAGGTGGATCAGATTACAAAATAGTTAAACGAAATAAAGACTGTATGATAATTGAAAAATTTACAGGCAAAACATATACCTATCATGCTATGAATTTTATTACTAGAGAGTACCAATATTTATTTCATAAAAAACAACCTATCCAAGATACTATGGATATTTTATTAGATAAAAAACTGAGCGTGTTAGATTTTTATGGTAGGCACTTTCCAAAAAGTGGTGAAGAAATGGTTAGATTTATTTTTGAAATAGTATTTACTAATTATGGGTATGGCATCCGTAAGGAACAAATTCAACTATCACTACATATGTATCAAATGATGACAACAGGAAATATATCCTTAAGTGATGTACCTGTAGGACTTGGAAAAACACATGCCTATCTAGTCGCTGCAATAGTTCAACGATTATATTCAGGCATCGAGATTCATAGAGAAACACCAGTTATTATAACCACATCTAGCATTGAGCTTCAAAGAGCTATTGTAAAAGATTATTTACCTGAAATATCCCAAATGCTTTTGCAATTTGGAATTATTGATAAGCCAATAACTAGTGTAATTCGAAAAGGCAAAGACAACTATTTGTGCGACTTTAGATTAAGAGATTACATAAAGAATATTGATCCTAAGAAAAAGAAACTAGAGGAGTTGATAATTCTAAGGCAGGTTGAATCATTGAACGAGATTGATTTAGATGAGCTGAAAGGTATCAGCCAGTACGATAAAAAACGAATCTGTGTTAATTATAATTCTTGCCAAGTGTGTCTGCAAAAGAATATATGCAGATACCAGCAATTTATGAAACGTGCTAAACAGTCAAGTATAAACTTTCAAGTATGCAATCATAATTACTATCTTGCTGATGTTCTAAGAAGAAAAAGAAATTTATCAGCTCTGCTTCCTAATCATAAGATTGTTGTAATTGATGAAGCGCATAAACTAATTGATGCTGCAAGACAAATGTATGGTGCAAGTATCAGTCAAAGGAATCTGTATAACTTAGCTAACAAAGCGATCCCAAAGAAGCTGAATACGACTAAAGCAAGACAGTTTAAAGAAACTGCTGAAGAAGTCATTAAAGACTCTAATAAACTCTTTGCAGAGCTTGTTACTAACATACCAGAGCATATTAATAGAGATGAAACAGAGAAGTTTGAAACTATTTTGACATCCAAATCAAGAGTGTATTTGAGCCGGATTATATCTTACCTTCAGGATCTAATTCGATTTGATCATGGTGAAGACAATAAATATTTGTCGGACCTAAAGAGGTGTATTAAGGAGCTTAGAGTTTTTCAAGATTGGGGTATTATCTATTGGATGGAACAACCGTTCTTGAAAGGTCAAGGTGTACTTGCTTCAATACCTATAGCATTAAGTAAAGTATTAGGTGAAGATTTATGGAGCACAGATGATTCAAAGTTATTAACATCGGGAACCTTAGCAGTCCATAAGGATTTTTCTTATATTAAAAAGGAACTTGGCATGCAAGTAGCTTTTGAAAATAGGATCCATCAAGTCACTAAAGAATCACCTTTTGATCATAAAGAGAATTGTTTGTTATACATTCCGGAAAACCTACCTTATCCAAGCTATATTGATAAGCAATATTTGATTGAAATTGGAAATAAGATAGAAGCATTAGTCAAAGCATCTAATGGCCACGCATTGGTTTTATTTACATCCTATAAACCTTTGAAGATTGTATTTGAACATTTGAAACCAAGGTTAAAGGCATATGAATTGGTACAGATGAAACGAGGAAAAAAAGATTCGGTTAATGAATTTAAGAAAGCGAAAAATGGTGTGTATTTTGCAACAGGTAGTGCATGGGAAGGTATGGATATTCCTGGTGATGCGTTATCCCATCTAATTGTTGTGAAATTACCATTTCCGATACCAGATCCAATTAGTGAATATGAAAGAACCATGTATGCATCAATGGATGATTACATCAATGCTGTAGTTGTTCCACAGATGCTGATCAAGTTGAAACAAGGTATTGGGAGACTTATTAGAAAAGAAACGGATACAGGTGTTATCAGCATATTAGATGCACGAGCGACAAAAGGTGCTAAGTACCATGAAGCAGTTCTTCAAGCTTTACCAGATTATACAGTTGTTGATTCAACATTGGAGATAGAACAATTTTTACGAGAGAAAAAGAAGAAAGAATATTTTGAATAATCAATCAATTGATAATAGGAGGAAAACACATGGATAATAGAATGAAGTTTACACAGCAAATAGCCTTGTTAAATCAGATGAAAAATAGACAGCTCTTAAGCGATTTTGAATATGAAAAGATTCGCGAGTATATGAAGCAAAAATACCAAATAGGTACTTATGGAATGCAGTTAGGAAAACTTGCATAATACATGATTAAATAATAAATAGTTATTTGAATGGCCATACCTTCGGGTATGGTTTATTCAGTATACCCAAAAATAGAAATGGACGAAATATGGTCATTATCGATAGCCTATGTTAGGCTTCTTACATGGCCATAGAAATATCAGGAGGTTATGTAATGTCAAATATACAAATTATTGAAGCAGATAAAAAAAGAGCGAGAAGATATTCTTCAGTTCTTAATGATAATAAAAGAGTTGCAGCGTACTGTAGAGTGAGTACTGATTCTGAAGAACAGCAATCAAGTTACCACTCACAAGTGTTGCATTATAAAGAGATGATAAAAAGTAAACCGGATTGGGAACTTGCGGATATTTATGCCGATGAAGGGATATCAGGTACCGGTACTAAAAACCGGATTGAGTTTCAACGTATGATCAATGATGCCATGACTGGTAAAATCGATATGATTATAACTAAATCCATATCTAGGTTTGCGAGAAACACATTAGATACACTGAATTATGTTAGAACACTAAAGGAAAAGAACGTTGCAGTAGTTTTTGAAAAGGAAAATATTAATACATTAACCATGAATGGTGAGATGTTATTGGTTATCTTAAGCTCCTTAGCACAACAAGAAAGTGAATCAATCTCAGCTAATGTTACCATGGGTTTCAAGATGAAAATGAAGCGTGGTGAATTAATCGGCTATAACGGTTGCTTAGGATATGATTATAATAAAGAAGATAAAACCATTAAAGTGAATGAGAAAGAAGCAGAGATTGTAAGGTATATTTTCCGTAGATATATAGAAGGTGCTGGTGGAAAGGTTATTGCAAATGAACTAGGAAATCTTGGCTACAAGACACAAAAAGGTTTATCTAGATGGCGAGATTCAACGATTCTTGGTATTTTGAAGAATGAAAAATATAAAGGTGACCTATTACTTGGAAAAACTTTTACAACAGACCCTATTTCTCATAAGAGACTTAAAAATCTTGGTGAGCGAGATCAATTTTATGTTTCAAATAATCATGAGCCAATCATTACTGATGAGATGTTTGAACGAGCCAAAGAAATCAGACAAAAAAGAAGTCGGGTGCATGGATCAAAAACCATTAACGAAAGATTTAGTCGAAAATATCCATTTAGCAGCATATGTACTTGTGCCTATTGTGGATCAATCTTAATGCGCCGTCAGTGGAATAGCGGAACGAAACATGAGAAATATACCTGGCAATGTATGAATAGCATCAAAAATGGAAGGAAGGCATGTAGCCATAGCAAAGCCATAGCAGAAACGGATTTAGAGGATGCTTTTGTACAAGGCTATAATATGCTGACGGATCTTAACAAAGAAGTAATAACAGAATTTGTCACTAACATTGAGCAAGCCTTAGATATTCCATCATTAAAAGAAGAATATGAAAAACTCTCTGATCAAATAGCAAAGATTGAAGACAAAATTCAAAAACTGATAGACTTACGCCTTGAAGATAATATTGATCTGGAATCCTATACAAAAAAGCATGCTAAGTTCATGAAGGAACAAGAAGGATTGGTTGAACAAAAGCGTACGATTAAATATACCCTTGATTCAGAAGAATCCATATCAATGCGCATAAGGAACTTTAAACATGCCTTTAATAAGAATGAAACCTTGGAAGGATTTGATCGATTGATTCTCGATGCAATTATTGAAAAGGTAGTTGTTGGTGCTGTGGATAATAAAGGCAAAGCAATGCCCAAGGTGTTAACATTTGTGTTGAAATCTGGATTGGAAGTTGATGATGATGTACTAAGTAGTCTTCGAGTAAATCTAGATGGGATTGAGGAAGTAAAAGTGGTCTTGGATGGTGAAGCAGAAACTGATCTGTTTGGCGACTCGCTGGATCGGAAAGAACCTTTGGTTTTGTTGGGGTTTAAGTATTATACTAAGTATTTTACCTTCAATAAACGAGATGATGATTTTGTTGAGAAGAAGATGAAGGATTATATTAATGTGCGATTTGCGATATAAAAATTTTATAAAGAAAAAGTGGTAAGCAAAAGCTCTTTAATCGATGGATTAGAGGGCTTTTTTTTAGTTATGCTTAAATGTAATGTTTGGATCGACGTTTATGATATTTAAATTCAGAAGATTTAATATGTCTTTATATTATCGATATTTTGATTCGAAATAGTTTGCAAAAATTCGTAATATTCGATAAACTCTAATTATAACTTTGATATATGGGGATGAGTAGAGATGATAAGTCTAGAATTTATTAGTAAAGCGCGTCAAATAATAATGTCAAAAGAATCAACAAAAAACAGATATTGTGAAGAATTGGCTTGGCTGAATATTAGAGAGAAGAAGTGGAAGAGTGATAAAGTAAGAGTTGGAGTAATAGGTGTTACAAGCAGTGGGAAATCTACTTTGATTAATGCGATTTTAGGAGAAGAATTGCTTTCTACAGCGGTGAAACCGTCTTCTAGTCAGTTGGTAAGCTGTATTAAATCTAAAGACAGAAAAGGATTTATTACATTTAAATCTGGTGAAATAGTTACACTTGAGGGTGGATATTTAACAAAAGACAACTTAAAGAAATATACTGACGAAGACGAGAATGCTGGCAATATTAAAGAAGTTGAGGATATCCTATTGACAGTTCCTGGATTTGATATTGATGAAAGAATTGTTTTAATTGATAGTGCTGGATTAGATGCATACAAACTTGAAGCTCATGAGAAACTCTCTCTAGAAGTTCTATTACCTACGATAGATATTTGTGTATTTGTTACTACTTTAAAAACAAATAGTGACGCTAAAACTAATATGGTATTAAATACAGTTGCAAGACATAATTGTCCAATTATAATTGTCCAGAATATGCTTGATTCATTAGAAGAAAGTGCGGATGGAACAAAAACTAAACATATGATAGGGAATGAACACAAGAAAAGATTACTAAGAATTATTGATAAGTCTGATATTAAAGACAAGTCTTTGATAAAGACAATACAAATTTCAGCACTTAACGCAATGAAGAACAGAGGAATAGGAAAACATGCACCTCATTCATCTCATTATAATTCTTTCGTTAAAAAATTAAATTCATTAGTAGAAGAGCATATTCCGCACATTGAAAACCAAAGAAGTATTTCACTGTATACTAAATTTATTCAATTAATATCTGAAGAAGAAATATTCTTAGATGGATCACTTATAGTTAAAGATGAATTCATATATGAAGGTATTGATGAAAAATTGAGCTCCAGTTTTAAAGGTATTAACGAGAATTTGGAATTTCAGATGAAGAAACTATCTGTGGAATCTGTTAATAAAGAGTATAGTAAAAAAATAACAGATGAGAATGTAAATGAATTATTAGGTGAAATAAAGAAGCGCGTTAAATCCTGCGAATCTAATATACTTTCCTATATCATAAAATATAATAAAATCCTTAGTGAAGTTGCAAAATCATTAAATATACCTTTACGTGATTTAGTTAAGGTAAATGGATTCAATGAGATAAGTGAACCTCAAGTTATTACAGAAATTAAAATGATACAAAAAAAGACTGAAAAAGCTGGTGCCTTTTCGAATTTTTCAAGATGGATAGGGGATAAAATCGGTAACTCGAATTGGGGCTATAAATATGAAAATGTCCCTCGTGATGTACTAGATAAGACTAGAACTATTAATGAAATTGATGTATATGTTAGAAGAGCTCATAAAACCTATATGAATACAATTAGCAATTGGGTTTATGGGGCACAGAAAAGCATTGAGCAAATGAATATTGAAATAGAACAACAAAGAAATAGTTATAAGCTTCGGCAACAAAAGATTGTTGAAACAACTGAAGTATCATCAGTTATGAAAGCATTAAAAATTTTAATTGAGGAATTAGTTGTTGATAGTAAGAAGGATGGAACCAACTACACACTGTATGAAACAGATGATACTGAAGAAGATAAAACATTGCAAAACATTGAATTATCTAAGTATCAAAAAGGAGTAATGGAACTCTCTAGAATTTTAATGAGAAAAATTCACCAGAGTTCTCTTTCTAAAGCAGAAATCAATGTGAATGCACCTACCAAAAAAATGATTTTAGCTTGGGACATGCATTGCTTGTTAAATTTCAGCTGGAGATTTATGGGTATAAAAATAAGTGATGAGTTGATGGATAAGGTGGAAACACAAGGAGTCGTTATAAATAATTATATATATATTGCAGATCCGAGTATAAAGAAAATAAAAAAGTTAAGGAATGAGAATGAGTCATTAAGTATATATATTTTGGTTAATGCACATCAAGATGGAGCAGCTAAGAAACAAATCGATAAATTAAAGTTAAGTGAGAATATTAGCAAAGAAGACAGAGTTTTTTTTGTAATTCAGGATTTTGATAGCCTTATAGCGGCGAACGGAATAAGTGAAATGAAATACAACCTTTCAGAATATTACAAAGAATTTGTGATAGAAACTAATATGGGGATGCTATTAATTAATGATGATAATCCATTATTTAATCTTGCATATGTTCATAACCAGATAGAACCATGTCAATCACTTAATGAAGAACAGAAAGTAATTCAAATTCTTAAAGAAAGATTTAACTATTTGTTTTATGATAATGTTGCAGAAGTCATAGGTGATTTGATTAGAAGCGATTATGGAGGAGAAAAAACAATATGAAGAATGAGAAAAAATATGAAAACATTGTTTCGGTTGACAATGCCACGAAAGAAATAATGACATATATTACTGATGAGTTGAATGAAACTATTTTTGAAGGAACAAGTGAGTCCTATAAAAAGTTGGATGGGAAATTTCAAGAATTAAATCAAAAACTAGCTGAAATTCATAAATTAGCAAATGATTTAAACTCAATAGTAGATAAGGGTTATCGTGAATTTGAAGTAAAAATATTAGCTGAAATATCTGGCACTAGTAAGTCCCATGAAGAATCAGGTGTACTTATTAATAAAGGAATTAATGGATTGAATGATAAGTTTCTTTCGATTTCTAAAACTGTAAATGAAGTTAGTAATAATTTGACCGAAACCAAAAATGAAATGAGTTCCATTCAATCTAATATAAATAATATGTTTGCAGGATATACAAAAAAAATAACGGATGATTATGGAACAAAAGAAGAAAAATATACCGAATTAGTTAATAAACTTAATTCAGATATCGGTGGACATATTGAAAAAGTTTTTGATGAAGTATCACGTTTTGGTAATAATGCAAATGAAATATTATGTACAAATTCATCTGAACTATTAAAAATGAACAATATAAATGAAGAGAACAATAAAAAGCTACTTATTGAGATTGATAAGATTAGGCGTATCGCCGAATATAACAGTTTACCATTTTATAAAAAATGGTTCAGGAGGATAGAAAATGATTGAAGATCAATTACTTGAAATACTAAATAAATATGCAGGTGGAAGTGGTGATCTGATCAGACAAATGCAAACTGCTATGAAATCACCCGAAATATTAGTACCAGTCCTAGGACTACAAGGGGTTGGGAAAAGCACCTTATTGAATTCGGTACTCGGCGTAAACATTATGCCTAATGAAGCTGATGAAACAACATGTATCCCTGTAGAGGTGAGATATGGTGAAAAAGAGTCAGTAACAGTTTATAAACTTAATGGTGAATTTACAGAAATAGATAAAAATCAGATAAAAGAATATGTTGATAATAATTATAATATAGGTAATGAGAAGAGTATTTCACATATAGTTATTGCACAAAATAGTGAATTGTTAAAAAAAGGTCTAGTATTAGTCGATTTACCAGGAGTGGGTAGCTTGACTCAAAGTAATCAAAAAGTAACTCAAGATTACTTGAAAAAATTATATACTGCAATTTTTGTGATTAGAGTTAATCCACCAATTACTAGAACAGAAGCCATGTTCATTAAATATGCATGGAAAATGTTAAATAATGCTTGGTTTGTTATGAATAGATGGAATAATGAAACAGATAGAGAAGTCATTGAAGGTTTAGAAACTAATAATTTAACTTTAAAAGATATCGCTAATCAAATAAATATAGATTATGTGGAAAATATTCAGACAGTTAACGCCTATAGCGCTTTAAGGGGAATAATCCAAAACAAAACAGATGATGTTGCCAGTTCTGGAATACAAGACTTTATTGAGAAGTTGCATGGTATTGATGAACATTGGAGAATTGAAGCAGATGAACTATTCAGTAAGAGGGTTCAAAACTATATAAATTTAGCTATTAAATCTATTGAAGATAAACTTGAGAATATTAATTTATCACATATTGAGTTGGAAGAAAAATTTATCAAACATGAATTGGACTTTGAAGAAAATACAGAGAAGATAAGACGAACTATATATAAAGTAAAAAGTACATCTGAAATACATAAATCAGATTTTAAGTTGAAATTGAGAAAATGGGTTCAAGAAGCTGAGGAAAACATAAGAGGCAATGTTTTTACGGTTATAGATGGTGGGATTGTAGATGGCGCAAGTCTTACAGAAATTTTCAAAAATTACCAAGTTCAAGAATTTGAGATGGTTAACGATAATTTTTTAAATTATCTAAATGAAAAAATCGATGAGATATTAAGCGTTGTCGAAGAACTAAGTGAAGTTGTAGCAAGTGAAAACAATTGTTCTTTTGATGCATATGAATTTAACAAGAAACAATCTTTTAAATGGGAAAAGGGAATGGAAGCAGGCATTAAAATTGGTGGTAATTTAGGTGGTGTATTTGCTTCGATTGCAGTTGGTGGAAAAGTAGGTGCAATAGCAGGAACGGCGATTGGCGGACCTGCTGGAACTGTTATAGGTGCAGTTGCTGGAATTGGAACTGGATTGATTATCTCAGTATTATCTTCATTAATTGGAAGCAAAAGTAAACAACTAGTGACTGCGGATAGAGCTTCGAAAACTAAAAGAGAACTAAGACCAGTGATAGAAGAAGTATGCCAAACATTTAAAAAGCAGATAACTAAGGGTTTTGAAGAAGTCTATGCTAATATAGAAAATGGACTTAATGAGTATTATACAGATAGAATTAAAGCGCTAGCTATACTAAAAGAAAAGAATCTACGAGAACTTGAAAATGAAAAAATAAACCTCGAATCTAAAGATAATTATGAAAATGAGTTAACTTTTTTGAAAAATAAGGTGGTGAACATCCATGAATAATCGTATCTTATCAAATTTTGAAATTGTTGAGAGTTTAGTTGATGAAATTGGTGATCAGAAATTAACAGAATTGTCTAAGTTTCTAGGTAATAGAATAAAAAGTCCTGATAGTTTTATAGTTTTATTTGGAGAAACTAGTAGCGGAAAAACTACTTTGTTGAATGGCTTATTAGGAGAACATCTCCTTTATACCAGTGTCAGTCCTTCAACAGGAGCTATTGTTGAGATTTGTTTTGATGATAAAATAAATGTTCTAGAGTATTATGCAATCAATAATGATGCAAGCATAGAAAGGTTAGATAAAGAAATATTTGATGAGTTAAACAAAAATCCAGATGAGATGCTCAATCGCTTAAAAATTAATGCTCCAAAGAAATTTGCAGTGGATGGTGCATTAAGATTGTTTGATACTCCAGGATATGGTTCATTGATAGATCAACATGAAAAGGTGTTAATGAATATTCTACCTGAAAGTAATTTGTTAGTATATGTTGTTTCTTATAAGGTGGGAATACAACAAGATGATATAAATTTCTTGAAAATGGCAGCTGAAGTTATTACAGAAGGAACAAAGATAGTACTTGTTATTAATAGAGTACCAGAAGAAGCTGTAAATGGTGATATACGTTCGTCTGAAATTGAAGAGTACGTTTCTGATTTTTTGCATTACAAACCAAAGACTATACTTATATCTAATGAATTATGTGAAAATGATGAATATCCTTTACCAAAATGTAACGAACTTTGGAATTACGTAGGACATACGATTAATGCAGAAGAGAGCCAAATTGAGCTTGAAATATGTTTTACTAAGTATATTTTCGGCTTGGTAGAACATTGTGAACATGTTATTATTAAGAAAGAGATACAGGTACAGAGTAGTGAAATAGAAAAGAAAGAAATCAAGGGAATTGTTGATGAGCTTAGAAGGACTCAAGTGGAGATTCAAGAAGAGCTCATAAAACCTACGTTCAAAAAACTTATTGAGGCAATGCCAGTTAAATTAGATAATGCAAGTTTATTAGTTGGAAAAGCAATAAATAGTAAAATTGATGATTCTAGTAAACTAAATCAAGATGAAATGCTTACATATATAAACCAATATATGCTATCTAATGAAACTTCAAAAGAAATGCAAATAATAAAAAGTTATATTGAATTAACATTAAGAGACTTGGATAAGAAGATTGGTGAAAAACTGAATATTGCATTATGTAGGATTGAAAAAACAATAGAACTTAATTTTAATGATGCATTTGTTAAACTGAGTAAAAACTTGATTAAAAAAAGTGGGGGAAGAATATTAGAGGCGTCAGTTCTGAATTATTTTAAGCAGTTCGCAGGTCGAGGAGGAACGGGGATTGCAAATGGTGCAAAACATCTATTGAAAAAAGCAGGAGATATGTTTGGAAAGACTTTTTCTAGAGAGACTCATAATAATCTTGCAAAATTTTTAAGTAAAGTAGGTGCAACTTCAGCTAAAGCTGTAGGGATAGGTGTAAGTGTCATAATTGAAACACTCTTTATTATTACTGATTTACTGACATGGCAAAAGAAATTGAAGAAAGCAACAAAAAAAGGTATAAACGTATGGAAGAATGAAGTTGTTACTATTCTCACAGAAGATCTTGAAAAACTAAAAGATGAAAATATACAATTAGTAAATGATGAAATTGAAATGTGGGTGAGTAATTTTACATTTGATGAGAGTGCCGAGGATATTACAATTGTTTCTGTAGAAAAGCTAAAACAAAAACTGGAAGAAGTAAAAGTTGATATTGAATATAAAGGAGAAGATGATGAGTAAAGATTTCGAGGTTGTTGAATCAAGAAGAGGTAAGGTTGCAAATACTAGTAGCAGTGGTACGGTTAATAATAAACTTCAAGATGCATTAGCTGACAATATGGGAAATATTATTGAACTTGCTAAGGATATTACAGATATTAATCGTATGAAAGTCCAGTCTGACGCCATACTTGCAAAAATGGCTGAAGATAGAAAGATGCTTATTACAGAAGCAGAAGCATATGTGTTAAGAAAAAATGTTGATACTAAAAATACAGTGGATAAGATGAGAGTTGTACAGGATTTATTAAGAGATTTTTATACTTATAATAAAAATGGATCCTCTAATCTGACTGGTGAAGAATTTACAAAAGTTATTTCAGACATTCTTAATACGATGGAGTAATATATGACTATTTCAAATGATGTAGTGGAGATGACAAAGGATATTGTTCATCTTTGTAAAGAAAAAGAATATAATCGACTTGCAGATTTGATTCATGAGAGTTATGTAGAGCTTGTAAAAGTTGAAGCTGAAAGTAGAAGAATGAAATCTTCAATCATTATTAAAGGAATTCAGATTCTTGATTTGGAGATGTATAAATTAAAGATTGAATATGATCGCCTAAAAAGACAGTTTAACATCACTGAAATATCGGCGTTAGATTGTTATATAAAAGAAATAAAAGCATATAGAAGAAAGTTGGTTATTGAAAAAAATAATTTTAGTTAACAGGACAAGTATTCTTACCCACCATACCCCATCCGTCTCATATATTCTTAAGCCCTATACCCGCCACGTAGAAGCGATAATTCTGATGACGCGTAGTGGTTCTAGCGATAAATAGTAGAGTTTGACCACAACATATAGTGGTTTTGGTCTGAATTTTGGGCAAAAAACAGACGAAAAAATGACCTTTTTTGACCCCTAAAAAAGGGCTAAAATATAGATGACATTGGTTAAAATCGAAAAAACCGATGGTTTTGCATTAGTTTTGATAACACAAATGAATATTTAAGTAATGAATAATTATGAGGCAAAGTTTACTGGTCAATTAGAAGAGACCAATGAGCATTGCCTCTTTTTTTATGTTCAAAATCCAGAAAGAGAGGGAAAAAAGATGTCAAAGTATTTTATGAATGATTCAGAACTTCAAGAGCTAGAGCAGTTGATGATGTTGGTTCCAAATTTCTCACCAAGGGGTAGAGGAATAATTGTGGTACACGGATTTGGAAAGATAGATGCACAAGAAAAAGAAGAAGAGGTCTTGCCAACCTTACCAGAGCAATTTAGATTTGATTTAGATATTGGATGTCTGAAAAGTAATGGTAGAGGTGCATCCTATGATCGATTCATTTCAAGTTGCTTTCATGAGTGTAAGTCGCACCGGCTTCAAAGTCGTCTTGAGTATTTGATTAGAAACTGCGCAGGTGATTTTTTCATAAGCCAATCACACAGAGGGAGATTCGGTTCTGTCTGTCGCCTACAAGAGATTCCAGTTGAAAATAGAAGTTCAATCCATCTGGCCGTTTTATTTCTATTTTCTGCTGATGATAAACTCTGGTCTGCAGCTAAGGATCATGTTTATACTGATAGTTTTGATTTTAAGAAAATGAATTTAAGCGGCATCAACACTGATGGCTATGCCATCTATCAAATGGCAAAGACCATCTATACGGCAAGAGAATATATCAGAATGGATGAAATCGCTGACAAGTTTTTAATAGGTGATCAGGCATTTAAAGCAATCATTCATTCAATACTCATCGCCAAATACGGAGCGACTGAATAATATTTTAAACTTGAGCCAAGGGTACGCACTAAATGAGCCACCCCTACGCTAAGAATGAGCCACAGTGACGCAAGCAGAGCCATTAGGATAGAATGAGTATATGCACATTATTCGTGTAAATAACTCGAGGAGGTCAACTATATGACCAACCACAAAGAAATCCTAAGGCTTCATAGTCTTGGCATCAGCGGACGCGGAATTGCTGCCAGTCTTGAATGCTCAAGGAACACTGTATCTAACTCACTTCACAAGGCGCAGGAACATGATTTATCATGGCCCTTGCAAAAGGACTTATCCAATGCCGAGCTCGAAAAGCTCTACTTCCCTGAAAGGATTGCCACTTCTGATCGTAAAGCACCAGACTATGATTACATTCATAAGGAACTGGCAAAATCAGGTGTAACGCTTAGTCTTCTGTGGCATGAGTACAATGAGGAATGTCGAATTAATCGAGAAATTCCTTTCATGTACACTCAGTTTTGTAAAATGTATCGTAGCTATGCCAGTAAGACAAAAGCAACGATGAGGATACACAACAAACCCGGCGAGAAGTTGGAAGTCGATTGGGCTGGCAAAACAGCCTCTATCATCGATAATACAACTGGTGAAATCATTAAAGCGTATGTGTTTGTAGCATCATTACCATATAGCTCATATGCCTATGTAGAGGCGTTTCTATCTATGGAAATGGAAAGCTGGATTACAGCACATGTCAATGCATTTAAGTATTTTGGTGGTGTCACTAAAATACTAGTTCCTGACAACCTTAAGACAGGTGTTGATAGCATTTCGTGGTATACACCAATCATTAATAAGACCTACCACGAGATGGCTGAACATTATGAAACAGTTGTCATTCCCGCCAGAGTCAGAAAACCAAAAGATAAGCCTACTGCTGAAGGTACTGTTGGCGTTATTTCTACCTGGATTATTGCTGCTATTAGAAAACAACAGTTCTTTACCTTGTATGAACTTAACACAGTCATCAAAGATAAACTTGAAGAGTTCAATCAAAAGCCTTTTCAAAAGAAAGAGGGCTGCAGAAGAAGTGTCTTTGACTCTGAAGAGAAACATACACTTATACCTTTACCTGCAACCCAGTACGAGCTGTCTACCTGGAAAATAGCAACTGTACAGTTTAATTATCACATAAGTGTAGATAAAATGCATTACTCTGTTCCCTATGAATATATCAAAAATAAAGTAGATGTTCGAGTTACAAAAAACATTATTGAAGTCTTTTACAAAACCCATCGCATCGCTTCACATATAAGGTTACATGGTCGTCCGGGACAGTATCATACCCTGCCAGAACATATGCCCGAAAATCATAAGCAATACAATGAATGGAATGCTGATCGGTTTATTTCTTGGGCTAAAGACATTGGACCAAATACTGAAGTTGTGATTAAAGCGATATTATCATCAAGGCGTCTTGAGCAGCAAACCTATAGAGCGTGCATGGCGCTACTAAAATCAGCTGACAAATACTCGGTGATACGGTTAGAAGCTGCCTGTGCAAAAGCATTAACCTATACACCCAAGCCTAATTACAAAAGTGTTCAGACGATCCTTAAAACAGGTGCTGACAAAATCGTCGAAGAACCATTTATCCCTTCCAGCGACGAATCCTCTGATTATGGATTCACTAGAGGTGCTGACTACTATGGGAGGGATAACTAATGCTTAATAATTCAACCATCAACAAGTTAAATGAAATGCGTCTTAATGCTATGGCGGACAACTATACAAATCAACTTCATGATACATCTTATGATCATCTCTCCTTCGAAGAAAGATTTGGTATGATTGTTGATTTAGAGTGGTCGAGAAGAAAGAACAATAAACTAGCAAGACTTATGAAAAAGGCTGGATTTAGATTCCACAATGCCTGTATTGAGGATGTCCAGTACCATGAAGACAGAAAACTTGACCGTGGACAGATTATAAGATTAGGGTCGTGCAATTACATAGCAGATCACCACAACATTATTATCATGGGTGCTTCTGGAAACGGTAAATCCTATTTGAGCTGTGCCTTTGGTATAGCCGCCTGTCGAAACTACTATACCGTAAGATATGTAAGGTTACCTGAACTTCTTGACGAACTCACTGTAGCTCGTGGAGAGGGTATCTTTCAAAAGGTGCTTAATCAATACAAAAAAGTTAATCTTCTAATTCTAGACGAATGGTTACTTGTACCTCTTAGAGGTAATGAGGCAAGAGATTTACTAGAACTAATTGAATCACGTCACCAAATAAATTCGACAATCTTTTGTTCACAATTCTCACCTGGTGGATGGCACGAGAAGATTGGTGAAGGCACCCTAGCAGACGCAATACTTGATCGTATCGTACATGACTCCTATAAAATATTCATTGATGGTAAAACTTCAATGAGGGAACGATATGGAATAAAAGAATAAATACATGAGCTGCCGCTCAAAAGAGCGGTGGCTCTGCCACTAACAGACTGGCTCATTCTGAGCGTGAGGGTGGCTCAGTCAACTGCGTACACTATGCTCTCTCAGAGCGAAATATTCAGCGACAGCGCTCCAAGTAAAGTTCACTTAAGCCACCTTCTACAAAATCAAAATGTAGGATGTGGTTTTTTTATTGTCACAAAATGAAATGGAGGGATACGAAATGTACATTACAATTAAGAAATCAAACAACATCGATGAGAAATCTATAGAAGCTTGGTTTCCCGTTGCAGAAGAAAAGTTTAGTAAAATCTGCGAGGAGCTTGGAATAATTGTTTCAACAAATGCCCATTGTTATAGTGTCATCAGTGATTTTAGCAATCTGAATGCGGTGGGAAGGGATGTATATCTCAATGAGGTCGGTGCTGCGACTACAAAAGAACTTGAAGCAATCGATGGAAGAGCCGTGGTTGATGAACTTATGAAATTCAGTCCAATGAAAGTTGTAACACCTTATGGAGTCCTTTATCAAAATAGAAATCAACCTGAACAGGTTTATGATGGCAGGCACTTTCCTTGTTATTACTGGCAAAGTGAAATAGCTACATTATGTTTTGAAGCTCATGGAGATCAGGAGTTCATTTACATGCCGTGCCCTTCTAGCTCTATTGAAAAGGCGTTGATTCGATTAGAAGTTAAGGACATCGAAGAATGTAAACTTTCCTTTGAAAGCGATATGTTACCTAATAGGTTGATTGAGTTCATTAGCAATGATGAATCGATGGCGGCCAAGGTAAACAGGCTAAATGATTTTTCAAAGCGCTTTAAAGAGATGGGTGGTCATGAATCTCAATATTTTGAAAAGTTAATGGCGTACATCAGACCAAGAAACCTGTATGAAATAAACGCTTTACTAGATCATATGCATGAATTTCAATTGTTTGATGGTATTAGAAGTGCAGAAGAGTATGGGCGATTTATGATATGTGACTCCGGCCATTTTGAATACGATGAAAATCTTGAAGATTACATTGATTTTAAAAGGTATGGCGAGCAAAGAATGAATAATGAATGTGGCGCTATGACCCATAACGGTTACATTACTTTTTATGGTTCGAGTATGAAACTGCAGGATGTTCTACTAGAGAATCTCGGTATGACAATTCAAAACACTGACAGAGTTCATCAAATGAAGCTCTATATGCCTCTGATAGCCGTCACTTATGATGTTGAAAATGACTATGGCTACATGGAAAAATCATATGATTCTGAAGAAATCTCTTCGCATGAGCTCACTAAATACGAAGAGGAAATCCTAAAAGCAATTGAAAAACGCAGATTGCCAGGCGAGGAACAAAGGGGGATGATGAAATACTATAGCGAACGTGACAGCTTGAACGCAAAGGTTTCAAAATATGAGTTCACAGTTGAAGAAGTAGGCGGTGAACTGATGGGGGTTGCAGTTTTTACACTTAATGATGACTTAACGGAAAAAGAACTGGATCTCATCAAGAGTGAGGTAACTGGTCAAGCATCTGAGCTATTGGCAACCGTTAATTCTAAGAATACCGGTGATGAGCTTGGTATGGAGATTAGAAGGCTGCGTGATGAGAAGCAGGCCCTTCAAAATGAGCAGGCATCCCGACAGGATCTGAGAACACGACTCGATGAGATGATGCGTTTCCTTAACGATCTGCCTTGCGAGTTGACTGAATATGAAGAAGATTATGTAAGGACTCTCTTGGAAAAGATAACGGTTTATGATGACTATTTCATTGTGGAATTTAAGTCTGGAATTGAAATCCAAATTGACGAGTAATCGATACAACACTATAACGAAGTGGCTGATGAGATATACCGCTTGCGTGAACTGAGGCAAAATGCATTGGTTGAAAACGCAGTCATGTCAACTCGCAGAATATGATGATCTATTGGTGAGACGGCTTATTGAGAAGTTAACAGTCTTAGATGATAATGACTGTTGAGTTCAGGCCCAGCGCTGAAATTGATGTAGAAATATAATGCATATAACTAACCGCCAATAGATGAGAATTATCCTTTATCTGGCGGTGTTTTAATCGTTAAAACCCTCATCAAGTATAAATAGACAATATATTGCTCGTTCACTTGAATAACTGTTCAAGTATCTATTGACATCTTATTATTGTGGTAGTAAAATAAAACATATGAATAACTGTTCAAGTATACAATTGAAATATTGGAGGTGGTAATGTGGCAAGGAAAATTCAACCAGCTGAAAGATGCGACTGTGATGTTATACATGAGGATACTGTTAATCAAGTTCGAGAAAAAATGCCTCAAGAAGAAAACCTATATGATCTTGCGGAGCTATTTAAGGTCTTTGGGGATTCAACAAGAATTAAAATACTCTGGGCGTTAGATGAAGCAGAGATGTGCGTTTGCGATATTGCATTCTTATTAAATATGACCCAATCAGCAATTTCACATCAGCTAAGAGTCTTAAAGCAGGCTGAACTAGTAAAGAGCAGAAGAGAAGGAAAGATTGTATTCTACTCCCTTGAAGATGAACACGTAAAGCAAATATTTGACCAGGGATTAATTCATATTTTAGAAGAAAGAAAGTAAAGGAGGGCCAGTAATGTTAAAGAAGGAAGTAATTTTAGAAGGTTTAGATTGTGCAAATTGTGCAGCTAAAATTGAAGATGAGGTTAATAAATTAAATGGAGTCAAAGCCTATATGAACTTCATGAACAAGACATTGACTTTAGAAACTGAATCAGAGCAAGAGTATAAGAATACACTACAGCAAGTTGAAACCATAGTGCACAAGCACGAACCGGATGTGGTAGTGAAAGAAAAATCCGTTAACAAGAGCAATAAAAAAGTATTAATACTTGAAGGACTTGACTGCGCGAATTGTGCTGCAAAGATTGAAGCTCAAACACAAAGCCTCGAAGGAGTAAATAGTGCGACCGTTGATTTTGTATCTAAGAAGCTGACAATTGAAGCGGTCGATAAAAAGGAATTTGGTAAAATTCTTGGAGAAGTAACATCCATTGTTAGTAAACTTGAGCCGGATGTTAAAATAGTTGATGCAGAGAAGAAAAAGGTGAACAAAAGCATAGTAATGCTTGAAGGACTTGGATGCGCGAATTGTGCAGCTAAAATGGAAAAAGAAATAAGCGGTTTAGAAGGAGTGGAGTTTGCTGCAGTAGATTTTGTTTCGAAGAAACTAACAATGGAAATAAGTCCGAAAGTAAACCGCACTGAATTAAATGAGAAGATTGAAGGCATTGTAAAAAAAATCGAACCGGATGTAAAGATTGTTTTTGAGAAAGATACATCTAAGGCCAACATAAAAGAAAATAATGAAGAGGAAGAAGAAGGTGTCAACAAAAAAGAAATCATAAGACTTGTGGTCGGTGGAGCAATATTTGCCGTGGGAATCATCTTTAATTTCCAAAATTGGCTTGAGCTTACCTTATTTATTATTAGTTATATTATAGTTGGTGGAGAGGTTGTCTTAAGAGCAATAAAAGGTATTGCCCGTGGACAGGTATTCAGTGAGCATTTTCTAATGAGTATTGCTACCATTGGTGCTTTCTTCGTTGGAGAGTATCCAGAAGGTGTAGCAGTTATGCTGTTCTATCTGGTAGGTGAATTGTTTCAGGATATAGCTGTAGGTCACTCCAGAAAATCAATAAGTGCTTTGATGGATATACGTCCTGACTATGCAAATCTTAAAGTTGGCAATGAGATCAGGAAAGTATCTCCTGAAGAGGTAAACATAGGTGACATCATTATTGTTAAGCCAGGAGAAAAAGTTCCCCTCGATGGCAAGGTTATAGAAGGAAACTCAATGGTTGACACTGCAGCGTTAACAGGGGAATCTGTTCCTCGTGAACTCGAGCCAGGAAACGATGCATTGAGCGGATTCATTAATAAAAATGGCGTTTTGACAATAGAGGTAACAAAGGATTTTGGTGATTCAACTGTATCTAAAATTTTGGATCTGGTTCAGAATGCCAGCAGTAAGAAAGCTCCTACAGAAAAATTTATAACAAAATTTGCGCGTTCCTATACTCCGATTGTAGTTTTTGGAGCATTAGCCTTAGCAATCATACCTCCATTGGTGATCCCCGGTGCAACTTTCTCTACATGGATATATCGAGCCTTAGTGTTCTTAGTTATATCTTGTCCATGTGCGTTAGTAATTTCAATACCATTGGGCTTCTTCGGAGGGATTGGTGGAGCATCGAAGAGAGGTATATTAGTAAAAGGCAGTAACTATCTTGAAGCGTTGAACAATGTGGAAACAGTTGTTTTCGATAAGACGGGAACGCTAACAAAGGGTGTATTTGAAGTTGTGAATATCAACTCTCAAATTGATTTTACAAATGAGGAATTGATTGAATATGCAGCATTTG